>RECZ01000084.1 GCA_007693765.1 Phycisphaerales bacterium | reverse complement strand
AGCGCTACTTCCGCCCCGAGTTCATCAACCGCCTCGACGAGGTGATCGTCTTCCGCCCGCTCACGAAGGAAGACCTCAACATCATCGTCGAGTTCGAAGTGGGCAAGGTCACCAGCCGCCTCAAGGAGCAGGGGCTCGAGCTCGTGCTCGATCAGAAGGCCAAGGACTTCCTCATCGACAAGGGCTACAACCCCGACTTCGGCGCCCGCCCGCTGCGTCGCGCCATCGGCCAGTTCATCGAAGACCCGCTCTCCGAGGGCCTGCTGCTGGGCGACTTCAAGGGCAAGAAGCGCATCAACGTCACCCGCAAGGACGAGGCCGATCACCTCTACTTCGACGCCCACGATGCGCCCAAGGAAGACACCGCGGACGGGAACGCCGTCAGCGCTAGCGCTGAATCCACCTGAGCCGCGATACTCGCGCCCGGTCGCGCAAGCGGCCGCTGAACAAAGCTTTACACCAGACGCCCGGTCATCGCGACCGGGCGTCTTTTTTTCACAACCGCGTCGGCGCGGTTGCGGTGGTTGTGCGCACAACGCTAGGTTTCGCGGGGCATCGAACTCCGGGAAAGGGGCGCGACACATGCGAAACACGCGACACAGTCACCGGCGGCCCGTCGGCGCCCCGGCGTTCACGTTGATCGAACTGCTGGTGGTGATCGCGGTCATCGCGCTCGTTCTCGGCCTGCTCGTGCCCTCGCTGGGCGCCGTCCGCGCTGCATCGCGCGATGCGCAGTGCGCGGCCATGCAGCGGCGCATCCACGTCAGCACGTCGCTGTGGATGAGCGCCAACGACGACTGGATCCCCGGCGTCAACACCACCGGGGCGCGGTACGACCACACGCTCGGCTCGATGCAGCTTCTGGGCGACACCACGCCCACAACGCCCACGACCGTCTTCGACTGGATCAGCCCCGTCATGGGCGCGGAGATGAACTTCTCGCCCAACCGCGCCGAGCGCACGGCCCAGATCTTCGAGGAGCTCGCCTGCGCCACAGCGCGCCGCTGGAACGACGAGCTCTGGGATTGGTCGCCGGATCGCGCCGACTTCGAGGACGTCCTCGTGCAGCGCGGGTACCTGCAGATCAGCTACCTCTCGCCCGGCGCCTTCCACCTCGTGGGGCGCGACCAGTTCCCGCAGCACCGCAGGCGGTACGGCTGGACGGGCCCCGCGGTCCCGCCCGGCTCGTACCTGCCGCGGCTGGAGCGCATCGGGTCGCCGTCGCACAAGGTCTTCCTCGCCGACGGCACGCGGTACCTCGCCGCGCCCGACCTGCTCGATTTCGACATCAACGTGCGCCCCGAGTTTTACGGCTCCTTCACGTCGTCGTCGCCGATCTACAACGCCTCGCGCGAGTACGGCGCCGCGCATGTGAACGCGGAGTTCCCCGGCGAGGTGCGCTCGAACGTGAGCGTGCATCCACACAACGCGCGCCTGTCGTACCGGCACCGCGGCCGGATGTACGTCGCGTATTTCGACGGGCGCGTCGAGGCGCTGAGCGAGGAGGACTCCAAGGCCGACGCCTCGCGCTGGTTCCCGACTGGCAGCCGCTTCACCGGCGTGCGCGCGACGAAGGAATCGCTCGCCCGCCACGCGATCGGCCACCGACTGCACTGACCGAGCGCGCCGGGGACACTTCCGGGGGGGGGTTAGACGGGGATGTCGCCGATGTCTTCGTCCCAGTCGTCGGGGCCGCCGCCGTCGCGGAAGTCGGCGACGGGGCCGGTCCGGGAGCCGGGCGCGAAGCCGCGCGGCGCGGGCGGCTCGGCGGGCACATCGGCGCGGGGCGACATGGCGTCGTTGGTGGGCTGGAAGGGCGCGGGCCCGCCCGCGCGGGGCTTGGGCTCGCGCGCTTCGAAGGGAGCATCGGAGACCCGCGCGTTGCCGGCGTGGTTGAGGAAGCGCGTGGTGCCCTCGTTCCACGCGAGGCTCACCGTGCCCGTGGGCCCGTTGCGCTGCTTGGCGATGATGAGTTCGGCGAAGCCGACCTTGTCCTCGTTCAACTGCAGCCATTCGGGGTCGCTCTTGTGGTAGTACTCCTCACGGTGGAGGAGCATCACGACGTCGGCGTCCTGCTCGATGGAGCCGGACTCGCGCATGTCGCTCATCCGCGGCCGATGCCCCTCGCGCTGCTCGGCGCCGCGGTTGAGCTGCGAGAGGCAGATCACGGGCAGGTTCAGCTCGCGCGCCAGGGCCTTGACGCCGCGGCTGATCGCCGAGACCTCCACCTGGCGCGACTCGCGCGCCGATCCCGGCGCCGACATGAGCTGCAGGTAGTCGATGATGATGCACTGCACGCCGTGCTTGGCGACGAGGCGGCGCGAGCGCGCCCGCAGGGCGAGGATGCTCAGCGCCGGGGTGTCGTCGATGTAGATGGGCGCCTCGCCCAGCTCGCCGCAGGCGCGCATGAGCTTGGAGAAGTCGTCGTCGGTGAGCATGTTGGTGCGCACGCGGTGCGAATCAACGCCCGAGCGGGCGCACATGAGCCGCTGCGCCACCGACTGGCGCGACATCTCGAGGCTGAAGATCGCCACCGGCGCGACCGCCCCCGTGGGGCGCCCGTACGGCCCCGAGACGCCGCCGAGCGCGATCTGCTCGGCGAGGTTGAGCGCCAGCGCCGTCTTCCCCATGGAGGGGCGTGCGGCGATGATGATCATCTCGCCCTTCTGCAGGCCCGTCGTCATGCGGTCGAGGTCGGTGTAGCCGGTGGGCAGGCCGCTCACGGCGCGGCCCTCGTTGGCCTCGAGCAGCGTCATCGTCTCGTGCAGCAACTCGTTGAGCCGCTGGGCATCGGACTGCTCGCTCTGCTCGGCGATCTTGAAGATCATCTGCTCCGCCTCGTCGAGCACCTCGCGGGCGCCCTCCGTGCCGAGTTCGCCGGCGTGGAAGGCGTCGTAGAGGATCTTGCCCGCGGCGTCGATGAGGCGGCGGAGGCGGAACTTCTCCGCCACGATCCGCGCGTAGTGGGGGGCGTTGACGGCGCTGGGCACCTGCTCGGCCAGACGCACGAGGTAGTCCGACCCGCCGACGTCCTCGAGCACGGCCCGGTCTTTGAGCGCCTGCGCGAGCTGCACAAGGTCGCCTGTCTGGTGCTTGTCGTACAGGGTGACGAGGGCGTCGAAGATGGCGCCGTGGCGTTCGTCGTAGAACGACTCGCCGCTGGTCACGAAGGGGATGACGTCGCCCGTCACGCGGGGGTCGAGGATCATCGAGCCCAGCAGCGACATCTCCGCCTCGGGCGAGGCCGGCTGGGCCTTGTCAAAGAGCTTGTCCACCGACACGAACCCCGGGCGCCGGTCGCGCCCGCGGCTGTCGCCGTTGCGTCGTGGGAAACCGTTGCTCTCAGCGCCGTCGATGCTCATGATCGGGACGATCCTTGTCCGGGTTGGGGCGCGGTCTCCGCCGCGCGCTTGTTCACAGGTTATACCCCATCCGACTCGCCGTTCGGCACGAAAACATGGATGATGCACGGGCCTCAGCCCCTGATCGCTCCCCGCGTGCCCGCACGCGGCCTGCGCACGAGAAAAAATACTTCCATGGCCAAGTACACCCGCGCACCGCAGATGATCTCCGACCGGCTCCTCCCCGATCCGCTGCCATCGGAGCCGATGACGCTCCTCGCCTCCTGGCTCGAGGAGGCCGCCTCTAAAAAGGTCCAGCCCAACCCCGACGCCATCGCCCTCGCCACCGTCGACGACCGCGGGCGCCCGGACACCCGCATCGTCCTGTGCAAGGACATCGACCCCGAGGGCGCCTCGTTCGTCTTCTTCACCAACCGCGAATCGACCAAGGGGCGCCACCTTGCGCACACGCCCTACGCCTCGATCGTCTTCTTCTGGGACACCCTCAACCTCCAGGCCCGGGCCCGCGGCCCGGTCACGCTGGCCTCCGAGGAGGAATCCGAGGCGTATTTCCGCACCCGCTGGGTGATCTCCCGCGTCAGCGCCCACGCCAGCGACCAGAGCCGGCCGATCGGCTCACGCGAAGAGATGGTGCGCAAAGTCGAGGCACTGGCGACGAAGCTCGGCGTGCCGCCGGACGGCTCGAAGGAGGCCGATGTGCCGCGCCCGCCGCAGTGGGGGGGGTACCGCCTGTGGGCGGAGGAGATCGAGCTCTGGATCGGCCAACCCGGGCGCGTGCACGACCGCGCCCGTTGGTCGCGCACCCTCACCGCGATCGGCGACGAGCGGCACGAGGGCGGCCCGTGGACGGCCACCCGCCTCCAGCCCTGACGATCCGCCGTCAGTGTTCCTGCGCTGGCACGCCGTAGCGCTGCAGCAGTTCGATGGGCGCCCCGATGTCGCCCACGCAGACCTCGCCCGTCCACCGCTCGGCGCCGGGGGCGAGGAACCCCGCCTTCACGCCCACGAACGTCACCGTCGCGTGCGCGACGACGACCGCGCGTCGCAGCGCTTCCTCGTCCGTGTCGCCGGGCGCGAGCAGCGGCGCGCCGGTGTCGCAGTCCAGGCCAGTGGGGATGTCCGCCGCGATGACGATGGCGCCCACCGCCGCTCTGTCGTTGATCCAGCCCACCACCTCCGTGATCGGGTGACTCAGCGGGCGGTCGAGCCCGGTGCCCAGCAGGGCGTCGACGACCATCCCCGGCTCGCCGTGCGAATCGAGGAGCGCAGCAAGCGTGCTCACGGGCGATTCCGGGTCGAGCACGGCGATGGGGAGCCCCATCCGCTGCGCGATGCGCAGGTTCACGAGGGCGTCGCCCGCGAAGCCGTCGATCGTCGCCGCGATCAGCACCACCGCATCGGCCCCGGCGTTGTGCAGATGGCGGGCCAGCGCCAGCCCGTCGCCCCCGTTGTTGCCCCCGCCGCAACAGATGATCACCGGCCCGGGTTCGTCCGACGTTTCCAGTTCGTCCATGCAGCGTTCGAAGAGCGCCAGGGCGGCGTTCTCCATCAGCACGACGCCGGGCACGCCGAACTCTTCGATCGCGGCCCGGTCCACCTCGCGCACGCTCTGGCGGGTGAAGACCAGAAGATCAGGCGCCGCGGGTGCACGGCCGGGGCGGCGCCGCGGCGAGTTTTCGTCGGATACACGGTCCATCCGGCGCAGTCTACCCGGGGCGGGTACCATCGCACCCTCGGTCTTTCTCCGTAGATTCCCGAAGAACTCCCGCCGCACGCATGACGCACCACGCCTCCTTGCTCGCCCGTCTCGCCGCCCTTGTCGTGCTGCTCTCGTGGGCGCCTGCAGCCCCCTCGGCGCACGCGCAACAGGACCCTCCGCCCAACGCCGAACCGGCTTCCGAGCCGGCGTCGGCCGAGCCGGCTCCGGCGCAGCTCGCGGCTCCCGCCCCGCCCGCGGCGGCGGCAAACGGCGACCCCCGCGCCCTGGCGCTCGAGCAGGCCAAGACGCTCCTGAGCCCCGCAGACCCGGATCAGGCGGCGTTTCTCGTGCGCATCGACGAGGCGATCGACCGCTTCCTGCGCATCATCCCCGCCAACCGCCAGCAGGAGGCGGTGTTCCGCGCGGAGACGGAGGGGGCGCCGGCGCAGATCGCGCAGTTCCAGGTGGAGTTGGACCGTACCGACCCCGACCCGGCGCTCCTCCCCCCGGTTCTCCCGCCCGGGCAGGGACCGGAAGAACGGGTGGCGACGCTCGAGAGTGCGCAGCGAGCGCTGACAGAGCGCGCCCAGACCGTGCGGTCGCGCATCGAAACCATCGCCCAGCAGCGGGTCGACCGCGCAGCGCGCCGGCAGGCGATCCCCGATGAGCTCGCCGCGGCCCGCGCCCGTCTCGACGATGTGCTCGACCAACTCGGCGCGATCCCCTCCAGTCCCGCCGAGGGGAATGACGCCCCGCCGGATCCAGACGCGCCGCCCGATGCGCCCGGGGCGCAGCGTCTGGTGCTGGTGGCGGAGCGTGAGTACCTGCAGTCGCTCATCGCCCGCCTCGAGGCGGAGCGCGATCGGATCGAGGCGGTCATGCCCCGGGCCGACGTCCGCCAGCGCCTCGCCGAAGCCGAGTTGGAGGTGCTCGCGGAGTCGCTGCGCAGCGTCAACGCGCAACTCGCGCAGGAGCGAGAGCGTCTCGCGCAGGAGCGGGAGCGCATCGAGCGCGAGCGCCTCAGCGCCGTGTCGCCCGCGCTCGAGCCCCTCAGCGTCGAGGTGCTGGCGACGATTCAGGAGAACACCGAGCGCAGCGCCCGCCTCGCCGCGCTGCAGCTCCGCGCCGAGGAGATCCGCGCGAAGCGCGACGGGGTGCGACAGCGGAGCGCAGAGGTCGAGGAGCGGGTGCGAACCACGCGCGGCGGGGCGCAGATCGGGCCGCTGCTGCGGCGCGTTCAAATTTCGCTGCCCGCCACCAGCGACCTGCGCACCGAATTGCGGCAGTTGGTGCGTGAGGAATCGCGTCTGCAGGACCGCTTCTTCGAGGTCCAGGACACCCTCGAGCGCGTCCCCTCGCGCAACGTCGACGGCGCACGGGCGTATCTCGCCGCCGTGGGCGTCGCCGACCCGTCCCCCGAGCTCATTCGTGAGACGCTCGAGCTCATCGGGCGGCATCGTGAGACGCTCGACACGCTCCGCGAGACCATCAACGGGCCGCGCCGGTTGATCGAGTCCACGCAGGAGCTCGCCCTGCTGCTGCAGACGCTCGAGCAGGAGGCCTCGGAACTCAATGATTTCATCAGCGCGCAGATCCTCTGGGTGCGTTCCGACCCGGCCTTCAGCGCCGTCACGCTGCGCTACGGGGTCGGCGGCGGTGCGCGGTTCTTCGTGCAGGACGGTTGGAGCTCGCTTGTCGTCGCGACGTGGCGCGAGATGGCGCGTGCCCCCGGGCTTCTCGGGGCGGCCGTCGTCGCCGTGGCGGGGCTTGCGGCGGCGCGGGTGTGGTCGCGCCGGCGTCTGCGGGTGGTCAACGGGCTCGTGTCGCGCCCCTCGACGGACCGCCTGGGTCTTACGTTCCAAGCGGTCGGGCTCGCGGCGTTGCACGCGGCCACGATTCCCGTGGCGTTGTGGTTGCTGGCCAGGTTGCTCACGCAGGCGCCCGACGTCGATCCCCACGTGCAGAGTCTCGCGACGCAGGGGCTCGACGCCATGGCGCGGGCGCTCTTCTTCGGGACGTTCCTGCTGGCGATCGTGCGCCCGCGCGGCCTCGGCGAGACGCATTTTCGCTGGAAGGCCGCCGCTACGCGCTCCACGCGCCGCCACCTCATGTGGTACGTGCCCACCTTCATCGTGCTGCTGGCGGTGTTCGCGTCGGTCTGGCCCGCGGACGACGACCCAGAACTGCGATCCTTCGCGCGGCTGGTGTTCCTTGCGATCGCGGTGTCCTCGCTGGTCTTCGCCGCGATCTGGCTGCGCCCCGCCGGGCCGTTGATGAACAACGCGCTCGAGCGCGCCCAGTGGAATGGTTGGCGGAAGGTCTGGCCCGAGGTGTACGGCGCGATTCTGCTGGCGCTGCTGGCGCTGGTGATCATGAACGCCGTCGGCTGGACGCTCACCGCGACGACGCTCTTCGACCACATGCGCGACACCGGCGTGATCCTGCTGGTGATTGTCATCGCCCGGGCCATCGCGATGCGGTGGCTGCTCATCGCCCGTCGGCGCATCGCCATCGAGCAGCACCGTCGGCGCATCGAGGCGCAGCGCGCCGCGGCCGAAAAGGCGCAACTCAGCGCAGAAGCCGGCACGACCGCCGGCGCCCCCGGGGACGTCCCCGTCGTCGAGACAGGCCCGCCCGAGGTCGATCTCTCCAGCGTGGACCAGCAGACGCGCGGGTTCGTCAACCTGCTCGTGTGGCTGAGCGCCGCGGTGTTCATCCTGCCGGTGTGGATGTCGGTGTTCCCGGCGCTGCGTCTGCTCGAGAACGTCAATATTGTCACGAGCGAGACGTACAACCTCAGCGTCGCCGACGTCATCTACGCCATCATCGTCGGCGTTGTCGGCGTGCTGACCGTGCGCACGGTCCCCAACACGCTCAGCGGGTTCATACTCCCCCGCACCGGCCTCGATGGGGGCACGCAGTACGCCGTCACCACGCTGGTGCGCTACACGCTCGTCACGCTCGCGGCGTTCATGTTCTTCGCGGCGATGAAGGTCAACTGGGGCAGCCTCGGCTGGATCCTCGCCGGCGCCTCCGTCGGCCTCGGCTTCGGCATGCAGCAGATCTTCGCCAACTTCATCTCGGGCATCATCCTGCTCTTCGAGCGCCCCGTGCGACCGGGCGACATGGTGAAGATCGGCGAGACCACCGGCATCGTGAAGCAGATCCGCATCCGCGCCACCATCGTGCAGGACTGGGAGTGCCGCGACGTCATCGTGCCCAACCGCGTGCTCATCGAGCAGACTCTGATGAACCAGACGCGCAGCGACCGCACCGCGCGCGTCAACTTCGCGGTGGGCGTCGCCTACGGGTCCGACACCGTCCTCACCCAGCGCCTTCTCCAGGAGGTGTGCGAGTCGCACACGGAGGTCATCTCCACGCGCGTCACCTTTGACGAGTTCGGCGACAACGCCCTCAACTTCACCATCCGCAACACAATCAACGACGTGGACAAGCGCCTCGACACCGTCAACGAGCTCCATCAGGCCGTCTACAAGCGCCTCGCCGAGCACGGCATCGAGATCGCCTTCCCCCAGCGCGACCTGCACGTCCGCGATGGCGAGCTCACCGTACGCATCGCCCACGACGCCGCCGAGCCGCGCGGCGGGGGCGCCTGAACGCTCCATGGCGACCGCGACCACCATCCTGCTCGTCGCGCTCGCCGTCGCCGGCGCCGGCGCGGCCGCGTACTGGTCGATCGCGCTGGCCAAAATCGCGCAGGGCCTGCGCAACGGGCCGTCGCTGCGCGACCACGCGCGGAGCGCGGCGCCGGAGGGCGCGCCCGGTGTCTGCATCGTCGCCCCGGCGCACAACGAGCGCGGCGCCATCGGCGACCTCGTCCGCTCGCTCCGCCGGCAGGACTACCCGTCGCTGGGCGTCGTGCTCGCGCTCGACCGCTGCACCGACGACACCCGCGACGTCGCGCAGCGCGCCATCGACGAGCCGCTCGAGGGCGCCAACGGCGCCGTGCGGTTCGAGATCATCGAGATCGAGCGCTGCCCCGAGGAATGGGCGGGCAAGACGCACGCCGCGTGGCACGCCACACGGCACGCCGCCCTCGCGCGGGGCGCGCCCATGCTGCTCTACGCCGACGCCGACACCGTCTTCGACCCCGCCTGCGTGCGTGCCGCGGTCTCTCTGCTGCGCGAGCGCGGCCTCGGCCTGCTCTCGCTGCTGAGCACGCTGACCTCGCGCCGCTGGCACGAACGCACCGCCCAGCCCGTCGCCGCGTTCGAGCTCATGCGCCAGTACCCCATCCAGAACGCCAACGACTGGCCCGAGCCGCGCCCCTTCGCCAACGGCCAGTTCATGCTCTTCACCCGCGAGGTCTACGACGACATCGGCGGCCACGAGAGCGTCAAGCACGACCTGCTCGAAGACATCGCCCTCGCCCGGCTCGTCGCCAAGCGCGGCCACCGGCCCGGCCTCGCCATCGCCGACGGCCTGCTCGTGTGCGACATGTACGACGACTGGGGCGCCTTCGTCCGCGGCTGGAAGCGCATCTTCACCGAGGCGTGCAACCGACGCGTGGACCGGCTCCGCCAGCGTGCGATCCGCCTGTTCCTGACGGACGTCGCCCTGCCCCTCGCCGGCGCCTGCGCGCTGCTCGTCGGCGTGGCGGCGCTCGTCGGGACAGCGCGAGTCGCCGCGCCGCTCGCGGCGACGCTGACCGGCGCCGCGGCCACCGCGATGTGGCTGCTGGCTTGGGGCGCCGTCATGCGGGCGCAGCACGTGCCCGCGCGGCGCGTGCTGAACACGCCCCTGGGCGGCGTGCTCGTGACGTACGTCATGCTCGCCGCGGCGTACGACCTCTCGCGGGGGCACGCCACCCACTGGGGCGGCCGCGCGTACCGGCGCGAGCGCCGCGCCGGCGGCGTGCCAAAACAACAGACCTCCGCCGGCGCCGTCGACGGCGACTCCCACACACCAGATGCACGCTGAGCCGACGCCGTGCGTTGTCCCGCCGCGTCGGCGCGGCTACCTTCGCCCATGATGATCACCTCGCACGCCATCACCGAAGAAGCGCCCGCCGCGCCCGCCGGCGCACGCCCGATCGACATCCCCGCGCGCGCCGCCGAGGCCCTCGGCCGCGCCGTGGACGCCCTCTTCGCCAAGCAGCACGCCGACGGCCACTGGTGCGCCGAGCTCGAGGGCGACTCGATCCTCAACACCGAGTACCTGCTCATGAAGGTCGCGCTGGGCCAGCACGAGGCGCCTGAGGCCACGCCCGACGACCTGCGCCGCTTCGAGAAGATGTGCGCCTACATCCGCATGCTGCAGCGCGCCGACGGCACGTGGGGCCAGTACCCCGGCTCGGGGCCGGATATCTCGGCGTGCGTCAAGGCGTACTTCACGCTGAAGCTCTGGGGCGACGACCCGCAGGCAGCGCACATGGTCCGCGCCCGCGAGGCCATCCACGCGCTGGGCGGGGCGGAGAAGATCAACACCTTCTCGATGTTCTACCTCGCGTGCCTCGGGCAGGTCTCGTGGGACGCCTGCCCCTCGATCCCGCCCGAGATCGCGCTGCTGCCGCGCTGGTTTCCGTTCCACATGGACAAGGTGAGCGCGTGGACGCGCACCATGATCCTCCCCCTGGCGATCTGCACCGCCCTGCGCCCGGTGCGCCGCGTGCCGGAGCACCTCGGCGTGGGCGAACTCTTCCTCGACCAGCGCCGGCGCACGCGCCTGAACAAGGAATGGCGCCCCGACGACCCCGCGTGCTGGTCCAACGTCTTCCTCGCCATCGACAAGGCGCTGAAGATCGCGCAGAAATCCGGCGTCATCGTCACGCGCGAACACGCCCTGAAGAAGGCCGAGGCGTGGATCCTCGACCGCCTCCGCCCCGAGACCACCGACGGCCTCGGCGCCATCTTCCCCCCGATGGTCTACGTGCAGATTGCGTTCCGGGCGATGGGCTACGAGCGCGCGCACCCGGTGATCGTCGAGGCCGAGCGCCAACTGGACCGCTTCATCATCGAAGAGGCCGACCACGTCCGCATCCAGCCCTGCTTCTCGCCCGTGTGGGACACCGGCATCGCGCTCTACGCCCTCACCGAGGCCGGGCGCGACGCGGGCAACGACGAACGCATCGCCCGCTGCGCCGACTGGCTGCGCGCCCGCGAGGTAGCCCTCACCGGCGATTGGGTCCGCAACCTCCGCCCGGACGACCGCTCCATCCGCCTCGGCGCCGACGGCGCGGCGTGGGCCTTCGAGTACCGCAACGACTGGTACCCCGACGTCGACGACACCGCCATGGTCGCCAAGGCCCTGCGTCGCGCCGGCGACGTGGGCGAGCGCAGCGCATCCGCCCGCGCAGTGCGCTGGATCATGGCCATGCAGAACGACGACGGCGGCTGGGCCGCCTTCGATCGCACGAAGGACCGCGCGTGGATGGAGGAGGTCCCCTTCGCCGACCACAACGCCATGCAGGACCCCTCCTGCGCCGATATTACGGGCCGCACGCTCGAAGCGCTCGTCACCTGCGGCGTGCCCAACGACCACGACGCCGTCCGGCGCGCCGTCGACTTCCTCTGGCGCGAGCAGGACGAATCCGGCGCGTGGAAGGGGCGATGGGGCGTGAACTATCTCTACGGCGCCTGGCAGGCGGTGGGGGGCCTGACGGCGGTGGGCGTGCCCGCGTCGCACCCGCGCCTGCAGCGCACCCTCGCGTGGCTCCGCAGCGTGCAGAACGCCGACGGCGGCTTCGGCGAGAGCGCCGATTCGTACATCGACGCGTCGCACAAGGGCGTCGGCCCCAGCACCGCGTCGCAGACCGCGTGGGGCGTCACGACGCTCATGTACCTCGTCGGCGCGCACGACGAGGGCGTGGAGCGCGCCGTCGCGTGGCTCTGCGAGGACCAGCTCGCGCACGACACGCAGCCCGAAACGCCGAGCGACATTGGCGAGGCGTTCCCCGGTTTCCTGACGAACAACGCCCCCGCGCGGGCGAGCCACCCGGTGGCCGAGCCCGCCGGCGCGTGGCGCGAGGCGTGGTTCACGGGCACGGGCTTCCCGCGCGTGTTCTACCTGCGCTATCACCTGTACCGGCACTACTTCCCGGTGATGGCCCTGGCGCGGTACAAGAACCTGCGTCGCGACGGCGCCTGACGGCCGCCCTCGCGCGCACCCGGCGCCCGGGGCTGGGCATGGAGGCCTTTGCGATATGTTCGAGAGCCTGTTCAACGAGTTCGCGGTGGTGCTCATCGCGGCGGCGGTCGTGGCCGCGTTCGCGGTGCGTCTGCGTCAGCCGCTGATCATCGCATTCATCGCGGTGGGGGTGCTGGCGGGCCCGGCGGGGCTGGGGTGGATCACCGCGACGGACGAGATGCAGTTGCTGGCCTCGCTGGGCATCGCGGTGCTGCTCTTCGTGGTGGGGCTGAAGCTGGATGTGGACGTGATCCGCAGCATGGGCCCGGTGGCGCTCTCGACGGGGCTGGGTCAGGTGGCGTTCACGTCGATCTTCGGGTTCATCATCTGCCAGTTGCTGGGGCTGGGCGTGGTGGCCTCGGTGTACGTGGCGGTGGCGCTGACGTTCTCGAGCACGATCATCATCGTCAAGCTGTTGTCGGACAAACGCGAGATCGACGCCCTGCACGGGCGCATCGCGGTGGGCTTCCTGATCGTGCAGGACCTCGTGGTCATCCTCGCGATGATCGTCCTCACCGCCTTCGGCGGTTCGGGATCGGGCGATGAGGGCGAGGGGGCGAGCACCGGCGCGGCCATCGTTAGCGCGCTGCTCACGCTGCTGCGCGGCGTCGGCCTGCTCGTGGGCCTGGCGCTGGTGACGCGCTACGTGCTGCCCCGGCTCATGCCGCTGGTGGCGCGCTCGCAGGAACTGCTGATGCTCTTCGCCATCGCGTGGGCCGTCTCGCTCGCGGCGCTGGGCGACACGCTGGGCCTGAGCAAGGAGGTCGGCGCCTTCCTCGCGGGCGTGTCGCTGGCGTCCACGCCCTTCCGCGATTCGATCGGCGCACGACTGGTGAGCGTGCGCGACTTCCTGCTGCTGTTCTTCTTCCTCACGCTCGGCGCCTCGCTCGACCTCTCGCAGGTGGGCGAGAAGATCGTGCCCGCGCTGGTGCTGTCGGCGTTCGTGCTCATCGGCAACCCGCTGATCGTGATGGTCATTATGGGCGCGATGGGCTACCGCCGGCGCACCGGCTTCCTCGCGGGGCTGACGGTGGCGCAGATCAGCGAGTTCTCGCTCATCCTCGGCGCGCTGGGCGTGACGCTTGGGCACATCACCGGCGAGACGATGGCGCTCATCACGCTCGTGGGCCTGATCACCATCGGTCTCTCGACGTACATGATCCTCTACTCGCACCCCCTCTACGAGCGCCTCGCCCCGCTGCTGCGCATCTTCGAGCGGCGCAACGCGCACCGCGAATCCGACGAGGACGCCCCCGAGGAACCGGGCATCGACGTCGTCCTCTTCGGCCTCGGGCGCTACGGCAGCAACATCGCCGAGGGCCTGCGCGCCCGCGGCGCGACGGTGCTCGGCGTCGATTTCGATCCCCGCGCCGTCGCCCACTGGAAATCGCGCGATTACGACGCCCGCTACGGCGACGCCGAAGACCCCGAGCTCCCCGCCACGCTCCCGCTCTCCCGCGCCCGCTGGGTCGTGAGCACCATGCCCCAGCACAAGCTCAACACCCTCCTGCGCGAGGGCGTGCGCGAGGCCGGCTTCAAGGGCCGCATCGCGCTCACGGCGCACACCCTCGCCGACGCGGAGGCGCTCACCAAGGAAGGCGCGGACGTGGTGCTGCTCCCCTTCACCGACGCCGCGACGCGTGCGGTGGAGATGCTGACGGCCGACGAATCGCGCGACGACGCCACAACGAGCGAGGACATCTGACCGGGTCTTCGGTGGGGCGGCTCTTTGGTGGAACGGCTCTCCGAGCCGTTTCTTCTTCTTCGTTGGATGACCTGGAAGCAGCCCAACTCCCCGACCCGCTCGCCGCGCAATCCGCGGCCCGGACTGCAGATGGACACCCAGCAAGACGGCGGCTCGGAGAGCCGCCCCACCAAAGAAGGGTGCGGCTCAGTCGTCCAGCGAGACGCTCCTGGGCCCTTCCTTGCCCGCGGTGCGCTCCATGTGGCCTTTGCCCTTCTTCTCGTACTTGGTGAAGCCGAGGCGGTCGAGGTTTTTGTTGCTGAGGATGTCGCCGCGGGTGTTGAGGTTGGGCGCGACGATGGCGCGGCGGATGGGCTTGCCCGTCTCCGGGTGCTTGGTGAGCGGGGCGTCCTTCATGGATTGGAAGACCTCCACGCGCTCGCCCGTGGGCTCGCCCTTGGCGTCGAGGATGTCGTAGTCGTAGAGCGGCACGGCGGCGCGGCCCCTTACTCGGCGTCGAGGCTCTCGGCCTCGATCGACGCCCGCTCGCCCTTGAGGCGCTTCTCGGCGAACTTCTTCATCCAGTTGTCGAACGACTTGCCGTGCGCCGGGTCCTTGCCGGTGAACTCCACGCGGGCGATCTCGTCGTAGCGCACGCGGATCTTCTCGTCGGACGCGGCGCCCATGAGGCGCACGCTCGATTCCCCCAGCGAGCCGCCGCGGACGCGGTCGAAGATGTAGCCGCCGATGGTGCGCCCGTCGGTGGTTTCGATGGTGACGTCGCCGCGGTAGTCGAAGGCCTGTTCGAGGGCGTCGAGCAGGGCGTGCTCGTCCTCGCGGGTGACGGCCAGCCCCTGCAGGCTGGGCCGCTCGGTGGTCTCGGGCTGCGGGTGCGCTTTGACGTCCTGGGGCATGGGGCTGTGTCTCGCTCGTGGAATTGCGGCGTGTGTCGGCGGTCGCTGATGCTACGCGGCCGGGTGTTCGAGTGTGCGTGCGACGGTGCGTCGCGCGGTTGCGGGGGGGAGATGTGCCGGGGGCAACTTCCGGGGGGGTAACTTCCGGGGGTTAGTCGTTGGCGCTGAAGACGCGTCCGGTGTCGGGGTCCATCATGGACCAGCCCGTCTCGCGGCAGAGTCGGCGCAGCACGGACCACGCGATCTCTTCCTCCGTGATGGCCACGAGCACTTGATTGAGTTCGTCGTCGGGGTCGCCGTAGGGGAACTGCACCATCACGCCCGGGCCGTAGGCGACGGTTTCGCTCTCGGGCGAGCCGTCGGGCGCGGTGTTGAACGGCGCGAGGGTCTTGATCACCTCGCGGCGGGTGCCCAGGGGCGCGGCGGCGCCGGGGGTGGCGGGTGTACGGTAGAGCACGAGTTGTCGCGTTTTCGCCATGGCTGGGGGTTTCTCGCGTGCGGACCCGCCGAGCGACGGCGCGGAGGGGGAGTATCGCGGCCCGCCGCGTCGGTATCAACCCCTGTCGGCGGACGCTGTGCGCTCAGAAGCCGGGCCCGCCGAGCGGTTCAGCGGGCGTCGCGGATGGCCGCGGCGTCGGCTTCGGACTGCCGCTCGATGCGTTCGAGGGATTCCTCCGTCATCCACGGCAGCCCGAGGAGTTTTTCGCGGAGGCGGTCGGGGAAGGGCTTGCCGGCGCGTTCGAACGAGGGGCGGCTCTTCCAGTAGCGGTGCATCCACAGATACTGCTCGGGCGCGTTGCGGACCATCGTCTCGATGGCCCGCCGGTAGCGGGCGCCGATGTAGAAGAGCGGGTCGGGCTGGGACTCCCAGTCTTGGGGGTCGAAGGCGTCGATGATCTCGATGCGGTAGCGGAAAGATTGCGCGTCGAGCGCGTGCCCGACGCGTCGCGCCTGTCCGCAGATGATCGAAGCCCCGTGGCGCATAGCAAGGAGCCCGATGGTTTTGTAGGTCGAGGCCAGTCGGTCGAAGAAGGGCACGTAGAGGCCGCGGTCGCCGGCGTTCTGATCGGCGATGAAGCCGAGCATGCCGCCGTTGTCGAGGATGCGGGGCGCTTCTTCGGTGGCGCCGAACTTGTCGACGAGGGCCATGCCGCGACGGCCGCGCGTCTCGCGCATCCAGTCGTCGAGGGGCTTGAGGTCGAGGGGGCGGTAGAGGGCGTGCACGGGGAAGCCCAGCACGGCGAGCGTGTAGCCGAGTAGCTCCCAGTTGCCGCAGTGCCCGGTGATGAGGATGGTCGGGCGGCCGCGCAGCAGGCGCGAGAGGCCGGGGCGGAGGTCGCCGAGGTCGACGCGCGCCGACCAGCCGTCGTCGGAGATCAGCCGCGGCGTGAAGGCCGTCTCGACGCCGAGGCTAAAGAGGTGGCGGTAGGCGTCCACGGCGCACGTCTCGACGCGGTCGCGTTCCCAATCGGGGAACACGCGGGAGATATTGGCGTGGGCGCGCTCGAGGCGGGCGCGGTTGAAGGGCGCGCGGGCGAACGCGCCCCCGAGCGTGCGCATGGTGCGCATGTTCTGATCGACGGAGAAGGCGCAGAGCGCGCCGACCGAGCCGCGGATGAGCGTGTACGCCGCCCGGTTGCGCAGCGCGTGCAGGGCGGCCGTGGGCACGGGGAGTGACGCCGGGCGCGTGCGCACGTCAGCGCGTCGCGTGCATGCCGGTGAGCGTGAACAGGCGGTTCTGGTTCAGCACCGGGATGCCCGTCTGCGTGGCGATGTCGAAGAGGCGGTCGTACTCGAGGGCCGCACGCTGCAGGCGGATGTACTCGTTGATCACGGGCACCGGGGCGTCGAATGGGGGCTGCGGCGGCAGGAGGGGGCGGGCGCCGAGCACCAGGAAGTCAGTGTCGCCGCCGAGCTCGTCGGTGATCACCCCGCCCCAGTTGCGGATGATGGCGCGGATCTCTTCGCGCTCGTGGGCTCCGGCGATGCCGTCGCCATCGAGGTCGAAGTCGCCAGCGACGACGAAGCGGTAGGTCTTGCGGGGGTCGTACACGGCGTTGGCGAAGACGTCGCCCGCGACGATGGGGTTGCCGCGGATCTCGCGCACGATGCGCGCCACGGAGGCGGTGTCGCCGATGCGGATGATCTCGATCGTCGCCTTGCCGCGCGGGTAGTTGCCATCGGCGTCGGGTCGGATGGCGGAGGCGCTGTCGTAGACTTCGAACGTCATGCCCTGCACGAGGCGGTCGCCCCTGGAGAGGTCGATGAAGACGCTGTTCTCGGCCGCGTTCACGCTCACCACGCGCCCGTCGACGAGCGCGAACTCGTCGTCGGGGCGGAGCATGTCCGCCGCACGCTCGCGCCGCAGGCTGTCAAGCTGGCCGGTGAGGATGAGGTTCTCCTGCTCGACGCGGGTGAGGCGGTCTTCGAGGGAGGCCTTCTCGTCGGTGAGCACGCGGCGGATCTCGTCGACGCGCCGGTTGTTGGTGTCGATGGTGTCGCCCACCGAGACGCGGTACTGCTCGACCTCGGCCTTGTAGCGCGAGATCTCGGCGTTCATGGCGGCCATGGTGGCCTGCTGATCGGCGATGAGCGTGTTCACACGTGCCGCCTCGGCCTGCAGGTCGTTGCGGGCGGTGGTCGCGGCGGCGCGAGCTTCGGTGAGCTCGCGCCGGGTGCGCTCGAGGGCGCGGTCGCGCTCGCGCAGCACGCCGATGAGGGGCGTGGTGCGGGCTTCCTCGATCTCGTCGAGGCGGGCGGCGAGCTCCGCGGCGGACTCGCGCTCGGAGCCCGTGACGCGGCGCATGGTGAGCGAGAGCGAATCGTTGAGGTAGGCCACGAGGCTCTTGCGCTCCGAGCGCGCCCGCGCGAGGGCGCCGCTGAGCACATCGCGCTCGCCGGGGCGGATGATCTCCTGCGTGACGTTCCGCTCTTCGAGCAATTCCGACTCGAGGCGCTGCGTGCGCGCAAGGAAGACGATGGTCGCCACAAAGAGCGCCACCGAGGTCACCGAGAGCAGCACGATCGTGACGAGCGTGCCGATACCTGCCGAAGATCGTGAGGCCATGCCCTGGGCTCTCCGAGGATGGTCAAGCGCGAACGGGGGAAGGACGGTTCGCAAACCACGCCCCGGACGGGGCTTGCGAGACGCCACGAACGACCGATACGAATCGCGGCCGCCCGGGGTTGCTCCGGAGTGTCGCGGGCGTGGGCGGAGCCGTCAAACCGGCCGCGCCCGCGAGGCCCCTCAGACGCTCGGCTCGCGCGAGGGGCCCAATCGCCCCGCGTACCGGGCGGCGATCGGCGCTGATACCTCCGCCCGGAAGCGGTCCACCTGCGTGCCGCTGAGGCCGACGTAGAGCGATGGGTCCATCGCGGCGTCGAGGTCCACGCCGTCGAGCAGCGGCTCCGACCGCAGGCGGTCGATGAGATCGTTGGGCAGCCCCTCATCCTTCACCCGCGTGCCCGCCTCCTGTGCGTGCCGCCGGATCGCCTCGTGGACCTCCTGCCGGTCGCGCCCCAGGCGCACCGCGGCCATCATCAGGTTCTCGCTGGCCATGAAGGGCAGTTCGCTCATCAGGTTCGCCCGCACCGTGGCCTCGTGAACGACAAGCCCGCTCACCACGTTGTGCAGCAGGTCGAGGGCGCCGTCGGTGGCGAGGAAGGACTCGGGCAGGCTCAGGCGCCGGTTGGCGGAGTCGTCGAGCGTGCGCTCGAGCCACTGCGTCGCGGCGGTGTCGAGCGCGTTGTGGGCGGTGTTCATCACGAACCGGCACAGGCCCGTCGCCCGCTCGCAGCGCATGGGGTTGCGCTTGTAGGGCATGGCGGAGGAGCCGATCTGCGTCGATCCGAAGGGCTCGTCCAGTTCCTTGCGGTTGGAGAGCAGGCGGACGTCGTTGCAGATCTTGTGGATCACGGCCGCGAGGGCCGCGAGGTCGGCGAGCGCGAAGGCGTCCACCACGCGGGGGTAGGTCTGCCCGGTGACGAGGTAGGTCTTGTCGGCGGGGAAGGCGAGTTTCTGGGCGACGAGGGCGTCGAGCCGGGCGACCTTCTCGGCGTCGTTGTCAAAGAGCGCGAGGTAGGAGGCCTGCGTGCCGGTTGCGCCGCGCATCCCGCGGAGGCGGAGGGAGTCGCGCGTGCGTTCGAGGCGTTCGAGGCACAGCGCGAGGTCGTAGCCCCACTGGGCGGCGCGCCGGCCCACGGTCACGGGCTGGGCGGGCTGGTAGTGGGTGAAGGCGAGGCAGGGGAGGTCGCGCCATCGCTCCGCGAATTCCGCGAGGGCGATCACGCACTTGGCGGTTTTCGCGCACACGAGGTCCAGGGCGTCGCGGAGGATGGGGATCTCGGTGTTGCAGTTGACGTCCTGGCTGGTGGCCCCGAGGTGGATGACCGCCCGCGCCCCCGGCGCCCGCTCGCCCAGCGCGTGCACGTGGGCCATGACGTCGTGGCGGAGCTTCGATTCGTGGGCCGCGGCCCGGGCGAAGTCGTCCTCGGTGAGGTCGACGGCGGCGCGGAGCTCGGCGATCTGCTCTTTGGTGACGTTGAGCCCGAGCTCGTGCTGCGCTTCGGCGAGGGCGATCCAGAGGCGTCGCCACGAGGTGAACTTGCGCCGGGGAGACCAGAGCAACTGCATCTCCGGCGAGGCGTTCCTCGTCGCCAGCGGCGATTCGTAAACGGCGCGTGGGTCCGGCGGTTGGTTGGGGGCGGGGGCGCTCATGCGAGCGTCCGCGCCGGGGAATCGCCGCCGCTGGTACGATCCGTGGTCATGTCGGGATCGTACCGATTGAGCATGGCGAGCGCCGCGTGATGACGCCCGAGCACGTTTCACGTTCGGAGGGGGGGGACGCCCCGCGCGCGTCCTCCAAGAGCCCGCCCTCGGGGGCGTGGCAGGGCGACGTCGCCGACGAGCGGGAGATGCGCCTCGTGCGCCTGATCGTGGATTCCCGCACCAAGGGCCGTTCCTCCGCCGCCACCGACGAGGCGTGGACGACCCTGCTCGAAACGCATCAGGACCGCCTCTTCGCCGTCTGCATGCGCATGGTCCGCGATCAGGAGATCGCCCGCGACCTCACGCAGGATGCCCTCGTCCGCATCATCCAGGGGCTGGACAGCTACGACGGGCGGGCCCGGCTCTCGACGTGGATGATCCGCATCACCATGAACGTGTGCCTCAGCTATCTGCGAAAGCAGAAGTTGCGCCGCCACGCCAGCCTCGACGCCCCCCTCGGCCCCGACACGGGCGAGGGCGCCCGGACCACCGGGGCCTCCAGCGTCGAGCAGAACCGGGAACCGGGCGCGGGCGAGCGCATCGAAAACGACGAGCGTCGCCGCCTCATTGTCGCGGCGATGGATGTCATGGAGGCCGATCACAAGTCCGTGCTCGTCCTGCGCGACATCCGCGGCTTGGATTATCGGGAGATCGCGGACGTGCTCGGGCTGCCCATCGGCACCATCAAGAGCCGCCTCTTCCGGGCCCGGGCCGCGTTGCGAGCGGAGATCGAGCGGATCCGCGCCGAGTCCGGCGCATCCAACACCGAGGACGATTCGTAAGGACCCCCGATCGATGCCCCACTCGCTGCACGAAAACGACCTTCTGGCCTGGATCGAGGGCGATCTTGCGCCCGAGCGGCGGGCCGAGGTCGAGCAGGCGATCCACGCCGACCCCGTCCTGCGGGCCCGACTCCTCGAAATCACCGAAGACATGCGGGCGCTGCGCTCGCTGAGCGATGTGCGGGCGCCGCAGGGCCTCATCCGCGACGCCCTCGACGCCGCGGCTCGTGAATCGCTGCTGCTCGACCCCGCCGCGGCGCCCCGCGAGGGCGTCCTGGCGCGGCTCGTCGCCCCCAGCCGCTTCGCGATGGCCGCGGGCCTCGCCCTGCTCGTCGGCGGCGGCGCCCTCGCCCTGTGGCTCGGCGTGCTCGCCCCGCAGCGCGGCGGGCTCGATCACACGCTCGCCCTCGAAACCGCCCCGCTCGACGCTCCCACCCCTCGCGCCGACGCGCCGCAAACCATGATGGCCGCCGCGGACATCCCGGGCGGCCTCGCCCCCGTCGCTCCGGAGACGACCAGAATCGCCGCGGCGCCCGAGACGATGCACGCGCGGGTGACGACGCTCGATGACACCGCTCCCAGCAGGGCCCGCGCCGACGCCGAACGGAGCGTTCTGGCGGCCCTGCCCACGATCGCCGCGGGCGAAGACGAGATCCGGCGTGCGTTCGGCCTGCCCGGGGCGTACGCCTCGCTCGCCAGTCTGGAACAGTTCGAGCCCGTTCCCCCGATGCCTCAGGGCGGACTGTTGCCGCTGCTGAGCGCGGTGCGGGCCATCGACGAAGCGAACATCGACTGGTCGCTGCACGATGAGCGTTTCCTGACCCTCCGCGTCGCCGGGCGGGATCGGATCATGCCCCGGCGCAGCGCGACGCCCGTTCCCGTGGTCACGCCTTCCTCGTACGAAGACGCCTTGCGCCTCGCCTCGCTCAACCGATTGATCATCCGCATCGAGACCAGCGACACCGCCGCCGTGGAGCGCGCCCTGCGGCTGTTTGCAACGCAGCGGGGCGACGAGGTTCGCATGGGCGTCAAGGCTGACGCCCGCGGCGTGCCCCGCTACGACGTGGAGATGGACCGCACCGAGGCCGGCTTCGGCGCACTGCTCACCACGCTGCAGCGCGCCGACGCGGATGTCGGGGCGTTCCTCGATGTCACGCTCATGCCCGCCATGGACCAGTCCGGGTCGGCGTGGGCGGTTCCGCCGCGGCAGATCAGCAGTCGCGGACCACGGGTGACGGTCCCGGTCGTGATCGAACGCGTCGGCGTCCGGGAATGACAACATCGTGACGGTGCAGCGCCGGGTGCGCGACGTCGGGGTGCGCTGTGCGCGCCCTGCTCGCGGATGGTTCAGGGGCGAGTTCGTCGCCTGAGCGGGCGTGGATGCGCGTGGGCGCGGAACGCCGGTCGTGCTCGAGCGCGGCGAGCGTGGCGATGGGCAGCACGAACATCCCCAGCAGACCCAGCAGGTGCGAGGTCCGGGCCAGAGCGATCGTCTCGGGGCTGATCCACGCCCAGAGGGCGCCGCCCGCGGCGACCACCGTCGCCAGCGAGACGAGGGTGAGCAGCGGCTGTCGCAACGCGGGGGTCAATCTGAGAAAAAATCGGGACAAGGTGAGGTATCTGGCCAACGACGGGGCCGCGCGTCGCCGTGGGCGGACGCGGTCGTCAGGAAAAAATGTCGGGAACGATGTGGGTCTCACCCCGGACGTCGTGGTCTGGGATCGCGCGGCGGTCGGGGCGGCGCAGGGTGAGAGTATCGGCCGGAGCGCACGCGTCGCAACACACATGCCCTCGGTGTGGACAACGGCGCCCTCCGCGCTCGGTTGTGGGGCTTCCCCGCACTCTGTATCGTCCGCCCCGGTGAGCGAACACGACGCAAGGAACCGAAGTGACGGCTCGGCGCGAGGCGTGTCGCGCCTCCGACTATCGGCGGCGTCGTTGGCGCTGGCGGCCGCGTCGGGGGTGTTCGCGCCGGCGTGGTGCGACTTCGGCGTCGCGGCGGCGCAGGGCGTGATCCGGGCCGAGTCGCCCTTCGACGGTCGCCCCGTGGGCGTCGTGCGGTTCGAGGGCATCGAGCGCGTCTCGGTGCAGTTGCTCCGAAACCAGTTGCGCACCCGGGAAGGGCGCCCCTACAGCGAGGCGACGGCGCAGGACGACGTCCGCCGGCTGTACCGGTTGGGGCAGTTCCGCAGCGTCGAAGCGTCGTTGGAGATCGACCCCGACGACCCCGGCGCCCCGCTGACGGTGGTGTTCCGCTTTGTGGAGGCGCCCATCGTCGAGGACGTGCAGGTGGTCGGCAACCGTCGTGTGACCGATCAGGACCTTGCCCGCGTCGTGAACATCCTGCCCGGGACGCCCATGGACGAGTTCCTGCTGGGGCGCTCGATCCGCGCCATCGAGGAGCTGTACCGCAACCGCGGCTTTTTCCTCGTCGAGGTGACGGTGGACGAGCGCGAGCTGGAGGAGTCGGGCATCGTGCTCTTCCGCGTCCGCGAGGGCGAGCGGGTGCGGGTGACGGGCATCCGCTTCTCGGGCAACCGCGCGTTCGAGGACCGCGAGCTGCGCCCCAACCTGCGCACCAAAACAGCGGGCATTCTCGAGCGGGGCCCCCTCGACAACGAGGTGCTGGACAACGACGTCACGTCGCTGATCCGGTTCTATCAGGCGCAGGGCTATCTGGATATCCGCGCCGACCGCCAGATCACGCCCAGCCCCGACGGGCGGGAGGCGATCGTCACGTTCGTGCTCGACGAGGGGCCGCTGTACTCGCTGCGGAACGTGGTGCTGCGCACCGCGGACGCGGAGGCGGAGTCGCGTCCGCCCGTCTTCACCGCGGCGCAGATCAGCGCGATCATGGAGATCAAGTCCGGCGACATCTACAGCACGCAGCGCGTCGAGCGTTCGATGGAGGCGGTGCGGGCGTCGTACTGGCGTCTCGGCTACGCCGATGCCCGGGTGCAGCGCGACGAGCTCCGCGACGCCGAGGAGCCGCTGGTGGACATCTTCATCACCGTGGTCGAGGGGCCGCGGTTCCGCACGGGCGAGGTGCTCGTGCAGGGCAACGACCTCACCAAGCAGAAGGTCATCCGCCGCCACGTGCGTCTTCGTCCCGACCGCCCGCTCGACCGCGGCGCGGTGCGTGAGACCGAGCGTCGGCTCGAGGCCTCGCAGCTCTTCGAGGCCGGCAGCGTGCGCGTCACGGTGCAGCCGGAGCGCAGGGAGGACCCCGGCTACCGCGACGTGCTCGTCGAGGTCGCGGAGACGGACACGGGCTCGCTCACGTTCGGCGCCGCGGTGGGCTCCGACTCGGGCGTCACCGGCCTCATCGGCCTGGAACAGCGGAACTTCGACCTGTTCGACCCGCCCGAATCGGTGGGGGAGTTCTTCCGCGGGCAGTCGTTCCGCGGCGCCGGGCAGCAGTTCTCGCTGGCGCTGCAGCCGGGCACCGAGGTCCAGACGTACTCCGTGAGCCTCACCGAGCCGCACCTCTTCGAGTCCGACTATTCGCTCACCGGCCAGTTCTTCTTCCGGCAGCGCATCTTCCGCCAGTACGACGAGGAGCGCTTCGGCGGGCGCACGCGCATCGGGCGCAGGTTCGGCGACCGCTGGGTCGCGGGGCTGGGCACGCGCGCCGAGTGGGTGAGCCTGTCGAACATCAACGCTCGGGCCCCCGCCGCGATCTTCGACGACCGCGACCGCGCCCTGCTCACCGGCGTCAGCCTCGACATGACGCGGACCACGGTCCCCCCGACGGAGCGCTTCCGCCCCACGCGGGGCACGCGCGTCGAGCTGGCGGTGGAGCGCGTCGGCGCGTTCGGCGGCGACTACGACTTCACCAAGCTCCGCGCCGAGCACCAGATCTTCATGACCGTGTACGAGGACTACCTCGGGCGCAAGGGCGTGCTCTCGTTCAAGACCACGGCGCAGTACATCCCCGAAGAAGGCGAGGCGCCGATCTACGAGCGCTACTTCCTCGGCGGCCGATCGCTGCGCGGCTTCGAGTTCCGCACCGTGTCGCCCCGCGGCCTTCGGCGCGACGGCACGCCCAGCAACGAGCCCATCGGCGGCGAGTGGCTCTTCTTCTTCGGCACGGAGTACGAGCACCCGGTCTGGCGCGACATCCTCTCGGTGGTGGGCTTCGTCGACACCGGCACCGTCACCAACGAGATCGGCTTCGACGACTACCGCGTGAGCATCGGCTCGGGCGTGCGCCTCTACCTGCCACAGCTCGGCCAGGCGCCCCTGGCCTTCGATTTCGGGTTCCCCATCAGGACGGCCTCGGGCGACCAGAAGAGCCTGTTCAGTTTCGCGGTGGACCTGCCGTTCTGAGCCCCCGCGGCGGCGCGTCGATGGGCGTGGGGCCCGGTGGCGGCTATACTCGGGGTCCATCCTTCCACGCGCCCGGCCTGCGCGCCGGGCGTCGCAACGGGCCGCGGATCGGCCCCATTTTCGACACCACACGGAGGCAGGCATGAAGGTTACGCAGACGCTTCCCCTCGCGATGGCGCTGGCCTTGATCGTGATCAGCGTCGGGGCGTGGCGCGCGGGCGCGAACAGCGCTCTGGCCGCGCGGCCCGCGATCATCGCGACCGTCGATCTCGAACGGGCGATCAACAACCTCAACGAGCTCTCCGACCGCCAGCAGGAGCTCGACGCGTTCGTCTCCAAGCTCAAGACGGGCGTCGAGACGCTGGACAAAGAACTGCGCGACGCCCAGTCGGCGCTGCGCATCCTGCCCCCCGACAGCGACGACTTCAACCGGAAGCTGCTGGAGGTTCGCCGCCTCACCGCGACGCTCGAGTTCGAGGGCCGGTTGACGCAGCAGCTCATCGACGAGCGCAAGGGCGCCGTCTACGCCGAGCTCTTCCGCAAGATCTCCGACGCCGCGGGGCGCCTCGCCAAGCAATCCGGCTACGACTTCGTCCTGAGCAACGACGCGGTCTCCGACATCCCGCGCAGCCCCAGCGAGTCGCAGATCCGCGGCATGATCGTCACCCGACGCCTGCTCTTTGCGACCGGCTCCAACGACATCACCGACGATCTCATCCAGATGCTCAACAACGAGCACGCGATGGGGCGACGCTGAGCCGTGGGCGGACCGAACGCCCAGAGCACGCTGGAGACAGGGCGAGCCGGCTGGACCACGGGCGAGCTCGCCCGCCGGCTCAACGCCGAGCTGCGCGGCCCGTCTGATCTGGCCATCACCCGCGTCGAAGGGATCGACCGCGCCGACGAGTCGACGCTGACGTTCGTGCGCGACGCAAAGCACGTCGCGTCGTGGGAGCGCAGCCGCGCGGGCGCCGCGGTCGTGTCGCGGTCCATCGAGGTCGTGCCCGGCCCGGGGCGGGCGGTGCTCATCGTCGACGACGCCGACATCGCCATGATCACCCTGCTCGAGGCCATGACGCCCGTGCGCCACCAGCCGGGCGCCGGCGCGCACCCCGGCGCGTGCATCGATCCCGACGCCGAGGTGCACCCCGAGGCGCGCATCGGCCCGGGCGTCGTCGTCGGGCCGGGCACGCGCATCGGCGCCCGCGCGGTGCTCAACGCCAACGTGGTGGTGGGCGCGAACGTGCGCATCGGCGAGGACTCTGAACTGCGCTCCGGCGTGGTCGTCGAAGACCGCTGCGTGATCGGGCGGCGCGTGCGCATCCACGCCAACGCCGTCATCGGCGCCGACGGCTTCGGCTACCGCCCCTCGCCCGACGGGCGCGGGCTCGTCAAGATCCCCCACGCCGGCCACGTCGAGATCGGCGACGACGTCGAGATCGGCGCCAACACCAACATCGACCGCGGCAAGTTCGGTCCCACCGTCATCGGTGAGGGCTCGAAGATCGACAACCTCGTCCAGATCGGGCACAACTGCCGCATCGGGCGCGCCTGCATCATCTGCGGCGCCTGCGGGCTCTCGGGCTCGGTCGTTGTGGGCGACGGGGCGGTGCTCGCCGGCGGCGTGGGCGTCGCCGACAGCATGATCATCGGGGCCGGCGCGCGGGTCGGCGCGGGCTCCGGCGTGATGGACAACATCCCCGACGGCGAGGCGTGGGTCGGATACCCGGCGATGCCCGTCCGCCAGACCATGCGCATCATCGCCTCCATGCGGCAGGCGCCCGACGTCTTCCAGCGGCTCAAGCGCACCGGCGCGCTCGGCCCGGACGCGTGAAAACGAACCCTCGACGCGACATGCCCACGACCACCGCACCGGCCACGCCCCGCCAACGCACGCTCGCCGCCGAAGCGGCGATCGAGGGCGTCGGTCTGTTCACCTCGGCGCAGGTGCGGGCGACCATCCGCCCCGCCCCGGCGGACCACGGCGTCGTGTTCGTGCGCACCGATGTGCCCGATGCCCAGCGCATCCCGGCGCGCATCGAGAACATCATCGACAAGCCCCGGCGCACCGTCCTCCGCGCGCCCGGCGCCGACGACCCCCCCGTCACCATCGAGACGGTCGAGCACTGTCTCTCCGCGCTGGCGGGCATGGGGGTGGACAACGCGATCATCGAGGTCAACGGGCCGGAGATGCCCATCGGCGACGGCTCCGCCTCGCCCTACGTCGAGGCCATCAGCGCTGCGGGCGTTGTCGTGCTCGACGAGCCGCGTCGCATGCTGGTGATCTCCGAGCCCATCACCGTGCGCTCCGGCGGGGCGCCCGGCGTCGAAGAGGCCGTCCTCGTGGCGCTGCCCAACGATGCGCCCGCGCTCGAGCTCTTCTACGACCTCGACTACGGCGCCGCGTCGACCTCCATCGGCCGGCAGGTCGCCGCGTTCACGCTGCGCAACGACGGCGAGCCCAACAGCGCCGCGCAGCGCAACGGCGCCGTCAACGGCGCAGCGCACGAGGGCGGCGCGACGCCACCCAACGAATACGCGATGAGCATCGCGCCGGCGCGCACCTACGCGCTGCTCGAAGAAGCCAAGGAGATGCGCCGCCGGGGCATGTTCGCGCACGTCTCGCCCAAGGACATGCTCGTCATCGGTGAGGACGGCCCCGTCGACAACGAGCTGCGTTTCGCCGATGAGCCCGTGCGGCACAAGCTGCTCGACCTGCTGGGCGACCTCTCCCTCGTGGGGCGCCCCATTCAGGGGCGGGTGATCGCCAGCCGCTCCGGCCACGCCCTCAACCACCGCATGGCGCAGGCCCTTATCGAGCAGGCCCGCCGGCAGGAGGGCGCCCCGAGGCGGGCAGACCCCAAAACGGGCCGAGCGGTCAGCCTCGACATCCGCGACGTGCTCCGTCTCCTGCCCCACCGTTACCCTATGGTTCTTGTGGACAGGGTCCTGGAGATCGATCGCGATCGACGGGCGATCGGGATCAAGAACGTCACGGTCAACGAGCCGTTCTTTCAGGGCCACTACCCCGGTTCGCCGATCATGCCCGGTGTCCTGATCGTCGAGGCGATGAGCCAACTGGCCGGGCTGATGCTCAGTCAGAAGCTGGAGCGAACGGGAAAGATCGCCGTCCTCCTGAGCATGGACCGCGTCAAGCTGCGCAAGCCGGTCGTCCCCGGCGACCAGCTTGTGATGGAGACCGAAGCCTTGAAGGCCAACGAGCGATTCGGCGATGTGAGTTGCAAGGCCCGTGTCGACGGGCGCCTGGTCGCGGAGGCCCGGATCAAGTTCATGATGGTGGACGCGGAGCCGCAGCGATGAGCATCATCCCCGGCGCGAAAGCGTCGTCACGAACCGGACGCGCCGCGGGCGCGGCCGTCCATAAATCCGCGGTGGTCTCCCCGGACGCCCGCCTCGGCGAGGGCGCCGAGGTCGGCCCCTTCTGCGTCATCGGCCCCAACGTGACCATCGGGCCCGGCGCCGTGCTGCACAACAACGTCACCATCGTCCGCGACACCACCCTCGGCGCCGATTGCACCGTGCACCCCTACGCCGTGCTCGGCGCCGACCCGCAGGACCTCAAGCACCGCGGCGAGCGCACCGAGCTGGTCATCGGCGACGGCACCAGCATCCGCGAGCACGCCACCCTGCACCGGGGCACCGCCCTCGGCGGCGGGCGCACCGTCATCGGCTCCGACTGCCTCATCATGGTCGGCGTGCACATCGCCCACGACTGCATCGTCGAGGACGAGGTCGTCATCGCCAACGGCGCCATGATGGGCGGCCACTGCCTCATCGAGACGGGCGCCACCATCGCCGGCGCCGCGGCCCTGCACCACTTCACCACCGTCGGCCGCTACGCCTTCGTCGGCGGCATGGCCCGCATCTCGCGCGACGTCCCGCCGTACCTCGTGGTGGAGGGCTCGCCCGCCGAGCCGCGGAAGGTCAACACCACGGCCCTGCAGCGGCGAAAATGGCCGGAACGCGACGTCGAGACCCTCAAAAAGGCGTACCGGGCGCTCTTCCGCTCCGACAACGGCCCCATGCAGCACACCATGGAGCGCCTCCGGGCCGAGCCGGGGCAGGCCGACTGCGTGCTCAAGCTCTGCGACTTCCTCGAACGCATGAGCACGGGCGTCCACGGACGCTGGCGCGAGACCCTGCGCGACACGGAGGCGGCCGCCCGCCTCGCGGCGCGCGACTGAGCGCCCACATCCGTGGCGGCGCCGCGGGCATTCCCTCCGGCGCGCAGCTCATGAGCGAGCCCCCGCTACCATCCCCCTCCCGTGCCCCTCCTCGCCGCCACCAACCTGCAGCACGCCTACGGCGTGAACGTCGTCCTCGACGGCGTCTCCATCTCCATCGAGCAGGGGGAGCGCATCGGCCTCGTGGGGCGGAACGGGCAGGGGAAATCCACGCTGCTCAAGTCGATCGCCGGGCTCCTCACGCCCGATGAGGGCGTCATCCATCTCGCAAAGGGCCGGCGCGTCGGGTACCTCCACCAGGACCCCGACCTCGACCCCGACGAGACCGCCCGCGGCGCCGCGGAGGGCGCGTTCGACGAGCTCCACCGCGTCCACCGCGAGCTGCAGAGCGTCTTCGAGGCCATGGCCGCGCCGGGCCTCGACGGCGCCGAGCTCGACAGGCTCATGCGCCGGCAGGTCGCGCTCGAGCGCGAGGCGGAGACGCTCGGCGGCTACGCCATCGATCACCGCATCGACGCCACGCTCCACGGCGTGGGCCTGACAGACCGCGAGTTCCCCATCCCCGTGCGTTCGCTCTCGGGCGGGCAGCGCGGGCGGTTGGCGCTGGCCCGGCTGCTGCTGGAGGAGCCCGACCTGCTGCTGCTCGACGAGCCCACCAACCACCTCGACATCGAGGGGCGCACGTGGCTGGAGCGCTTCCTGCTCGACGAGTTCAAGGGCGCGCTGGTGATGGTGTCGCACGACCGGCGCCTCCTCGACAGCGTGTGCACGCGCATTGTGGAGGTCGAGCACGCCCGCCTGCTCGACTACCCCGGCGGGTACGAGGCGTTCGTGCAGCAGCGCTACGACCGCCGCCTCACGCAGCTCCGCGCCTACGAGAAGCAGAAGACGAAGTTCAAGCAGGAAGAGGCGTACATCCGCAAGTACAAGGCGGGGCAGCGCGCGAAGCAGGCCAAGGGGCGCGAGTCGCGCCTGGAGCGAGAGAAAGAGCAGGACACGATCGAGCGCCCCATGGAGATCGGCGCCATGCGCCTCTCGCTGGCCAAGGCGCCGCGCACCGGCGACCTCGTCGCCAGCGCCCGCGGCGTGTCGAAGTCGTACACCAACGAGGACGGCGCCACCCGCACGCTCTTTTCCGATCTCGACATCGTGATCGGGCGCGGCGAGCGGTGGGGGATCATCGGCCCCAACGGCGCCGGCAAGTCCACCGTCGTGGGGTTGCTGCTGGGCGATATCGAGCCCGACACGGGCCACGCCCGCCTCGGCAGCAACGTGATCGTCGGCCACTACCGCCAGACGCACGAGGGCCTCGACCCGGCGCTGCCCGTCTTCCGCTACCTCCAGAAGCAGGTGCAGAAAGAGAACCCCGGCCTCGACTGGACGGAGCAGCGGGCGCGCGACCTCGCCGGCGCGTTCCTCTTCTCCGGCGACGATCAGGAGAAGCCGCTGGGCTCGCTCTCGGGCGGCGAGCGCAGCCGCGCCGTGCTCGCGGGCCTGCTCGCCAGCGCCAAGAACCTGCTGGTGCTCGACGAGCCGACGAACCACCTCGACATCCCCAGCGCCGAACGCCTCGAGGCCGCGCTGGGCCGCCCCAGCCCCGAGCACCGCGGCGACGACGCCTACGACGGCGCGCTCATCCTCATCAGCCACGATCGTGCGCTCATCGACGCCACGTGCGACAAGCTCATCGTCTTCGACGGCGTTGGCGGCGTGCAGGTGTTCCTGGGCAACTACACGGAGTGGCGCCGCCGCGAGGACGATCGCGCCCGCGAGCGGGGCGAGGCCGCCACCCGCGAACGCGTCGAACGCGAGCGGCAGGACCGCGCCCGCAAGGCCGCGGCCGAATCGCAGCGCGCCCCCGCCAAACGCCCGGACGACGAGAAGAAGAACCCCCTCGCCCGCCTGAGCACCTCGCACCTCGAACGCCGCATCGAGGAGATCGAGTCGCGTCGCAAGGCCGTCGACGCCGAACTGGCCCTGCCCGAGGTGTGGCGCGACCACGAACGCGCGGGGGCCCTCGGCGACGAACGCACGGCGCTGAGCGACGAACTGACGACGCTGGAGCACGAGTGGCTGCGCCGCGCCGACACGCGTTGAGCGGTCAGAAATCCTGCCCCTGCACGCCGTTGGGCGTGTCGTGATAGCGCCGGCGTGAGTTGTTGTTCAGCGGGTTCGGCGCGGGGGGGCGGGCGGCCTCATCGTGCCGGAGCGAGGCGGAGCCGTCCGCGAACAGTACCGGCCGCGGGTGCTTCGGCGCGTCGTCCGGGAGCAGATACGAACGCTCGGCGTCGAAGACGAGCACTTTGGAGGACGGGTGCGACACCATCGGGGTGCGCACCGGGCCGACGTCGGCGTTCGTGACGGTCGTGTCGCCCGACCACACGCGGGGGCTCGCAATGAACGAGTTGGAGTAGTGGTACGACGTGTGGACGCCCTGCACCCACGCGGGCCTGTCGGGGTCGGGCAAGCGCTTTCCCGGCGAGAGCCACGACGCGTAGTGCTCCGTCCACGGCGCCACGTCGTGCATCAGCGCGGGCCAGATGTATGCCATGTACGGCCAAAGGACACTGTAGTAATGGTTCGCGGTAGGTGTCGACCCTGGCGGATCGAAGTAGAGCGGCCCGTAGGTCCCGGGCTCGTCGGCGCTCGTTGGCGGGAAGGGGTATTGATCCCGGTTGGCCTGCGTGTACCAACCGAACACATGCCCGATGCCCCGGAGGTTGTTCAAGGAAACGGTGGACATCGACGTGCCCCGCACCCCTCGCAGCGCGCCCACGGAGATGGCGAGCAGCACGCTGATCACGCCGATGGAGACGAGCAACTCCGTGAGGGTGAACGCGCGACGAGCCGGCCCCTTCTTGTGTGCGTGTGATCGTTGTTGCGGCATCCCGGGTCCTCGTCTCTCTCACATCGGTGGCGGGGCGTGTACGACCATGTCACTGTACACGGTGAGGTTGTGCCCGATCCAGCGTCCGCTTGCGCGGTCCCACTGGTGGGAGATGCCGACGTACACCGGCGCGCCCCGCCCCGTCATCTGGTTGTTCATCGGCCGCATGGGGAGGGCGACCTCGTACACGAGCGCATCCGGCGCGGGTGCGGGATAGCGGGCGCGCAGCGAGGAGCGGCTGGTCGTGCGCGTGCGCTGGCTCAGGGCCTCGGGCGTCTCACCGAAGAGCAGCCGCCGCACGACCACATCGTCGACCGAGATGTGGGCCATGCGCCACACGGTCGGCCACGTGGACACGATGGCGAGTCGCTCCGGCGGCAGGTCGTTCGGGTTCGGTATCTCGATCGCGCCGACCTCCATGGCCATGCTGCGGATGCGCTCGGCGTCTCCCGTGAGAATCGCCCGCACCCGCTTCCCGACCAGCGACGCGAGTTCGTCCGCGGCGTGAGGCGGCAGATCTTGCGACGCGAACTCGGCGGACGCCAGAGACGCCACGCGATCTTGCAGACCCTCGATCAGCGTGTTGAGCGTGCTTTCGTTTGGACGCACATCGACGCGGAGCGATTCGAAGGGCGTAAACCCCGGTGGTGTGAGTGAGACGACGATGTCATGGTGTGAAGCGCCGCGGTTGAGCGCACGGATGGCGACTGTGATGCCGACGATGGCAATAACTGCCGCAACTACATGTTTAGAGTGTAGATTTAGCATAAAATATTATGCGATGGATGGCTACGTAGCCTAAGGCCGACAGGGGGTAAGGCCGTTTGTGCAGCACATTGTCGGCACACCATCGAGAATGGAGCAGCTTGCGGTCTGGCCCGAATTGCAGCTGATGCTGTGTGTGGCGTTGTCGTAGTGGCACTGTGACGGAGGTCCGAACTCACACATATAACATATCTTACCCTCGTGTTTGATGGTCCATGCCGCGGCGGCATCGATGGCGAAGCCGAACCCAACGATCACGGCGATCGCGGTGGAAGTGCACATGCATGTACGAACGAGAGAATTCTGGATTTTGGCGACATGTCGCATCAGATTTCCTTTCATTGGTGTACGTGGTCATTGTGAGCAGTGCAGACTACGGAATGCCAACGGCGATTTTCGTTCAAATCATTTAGTTGACATGCTTTCGAAAGAAGAATCATATTTAGAAGTGTGTAACCGGATCGCGATTCCCGCCCCAAGTAGTAAAATGAAGTTTCGTACGAGTGCTGTAAGGCGGTCATCCCATGAGAACAGCTTAGGGAAGAGTGACCCGCACCCGCAGCCGAGGTCCACGTTCGCTACCAGCAGATATAGAATCCACACGGTGAACACCGTCATGACCAATGCGGTTATGATTAGAGTTGTTGGCAACGCAATGCGCATTATGACAAGTGCACCCAGCACAATCTCGCCAATTATCAGTGCACGAAGCGCTGTTTGAGGCCAAGGGATCGCAACATGCTCGAGCACTGCGATAGTTTCTTTTGGATCAATCGCTTTCACGATAGCCAAGGCCACGAAAACCGCACCGAGACAAACGCATATCCCACTTATGATCCAGCGACGTTGGTGTACGACCATGAAGTTCAATCGCCTCATTCGCAACGAAGCGCCCTCAGGAAAATAGAAACGTCCGGTCGACGTTCGGGCCAACCAAATAGATTATAACCCCCCCCCTCCCTGTCAAGGCATAATGCGGCTTCCTCATCATGTCCTAACTAGGACGAGCTGAGTCGTGCCGTTTTTGATCTAAAATCTACGCCATCATGCGAACGTTAACCAAACGTGCTCTGTCTTTGCGAGCGTTGTCATGGGTATTTCGGGGAGCTCTCCACATACCTTGATGGATGGTGCGCCGATACGCAATGGTGCGGTGTTCATCGTCGCGCTTTTGCACAAAAAACGAACGGGCGTCGCCGGAAAGCCCGACGACGCCCGCTCACGTGTCCGCGATTTGCGGTCAACCCTGCACAAGTAATAGTCAACCCGCGGGGGCCGGTGGCGGGCGGCTATCGTGCGTGCCCACCACTGTGCGGGGAGAGACGAGTTGGCGACATTTTACCGAAAGACCCGTCGCGCCAACAAGAGAAACTATAGTCCGAAGCAAGATTTATTTATTCGCGATACGTCTCGGGGTTTTTCCCGACACGGCGGGAGAATTTACACGTAGGCGAGGGGCATTCCGAGGCCGCCCGTCATCGGCGGCGACGATGGGCGGCGAGCGAAGCGACCGCCCCCGGGCCCGTCAGCGGGAGGCCAACTCGCCCAGAACGTCCTCCGCGTGACCGGGCACCTTCACCTTGTCCCAGCGTCGCACGACCTTGCCGTCGGGCCCGATCAGGTATGTCGTGCGCACCACGCCCATGTACGTGCGCCCGTACATGGACTTCTCCTGCCACACGCCGTACTTCTCGCAGACCTTCGAGCCGGGGTCGGCGAGCAGCGTGAAGTTCAGGTTGTGCTTGGCGGCGAACCGGGCGTGGCTGATCTCGTCGTCGGGGCTGACGCCCAGCACCACGGCCTTGGCCTTCTTGAACTTCGGCAGGTCGTCGCGGAACTGGCACGCCTGCTTGGTGCAGCCGGAGGTGTCGTCCTTGGGATAGAAGTACAGCACCACGTGCTTGCCGGCGGCGTCGCTGAGCTTGTGTGTCTTGCCTTCTTGATCCTTGAGCGTGAACGCGGGGGCCTTCTTGCTCGGCTCGATGAGTGGCATGGGGGTTCGCCTCCTTCCGGCGTATGTGTGCGAGATTTTGTGATGGTAGGGGGCGGGCCCGGCGTGCGTGGCCGTCAGGCGCCGATCCAGCGGATCAGCAGCGCCAGCAGCAGCACACCCAACGCCAGCGCGCCGATCGCCTGCAGGAAGGCGGGGTCGCGCGTGCGGCGCCCTTCGGCGCCGGCGCGTTCTGTGTCCTGCCGCTGCGCCGGGCGCACGACGGCGTCGGCGGGGCGCGGCGCGTCGCCCGTGGCGATGGCGCCGCGGCGGGCGCCGTCCTGCACGATGGCGATGACCAGGTTGGCGTCGAAGGGGCGCACCCCGAGCATGTGCGCGATGCGCAGCAGCCGGTCGCGCCGCTCCGGGCGCAGGATCGCCGACCGCCCGCCGTCGAGCGTCTCCGCCACGCGCACCGCGAAGAGCCGGCGCGCATCGTCGTGAGGCATGTTCGCCAACGCCGCGGCGAGCTCGTTCTCGCGTCGGATGCGCCACCGCGCCGCCCGCGTCGCCTCGGGGTCGGGCCGCGACGACACGTTGTCAGCCGTGCACGCGTCGGCGCCCACGAGCCGCAGCGCCGGGGCGCCGACGGACGCGGGCGACCCCGAGCGGGCGGGGAATCCTGCGAACACGCCGCGGTCGGCGGGGGTACTGTCGTGTGGTGAGTCGTGCGTCATGCGGCATGAAGTATTGCCGCGCTCCGAGCCCGGGGTAGGCAAACGACAGGTTCTCTGCAGTTCGCCCGATACACTCCGCAGACGCCGCACAGGGCGTCGATCGCCATCCCCCACGTTCTCGGACCTTCCGGCCCCCGTATGAACCATTACGAGCCATTCCGGTGCCACTGACCACAGACGACGATCACGCGACCGCAGACGCCCCCGCAGCGGACCCAGCCGACGGCGCAGCCGTCGCGGCCGCCCCGAAGCCCAGCGCCCGTGCACACACGCCCGATCCGGTGCGCGTCCCGGTTGCGCCGGACGCCGTCTTCGAGCGTCTCGATCGCGCGGCCCGCAAGGGCGACATGCCCGGCCTTCGCGCGGGTGATGATGGCCAATCCTTCCGCCTGCGCATCTTCGGCGAACTCTTCGACCGCGAACTCGTCGGCGAGGCCCGCCCCGATACCGCGAGCCCCGGCGAGAGCGAGATCGTCTACCGCGTGCGCCTGCTGCCGCTGATGCCCGCGGTGACCGTCGTCACGCTGGTGTTCGTGATCTGGCCCGGCGTGTGGCTGACGGACTCGATGCTCTCGACGTACTTCCCGGGCTTCACCCGGGCGGTGCCGACGTGGTGGTGGTACATGCCGCTGACGGTGCTCCCCCTGCCCTGGGCCGTACGCACCGCGTGGCGTCGATCGTGCGCCACGGCGAACGAAGAGATCGTGAAAGCCGCCGAGCGTGTGCGCACGGCGCTCGGCGCCCGCTGACGGCGCCCCCCCGGAAGCCCCCCGGACGTCCACGTCGTGCCCGCGGCAATGCACAAGTTCCAAATTCGTGTGACCCGACCGGCGGCGCTCACGCTTTGGGGCGGAGCAGGCCGACGCAGCGCGGGGAGAACGGGAACGCCTCGTGCACCGCGCGCACGTCGTCGAGGGTGACGCGCATGATCGCGTCCAGTTCTTCCTCCAGCGTGCGGTGGGCGTGTAGGTATGTCCACAGGCGACCGATGCGCTGCATGCGTCCGCCGGGGCGTTCGCCGGCGAGGGTGAGGGCGGCGGCGCTCTTGTTGCGCAGGCGTTCGAGGTCCTGCTCGCTGACGGTCTCGATCAGCCCCTCGATCTCGCGGTCGATCACGGTGCGCACCTCGTCGGCGCGGGCGGGGTCGCACGAGGCGTAGACGAAGTAGTCGCCGCAGCCGTCGTGGGGGTCGTACGCGGCCTGGGCCTCCTCCGCGAGGCCCGTCTCGAGCAGGGCCCAGTGCAGGCGGCTGTTGGCGGGGCCGCCGAGGATGTGCGCCAGCATCGCCGCGGCGTAGCGCCGATCGTCCTCGAGCGCGGGCGCCTGGGCGAGCATGATCCAGTACGCCCTTGTGAACTGCTCGCTCTCCTCGACGAACTCGGCGGCGCGGGGCGGCGGGGCGCTGGTGTCGCGGTGCGGCTTGGTGGCGCGCCAATCCTTGCAGAGGCCGGCGAACTGCTCGACGCAGGCCTCGAAGTCGATCTTGCCGGCGAGCGCGACGACGGTGTTGTCCGCCGAGTAGCGCTGCTCGAAGTACGCGCGCATCTGCGCCTGCGTCATGGCGCCGACGGTCTCGTTGGTGCCCAGCACGCGGTGGGCGAGGGGGGCGCCGTTGTAGCGCTCCTCGACGACGCGCTCGTAGAGCACCCAGAAGGGTTCGTCGCGGTACATGGCGATCTCTTCGAGGATCACGCCCTTCTCGGTGTCGAAGTCGCTCTCGCGGAGCGCGGGGCGGAGGATGTCGGCGAGGATGTCGTTGGCCTGCCCCAGCCGCTCGGGCAGCACCTGGGCGTGGAAGCAGGTGATCTCGCTGCTGGTGTAGGCGTTGTAGTTGGCGCCGATCTCGTCGAACTCACGGTTGACGTCCTCGGCGCTGCGCCGGGCCGTGCCCTTGAACATCATGTGCTCGAGGAAGTGCGAGACGCCCATCACCTCCGACGGCTCATCGCGGGCGCCCGTGCGCACAAAGAACCCGGACGCGGCGGAGTGCGCCTCCGGATCGACCTCGGCGATGATCGTGAGCCCGTTGGGCAACGTCTCGTGGCGGAACTCGACTGGCATGCGGGCAGTCTACGCCCCGCTCCGCGAGACCACCCGGAGTCGCCCGTCTTCGCACCCCCTGAACACGCCCGGCGTTGCTTCCCGGGCGCCGCCGCCGTACTGTTCACGAACCCCCCCCGGACCCCGGCCCCCCGGTCCCGCGGGGAAACCCGAGCGCCCCCGGCGACCTCGCGGGCGCTCTCGCTTCGGAGACTGCTCGCATGTCGGCTCGTCACAAGCCAGCACGACGCGAACGAACCGCCGGCGCTGTCGCACCGTCACGCGCCGCCCACGCCCCCGGCGCCCCCGGCGCCCCCGGTGACGCCCCCTCGGAGGCCGCCCCAGCGGCGACCCTCGCCGGCCCGCTCCAACACGGATTCGCCGATGACTGCCCCGCCGCGGCCCTCGCGGCGATGCGCGGCAACGCCGGGCTCGACGCCAAGGTGCTGGTGCTCAACAAGCTGTACATGGCCGTGCGGGTGATCTCCGCCCGCCGCGCCTTCGCGATGCTGGCGTGCGACCTCGCCGAGGTCATCCACATCGACAACGGCCAGTACCTGTCGTACGACTTCGAATCGTGGACGGAGATCAGCGAACTGCACCGCCAGTACGAGGCCGAGCGCCACGACTGGGTGCGCACCGTGCGCTTCGAGGTGGCCGTGCCCAAGGTCGTGCGCCTCTTCGGCTACGACCGCCTGCCCCAGCAGCACGTCAAGCTCAACCGGCGCAACCTCTTCGCCCGCGACCGCAACCGCTGCCAGTACTGCGGCGCCGGCTTCCCCACCAACGAGCTCTCGATCGACCACGTCATCCCCCGCGCCCAGGGCGGGCAGGACTCGTGGGAGAACCTCGTCTGCGCCTGCGTCCGCTGCAACGCCCGCAAGGGCGGGCGCACGCCCGAACAGGCGAGCATGACCCTGCGCATCAAGCCCGTGCGCCCCAAGCGCAACCCCATGATCGCCCTGCGGCTGGGTCAGGAAAAGTACGCCTCGTGGAAGGCGTTCCTCGACAACGCGTACTGGTCGGTGGAGCTGCGCTGAGCGCGGCTCTTAAGGTGGCACGGCTCGCCGAGCCGTGTCTTCTGCTCACCGAGAACTGAAGAGCGACGGCTCGGCGAGCCGTCCTACCGAAGAAGTGGGCTTTCAGAGGTGGCACGGCTCTCCGAGCCGTGTCTTCTGCTCACCGAGAACTGAAGAGCGACGGCTCGGAGAGCCGTCCCACCGAAGAGATGCGGCCGCCGTGGGGAGAAAACATTCAACTTTCACGCACAAGGGTCTTGCTTCACCGGCGAGGGACCGGTTACTATGGCGCGCAGAAAGGTGGCCTTCCGATGGGCCATACAGCAAAGATCCGCCCGGCTGCAACACTAGAGCAGCTTTTCTGATTCTGTCGGACAAAGCGTCTCGTTGTGGTCGGTTTTCACTCGCATCGAAGGGTTCGCAGATGATACGGCGATGGGTTTGGCGTAATGGCAAAGGAGTGCATCCGCGATTCGAGGCGTCGTGGCCTGCTATCCTCTTTTGTGTGGTCGGCGTTGTTTGTGCGTTGTTTCTGTTTGGCGTCTTGCCTCATTTGGTTGCGGAGGACGCCGTTGGCCCGAGCCATGCGACCATGTTTCGGGCAGCGGCCATGGCGTTCTTCGGTTTTTGTAGCGCCGCTGCCGGTGTGTATTACTATTATACGCCATCAAGCACTCTTGTCAGAACAGATCGATGCGTGAGATGTGGGTATGACATCGGCGGCACGAAGTCGCTCGCGGCGTGTCCGGAGTGCGGCCTTATGCTATCGCGTGATGGCCATGATGTGCGAGAGTTCCCCGTCGTGAACTTGGCGTCGGCGTACCCACCATTTATTATCGGCATTTTGTTTATTATTGTTGCGGCGACCTTGGCACTTTCTGTCGCCTTCCGATGATCGAAATGGTTCTTTTACAGTTAATGGGAATGAATGCGACGCATGGCGCCAAATATTTTCGACCCGCTGATCCGATGGCATTACCTCCAGCCCCGATTCGCGGCGTGGTGGACTTATGTTTGCACGTCTTTTCTCACGATCGTGATCATCGTGTTTGTTGTGCAATCGGTGGTGGGCCGCGGCGTCGATCCTCGGTATGGTGCGGGCGTCCTCGGCGTCGTATTGATCGGAATGAGCATGATCATCCTTCTGCGGCCGATCCGTGCCCGTTCGCCGGCGGCGAGGCTCTGTCGCCGTTGTTCGCACGTGCTCGATCCGGATGGCGACGGAGAGTCCCGGGTTGCTCTCGCGGCCACTTGCCCATCGTGCAGCGCGGACCTCGCGGCGCCGCACGCCGTCGTCCGTGGCTTGGGAGTGTGGCGCGCGCGTGTCGCGTGGCCCTTGCTGTTCTGGGGGCTCATCTGGCTCGCGTTTTTCGTGTTCCTTCCCGAGTGAGCGGAGGCTGGAATGAGAGATGGCAAGGAGTCTACGATTGCTGCGTCAGCACGCTAAGCGGCCAGCCGTGCGATCCACCCGTCAACGGGAGCCCGTGATGCCGAGCATTCTCTCAGATCCTATCGGCTCGTACTTCCGCCAGCCGAGGCGTGCCGCCCGTGGTCTCTACTTTTTGCTCGCGATGTCTATAGTGCTCGGAGCCATCGGTTTCACCCAACTGATGGTTTACATGCTCGTAAGTACGATGCAAGATAGAATGGCCTATGAATTATTGCCTTGGTACAGCCTGCCAATAGGCTTGTTTGTGTACGGATCGAGTTTCGTCGGGGTGGGGCTGTGCATAGTTTTGCGACCTGTCAAGGCCCGCTCCAGCAGGGCGTTGCTCTGCCGCGTGTGTTCGCACACGCTCGATCCGGGAGATGACGGCGGGGGGTCGCTGCGCGCCCTGCCGCCCCGTTGCCCCGCGTGCGATGCGGACCTCGGCGCGGACCACGCTGTCGTCGGCCGTCCGGGTTGGTGGGGTCCAAGCGGCGCGGCCGCGTGTTTCACGGGCGGCCTGTTCTGGATTCTGTTGAGTGTGTACGCGGCGTACAGCGAGCTTCAGTGATCCGTCCTCCGCACCCATTCTGGTCGACGGGGGAGTACTACTCCACTCAGCCTGTGCCGGCCGCGGTTACCATGATCTACTTTGTCTACGGGCACTTTGTCGTCGCGTTTCTCATTCTCTTCGGCTTGGTGTTGCATAATGGGAAGTGCGCTGATTTGATCCTGGAGCAGATCGACAAGTCAAACGACTTCGTGAACCGATGGGAGGAGGTTTATGACTGTTGTGTCAACACGTTGAGTGACATTCCCTGCGATACTCCCGTCGGAGATGGATCATAATGCAGGACGTCTTCTCTCAATTGATGAAGTGGCACTACAGTCAGCCCCGATTCGCGGCGTGGTGGACTTATGTTTGCACGACTTTTCTCGCGATCATGTCCATCATATTCTTTATGAATTGGGCGTTGCGCCGCGGCGTCGATCCTCGGTATGGTATGGGTGTCTTTGGCGTCGTATTGATCGGAATGAGCATGATCATCCTTCTGCGGCCGATCCGTGCCC
>RECZ01000127.1 GCA_007693765.1 Phycisphaerales bacterium | reverse complement strand
TTCAAGATCGCCATGCGCGACCTCGAGATCCGCGGCGCCGGCAACCTCCTCGGCGCGGAGCAGTCCGGGCACATCGCGGCGGTGGGCTACGACATGTACTGCCGCCTGCTCGACCGCGCCGTGCGCGAACTGAACCACGAGCGCATCCTCGACCCCGTCGAGACGACGATCGACATCGGCGCGACCGGCATCGTCCCCAAGGCGTACATCCCCTCCGACGCGCGCCGCATGGAGGCGTACCGACGCGTCGCCCGGGCGGCGTCCGTCGAGGAGCTGCGCGCGGTCGAGAGCGACCTCAAGGACGCCTACGGCGACCCCCCCGCCCCCACACGCCGCCTGCTCGAACTCGCCGAGCTGCGCATCCACGCCAACCGCCTGCTGATCCGGAGCGTCGCGGTGCACGAGCAGGACGTGGTGCACCGGTGCGAGGACGCGGACGCCGTGCGCGACGCGCTCGCGGAGGCGAAGGGAACGGTGCGCGTGCTCAAGGCGGCGCCGGGGGACACATCCGGCCTCGTCGAGGTCTACTACCGCCCCCCCGCCAACTACCTGGAGCCCGAGACGCTGCTGCGCGTCCTCCGAACCCGACTCGGCGCCGCGGCGTCCCGACGCGCAGCGATGCTGTGACGCGACCCGCCCCGAAGGGGCGCAAGAACGTAGCCGTGGGCGAAGCGCAGCGCCGCCCACGGAGAAGCCATCACACACGATCTCGCTCTGAAGGGGCGAAGGAACCTCGCCACGAGCAACTCGCATCGCCAACCACGGAACACATCAACACAAACACCATTCACCCCAAGATGTACCGCTCGTCATACTCCACGCCGTGCGATCGGAGGAACTCGACGATTTCCTCCTGAAACGTACGCACACGGTGATGCTCTTCCTGACGCTCGATGTACCGTTGCACAACGCTTTCCTGCGACCGGCTGACGGTGAAGGCGCTGTACCCGTCCTGCCACGCGAAATCGGAGCGCTCAGGGAATGTCTCGTGCACCCAGCGGGACGAACGGGATTTCACCGTGCGCATCAGCCCCGCGAAGGGCGCATCGGCGCGCCACTTCACGAGCAGGTGCACATGGTCCGGCATGCCTCCTGCGATGATGAGGCTCCCGCCCTCGTTGCGGATCACGCCGCCCATGTATGGATGCAGCCGGTCGCGCAGTTCGGGAGTGATCCAGGGCGTGCGGCGTTTGGTGCTGAAGACCGCGTGGTACACGATGCGCGTGTATGTCCCGGACATGCGGGGATTGTACATGATGTGTCGTCGTTGATCCGGGGGTTGGGGTGTGCGTTCCGCCGCCCCTTCAGGGCGGCGCCGGTTGGAGGACCGCTTTCCGTGGGCGGCGCTGCGCTTCGCCCACGGCTAGGGCCCTGCGCCCCTTCGGGGCGGAATCGCGATGGGGACGATCGTTCCGTGGGCGGCGCTGTGATATGCCCACGGCTAGGGCCCTGCGCCCCTGCGGGGCGGAATCGCGATCGGGCCGAGGTCGGCCGCGTGCTCCCCGTTCCCACGCCCGCTGAATCCCCCCTACAATCACGCCGAACACCCCCGGGCGGCCCGTTCTCGCGGGCGTCCGCCGACCACCCGACCACCACCGGCATGGAGCCGTTTCCGCATGGGCATCGAAGCCGCCATTCCTGTCGACGGGTTCCTCACGACGCAGCTCCAGAAGGTCATCAACTGGTCGCGCCGCTCCTCGCTGTGGCCGATGCCCTTCGCGACCGCGTGCTGCGGCATCGAGCTGATGGCCACGGCCTCCTCGCGGTTCGACCTCGCCCGCTTCGGCGCGGAGGTCATGCGGTTCTCGCCCCGCCAGTCGGACCTGCTCATCGTCGCGGGGCGCGTCTCCATCAAGACGATGCCGGTGCTGCAGCGCATCTACCAGCAGATGACCGAGCCCAAGTGGGTGATCTCGATGGGCGCGTGCGCCTCGACCGGCGGCGTGTTCGACACCTACGCGGTCGTGCAGGGCGTGGACCAGTTCATCCCCGTGGATGTGTACGTCCCCGGCTGCCCGCCTCGCCCCGAGATGCTCATCGAGGGCGTGATGGCGATCCAGCGCATCGTCGACCAGGACGGCATCCCGCCAAAGGGCCCGGACGGCAAGCGCGTTCCCCTGAAAATCGCGATCCAGCCGACGCACGATGTGCGGCCCCAGCCCGTCGTCGGGCTGACCGTCGGCGCGAGCTGAAAGTCCCATCGTCAAGATCCATCGGAACATCGCCCGTGCTCGGGCGATTCAATGCGTGAGGGCCGCACGCGATTGTGCTGCGCGCCCCACCAACAGGAGGACGCGACGTGCGCAGAACACACGGGGCCGTGCTGACCATCTCCGCCATGACCATCGCCGCCCCCCTGCTCGCGCAAGGCGGCGCCGGGGAGCGCGACAGCGAGCGTGCGCTGCGCGAGCGGATCGCCCTGCGCGACCGTGTCGTGGCCGAGGCGATGGAGATCGTCGCCACGGCCGAGGCGCTCGACGCCTACCTCGCCATCGACGACGCCCTCCTCTACAGCGGGCCCGACCCCGCCCTCCGCGCCGCCCGCGCCGACCTCTTCCCCGCCGCGGTCGAGGGCGCGGCGCGTCGTGCCGAGGCGTTGATCAGCGAGGGGCGCGCCGAGCGTGCGCTCGACCTGCTGCTGCGGCTGCGTTCCGGCGGCGCCGGGGAAGACCTCACCAGCGCCATCGACCGCGCCCGGGTGGCGCGGGCGCTGGAGCGGGCCGCGATGCTCGAAGCACGCGGCGACATCGAGGACGCCCGACGCGTCGCCCTCATCGCGCTCAACATCGACCCCGACCACCCGGAGGCCAACGCGGCCCTGCGCCGGCTCGACGGCGCTGCGCCTGCTGCTCCAGCGGAGGCTGCTCCGGGTGATGCCGACGCCGGAGACGGTGCGCCCGCCGAACGCGAGCGCCCCGCGTCGCTCGCGCCGCCCGCGAACGTCGCCAGCGAGGCGATCGCGCGCAGGGCGCTGGAGCGCCGCGTCGATGCGCTGAGCGACCGTCTCGATCGTGCGTTGACGCGGCTCGAACGGCTGGGCTCGGAGTCGACGCTCCGTCCCGGGGCGCCGCAACCGGCGACGGTGGAGCTTGATCGCCGCCTGCGGGACGCCGAACGCGACACGCAGCGGCTCGTGGGCGATCTGCGGCGTGAGGTCGATCGCCTCAGCCGCGAAGTCGGCTCGCTGCGGCAGGAGTTGAACCGGCTTCGATAATCGCGCCTCTGGCCCGTACATTGTGCGCGACCGGAGCGCACGCATCCCCGCAATCACACGCAAGGAGAAGCACCGATGACGACCCCCCACGCCCGCACGCACGAGCCGCACACCGAGTCCGGCGCCGCCCTCGGCAGACGCGACGCGATGCTCGCGATGGGCGCGCTCGGGGCCGCGGCGTTCGCGCCGCGGGCGCTGGCGCAGGTGAACGAGACGGACCGGGCGCTGGCGCAGGGTGGGCGCGGCATCATCAGCGCCCGCGATCTGGGCTGGGACCCGGAGGCGCGCCGCTACATCCTGCCCGAACTGCGGTACGCCTACGACGCGCTCGAGCCCCATATCGACGCGGCGACGATGGAGATCCACCACTCACGCCACCACGCCGGGTACGTGAGCGGGCTCAACAAGGCGCTGGACGAGCTCGCGAAGATCCGCAAAGGAGAGGGCGACGCGGGGCTGATCAAGCACTGGTCGCGCGAGGTCTCGTTCCACGGCGGCGGGCACGTCAACCACACGCTCTTCTGGCTGACGATGGGCCCGAAAGACTTCATCGCCGAGAGCCCGAGCCTGGAGCTCCTCGCGCACATGGAGCGCGACTTCGGCTCGATGAACGGCTTCTGGACCCACTTCGAGGCCGCGGCCAACGCGGTGGAGGGCTCGGGCTGGGCGTGGCTGGTGTACGAGCCCAACGCGGGGCGTCTGCTCATCACGCAGATGGAGAAGCAACAAGACCTGTGGATGACGGGCGCCGCCCCCCTGCTCGGCGTCGACGTGTGGGAGCACGCGTACTACCTGCGGTACCAGAACCGGCGCGGCGACTACGTGAAGGCGTTCCGCAACGTGGTGAACTGGGCGATGGTGGACGAACTGTTCGCGATCGCCCGCGGTGTGTGAGCGAAGGTGCGGGCGGCGGTGTTCGTGCGCACACACGGGGCGGAGCGATGCCGCAACACACCACACCGATCTCTCTTTGAGAGATCGGTGGCACGGTGGCGCGGCTATTGGTCGACGGCGCGTGCCGCGGCGTGGCGGACCATCGGTTCTTCATTGAGATCGGCGGCGATCACGTTGAGGCGTGCGCGCAGGGTTGCATCGTCGTGTTCACGCAGGGCGTTGCCGGCGCAGATGGCGGCGTTGCGCCGGATCGTGTCGAGCCGTGCCCGCATCATGGGCGTGCCCCGGAAGTTGGCGCGCCGGTCGTCGTCCGTCCAGCCCAGCACGTCGAGCAGCGGCAGCGATGCGCGTCCTGACGCGTACGCGGGGTTCGCCTCGCCGTCGGCGCGCTCGCCGGGGCGGGGGCTGTTGTGGGGGCAGACGTCCTGGCAGATGTCGCACCCGAAGAGCCGGTCGCCGATGGGCGCGTGGAATGTTTCGTCGATGGGATCGCGGTGCTCGATGGTGAGGTACGAGATGCACTTCCGCGCATCCACGCTGTAGGGCGTGATGGCGCCCGTGGGGCAGGCGTCGATGCAGCGGGTGCAGGCGCCGCAGTGGTCTGGCACGCTGGTGGGCGGCGTGTCGTTCTCGATGTCGAGCGTGGTGACGAGGGCGCCGAGCAGCAGCCACGAGCCGCGTTTGGGGTGGATGAGCAGCGTGTGCTTGCCGACCCAGCCGAGCCCGGCGCGGGCGGCGTGCTCGCGTTCGAGCAGCGGTGAGATGTCGACGCACGTCTTGAACTGGTCGCCGGGGTGTCGCTCGCGCAGCGCATCGGCGAGCGCGTGCAGACGCTTCTTCATGACGTTGTGGTAGTCGTGCCCTCGGGCGTACCGGGCGATGCGCCCGTGGGCGCGGGGAACCGCCTCGGCACGGGGATCGCTCGATCGGTCGGCGTATTGATCGGCGACGACGACGATCGACCGTGCCCCGGGAAGCAGAACGCCGGGGGCGAGCCGCACCTCGACGTCGCGCGCCAGCCACGACATGCCGGCGTGCATGCCGGCGTCGATCCAGGCGCGGTACTCCGCCGCGCGGTCACTGGCTCGCGCCGGGCACACGCCGGCGAGCGCGAAGCCCATGGCGCGGCAGGATTCGGTGATCTCGCTGGCTTTCACACGCTGCACGGGGGCATGGTACGCCCGGCGGCGCCGAGCAAAACCAAACGCGCACAGGACCGATGCGAGGATTCGACGGATGGCCCGATGATCTGAGCGTGCCCGCTCAGACGGCGACGGCGGCGCGGGCGTCGTCCGTGGAGGCGTGCCCGTTGGCGGCGCGCATCCAGCCGATCAGCGTGCGGGCGGCCTCGGGGAGCGCTTCGCTCGCGTCGGCGAGACCGGGCACCCACGCCTTGTCCCACTCGAACACGATCCACTGGGTCGAGGCCGCGGCGTTGGCGGCGCGGACGAAGTCTTCGCAGGGCTGGTCGCCCTGACCGAGCGGGCGCGGCTCGCCGGCGCGCAGGTCCTTCACGCGGGCCATCCGCAGGCGACCGCCCAGCGTGCGCACGCCCTTGGCGACGTCCTCCCCCGCCTCGTGGGCCGCGGCGAGGGCGTAGCAGACGCTCAGGTTGGGCGAGCCGACCTCGTCGACAAGCGAGGCGACTTCCTCGGCCGTCGGGTACGCGCCGCCGTTCTCGAGCAGGAGCCGCACACCGGAGTGGCGGGCGGCGTCGGCCGCGAGCACGAGGCGCCCGACGACGAGCCGACGCAGCGCCTTGCAGCCGCGCTTGGCGCGGGCGCCGAAGGGGAAGACGCGGACGAAGGGGGCGCCGATCTCGGAGGCGATGTCGACGAACTCCTTGGTGGATTCGATCGACGCGAACTTGTGCGGGAACACGTGCCCGATCACGGGCGGGAAGACGGGCGTGTCGTAGTGCACGCCGCTGGCGACGCCCGCAACCTCGACGCCCTTGTGGATCGTCAGCCGGCGCACCTTGCCCGGCGCGGTGAGGCCGGGGTCGCACACGAACTCCGTCCCGCCGCGGCCCATGCTGCGCAACTCCACGCCGCTGTACCCGGCGTCGAGCGCGATCTGCGCGACGCGGTCCAGTGTCCAATCGGGGCAGGCGACGGTGCTGAAGGCGATGCGTGCCATGGCGGGGGGCGGGCTCCGTGCGGGGGTGTCGGTGCGGTGCGGGGAGGCGCCAATGTACAGCCGCGGCGAGGATGGGCGAAATCGACAAGCCGGGCTCGCCTATTCGTGCGCTCAGGCCACGCGTTCCGGCGCCGCGGGGGACGGGGAGCTTACTGGCGTCCGGCGCGGGGCTTGAGGGTGACGTCCACGGGCATTTCCTCGCCGTCGCGCTCGATGACGATGGTCACGACGTCGCCGGGCTTGTGGTCGGCGAGGCGCTGCATCATGGCGCCGATGTCGGCGACCTCTTCGCCGCCCCAGCGGAGGATACGGTCGCCGGCTTTGAGGCCCGCGTCGTCGGCGCTAGTGCCGGGGGTGACGCCCCCGAGCATGACGCCGGGGCGGTCGTCGCTGTAGTCGCCGGGCACGATGCCGAGTTGCACGCTCACGCCGCGGAGCGTGCCCGCCTGCGTGCGTGTGCCGGTGGACTGGAAGACGAGCCGCTCGGGCTCGGTGGCGAGCGCCATGGCGATGCGGCCGACGAGCGCCGAGATGGCCACGCCGCCGGCGTAATTGATGGTGTGAGCCTTGTCGTCGGGCGTGTGGTACTCGGTGTGCAGGCCGGTGAAGGCGAAGAGCACGGGCACGCCGGCGTTGTAGAACGAGGCGTGGTCAGAAGGGCCGGTGCCGCCGCGGCTGGTGGTGACGTTCAGGCCGGATTCGGCCAGGTAGGGCGCGAGCCAGTCCTCGAAACCGATCGCGGTGCCCGTGCCGCCGAGGCTCAGCGCGCCCTCGCGCAGACGCCCGATCATGTCCATGTTGATCATGGCGACGACGTTGGAGATGCCGCCGATGCTCATGGGCGGGTTCTGCACGAAGTAGCGCGAGCCGTTGAGGCCCGACTCCTCGGCGCCGAAGCCCATGAAAACGATGGAGCGGACGGGCTGATCCTCGGGCAGTTCCGCGTACATCTTGCTCAACACTCGGGCGAGCAGGAGCACGCCGGCGGTGCCGGAGGCGTTGTCGTCGGCGCCGGGGTGGATGTGCCCCGCGCCGCGGGCGCCCCAGCGCGAGCCGAAGTGGCCGTAGCCGACGTGGTCGTAGTGGCCGCCGATGACGATGAACTCGTCGGCAAGGTCGCCGCGCCCGGGCAGCAGGCCGGCGACGTTGGTGGTCGGCGTACGGAGGCGTTCGACGCCGGCGTCGATGGTGATCTCGGCGCTGTCGAGGTGCACGATCGCGGCGCCCTCGTCGGCCATCCTGCGGAGGTCATACAGGGAGCGCCCGTCGGCGTCGGCCGCGCGGATGAGTTCGTCGACAGCTTCCGTGGTCATCATGATCACTGGCACGTCCATCGCGCCGCCGATGCGGGTCGAGGAGACGGTTTCGAGGCGGGCGGCGCGGGGGTCGTCGGCGCCGGGGGGCGAGACGAGGATCACGCCGGCGGCGCCCTTGTCCGCCGCGGCCTGCAGCTTGGGCGAGAGGGCGGCGTAGTTCGACCAGCCCGTGTCGCGCGTCGACCAGCGGCTCTTGCCGGCCTCCGTGATCGGCTCGTACCGAAGCACGACCGCGATGCGTCCTTCGAGGTTCACATCGTCGGGGTACGACGAATAGCCGCCGGGACCCGCGGGGATCGAGTACCCGACGAAGGTGAGCGGGCCGGAGACCTCGGCGTTGCCCGAGACGCCCAGCACGTTGAAGTCCTCGCCCGCGGTCAGCGTGCGGGTGCGCCCGTCGGCGCTCCACGCGACCTCCTCCGCGGTGACGATTGTGTCGCCCGCCACGGTGAAGACCTGCTGGTACGAGGCGCCGGGCGTCAGCACCGTCTGGCCGCCGGGGGTCTCGATCTCCTCATCGAAGACGGGGCCGAGGCCGTAGCGGCGGAAGTAGAACTCCAAGTACTGCGCGGCGATCTCGCCGCCGGCCGTGCCGGGGGCACGCCCCTCAAAGAAGTAGTTGCTGAGCGTCACGACGTGGGAGTGGAACTCCTGCACGTGCTCGCCCTTGCTCTGGAGCAGCCCCGCGATGGCGCCGTCGGCGCGGACGGGGTTGTTCCGCACGAGGCGGGCGCCGTAGCCGGCGTCGAGCAGGCCGTTCGGGGCGCTGCCAGCGGCGTGATTCTCGGTCGTCGAGCACCCGAGGAGGAACAGGGAAACGGCGCACGACGCGACCAGGGCGGCGGCGGTGGTGCACGGGGCGAGACGGCGGTGGACAGGGTTCATGCTGTCGTGTTCCTCGGGGTGACGCGGTCGGGGATCGTGGGGGGATCGTGGGGCCGGCCCCGCGGGCGGGGCGCAGATGCGCAGACGATAGCCCCTTTCGGGAAAGGCATCGGGATGGGGTGCTGTACCGGCGGAGCGTGCGTCTCGTTGCGGCGTGCGTCCGAGCGGGCCTAGACTCGTGTTCCGCGTTGTTCTCGACCGTCGTGAAACCGAGCTCCACTGGCGCCGCATACGGCGCCCGAGACGCTCCTCGAGCAACGCCCCGTCGCCCGCGCGCACGCCCATCACCCAGCGACCCATCCATGCACGCAACACACATGACGACCCCCTCCCGCCCCGTCGCCGTTCCGGCGCCCGCCCCGACCGACACCCCCGCGGACGCCGTGGCGGCGCTGGCCCCGACGGACGACTTCGCGCCGCGCCACATCGGGCCCAACGACGCCGAGATCGCCGAGATGCTGTCGCTGCTCGGGTGCGGCTCGCTGGATGAACTCACGCAGCAGGCGGTGCCCAAGGCCATCCGCTCGGCGCGGGCGCTGACGATCGGCGAGCCCATGAGCGAGACGGAGGCGCTGCGGGCGCTGCAGGCGATCGCCTCGAAGAACGAGGTGTGGCGCTCGTTCATCGGCATGGGCTACCACGATTGCCTCGTGCCGGGCGTGATCCAGCGGAACGTCCTCGAGAACCCCGGCTGGTACACGCAGTACACGCCCTATCAGGCGGAGATCTCGCAGGGGCGCCTCGAAGCGCTGCTGAACTTCCAGACGATGGTCTCCGACCTGACCGGCCTGCCCGTCGCGGGCGCCTCGCTGCTCGACGAGGGCACCGCCGCGGCGGAGGCGATGGCCATGTGCTTCGGCGCGGTCGGCGCCGGGGGCAAGAAGGCCCGCTTCTTCGTCGCGCAGGACTGCCACCCGCAGACCATCGAGGTCGTGCGCACCCGCGCCGGCTCGCTGGGCGTGCGCATCGAGGTCGGCGACCCCCGCGCGTTCGACTTCGAGGCGCAGGACTACTGCGGCGCCCTCTTCCAATACCCCACCACCGACGGGCGCATCGAGGACTACTGGGACGAGATCGAGCGCATCCACAAGGCGGGCGCGCTGGCGGTCGTCGCGGCGGACATCCTGTCGCTCGCGCTGCTCACGCCCCCGGGCGAGTTCGGCGCCGACATCGCCGTCGGCACGACGCAGCGGCTGGGCGTGCCCATGGGCTTCGGCGGCCCGCACGCGGCGTACATCGCGACGAAGCCGGAGCACGCGCGACGCATGCCGGGGCGCATCATCGGCGTCTCACGCGATGCGCACGGGAACCTCGCCTACCGCATGGCGATCCAGACGCGCGAGCAGCACATCCGTCGCGAGCGCGCGACGAGCAACATCTGCACGGCGCAGGCGCTGCTGGCGATCATGAGCGGCATGTACGCCGTCTACCACGGGCCCGAGGGCCTGACGCGCATCGCCCGTCGCGTGCGGGCGCTCACGCTGGCGCTGGCCAACGGCCTGCGGGCGCAGGGGCACGACGTGGGCGACGGGCAGTTCTTCGACACCCTGCGCGTGCGCCCGGGCGCCGGCGCCACGGCGCAGCGCGTGCTGGAGGCCGCGGCGAAGGAGCGCATCAACCTGCGCGTGTACGACGACGGCTCGCTGGGCGTCTCGCTCGACGAGGCGACGATGGAGCGCGACGTCGAGCGCCTGCTCGCGTGCTTCGCGGGCGGGAAGCCCGCGGAGGCGAGCGTGCCCGCGCTGCTCTCGGGCGCCTCGCTCGCGTACGACTGCGTCGGACGCACCAGCGCGTTCCTCACGCACCCCGTCTTCAACACGCACCACTCCGAGACGGAGATGCTGCGGTACATCTTCCAGCTGCAGGGGCGCGACCTCTCGCTGGCGCACTCGATGATCCCGCTCGGCTCGTGCACGATGAAGCTCAACGCGACGAGCGAGATGCTGCCCGTGACGTGGCCCGAGTTCGGCGCGATACACCCCTTCGCGCCTTCCTCGCAGACCGGCGGCTACCGCGAGATGTTCGCGGTGCTCGAGGGCTGGCTGGCGGAGATCACCGGGTTCGACGCCGTGTCGCTCCAGCCCAACGCCGGCTCGCAGGGCGAGTACGCGGGGCTGATGGTCATCCGCGCCCACCACGAACAGCGCGGCGAACGGCGCGACGTGTGCCTCATCCCCGACTCGGCGCACGGCACCAACCCCGCCAGCGCCGTGATCGCCGGCTTCCGCGTGGTCGCGGTCAAGTGCGACGCGCAGGGCAACATCGACCTCAACGACCTCAAGGCCAAGGCGCAGCAGCACAAGGACGCCCTCGGCGCGCTCATGATCACCTACCCCTCCACGCACGGCGTCTTCGAGGAGGACGTGCGCGAGATCTGCAAGGTCGTCCACGATCACGGCGGGCAGGTGTACATGGACGGCGCCAACCTCAACGCACAGGTCGGCCTCTGCCGCCCGGCGGAGATCGGCGCCGACGTCTGCCACCTCAACCTGCACAAGACCTTCTGCATCCCCCACGGCGGGGGCGGCCCCGGCATGGGGCCCATCGGCGTCAAGGCGCACCTCGCCCCCTACCTGCCCGGGCACCCGGTCGTCTCGCCCTTCGGCGGGGCCGATGCGCACCAGACGGGGTCGCACGCGATCGGCCCGATCTCCGCGGCGCCTTGGGGCTCGCCCTCGATCCTCACCATCTCGTGGATGTACATCGCGATGATGGGCTCCGCCGGGCTGACGAAGGCGACGCAGGTCGCGATCCTCAACGCCAACTACATGGCCAAGCGCCTCGAAGGGCACTACGACGTGCTCTACACCGGGCGCAACGGGCGCGTGGCGCACGAGTTCATCCTCGACTGCCGCCCCTTCGACAAGCGCGCCGACATCAAGGTGGACGACATCGCCAAGCGCCTCATGGACTACGGCTTCCACGGCCCGACCATGTCTTGGCCCGTGCCCGGCACGCTCATGATCGAGCCCACCGAAAGCGAACCCAAGGCCGAACTCGACCGCTTCTGCGATGCGATGATCGCCATCCGCGAAGAGATCCGCGCAATCGAAGCGGGCAAGTCCGACCGCGCGAACAACCCGCTCAAGCACGCGCCGCACACGGTGGGTTCGGTCAGCGCCGACACGTGGGACCGCCCCTACCCGCGCAGCGAGGGCGGCCTCCCGAACGCGGCGCCGTGGCTCCGCGACCGCAAGTTCTGGCCCCATGTCGGACGCATCGACAACGCGTACGGCGACCGCAACCTCGTGTGCACGTGCCCGCCGATGAGCGCGTACGAGGGGTGATGGGGCAGCCAGTATACTCGCAGCGTGAAGTATTCCCGCTTCGAAGAGCTCCCGGTGTGGCGAAGCGCCATGACGCTCGCGAAACGTGTGTACGTGCTCACCGAGGACCGCGCCTTCCGTGAGCCGGGCGATCTCTGCGATCAGCTCCGCCGGGCGACGCTCTCGATCGGCAACAACATCGCGGAGGGCTTCGAGCGCGGAACGACGAACGAACTGCTGGCGTTCCTGTACTACGCGCGCGGGTCCGCGGGTGAAGCCCGATCGATGCTCCTGTTCCTTATGACTCGTCCCCGGTTCGAGCATCTCAAATCTGAGATCTCAGATCTGAGATCCTTGGCGGAGTCCGTCTCGCGCCAGCTCCGTGCGTGGGCGGACTCGCTCCAGAATTCAGACATTCAGGGCCCGAGACACCTGAACGACAAGGTCAAGGGCGAGCGGGAAAAGCGCCTCCGCGCAGAAGCCTTCCTGAAACACCTCGACGATGTTGTCTCCTCGGCCAGAGCCGCACGCGAGTCCGAGGCGCCCCCGACCGATCCGGTCGTCGCCCATGAACAACAAGCACCCCACCCCTCGAACTCCCCTCCCCGCGGGTCGTAGGATGATCAGGGCGTGTTGTTCGCCCTGAGACACTTCAACGACCCGAAAACGAGGTCTTCCATGCAGATCCAGATCAACCCCGGCGACATCGAGACCAGCCCCGCGATCGATGAGCACATCGAGAACGCCGTCGAACACGCGATGCGCCACACGAAAGACCGCGTGACGCGCGTCGAGGTGCACCTTCACGACGAGAACGGGCCCAAGCACGGGCCGGACAAACGCTGCACGATGGAGGCCCGCATCGCCGGAAAGGACCCGATCGCGGTCCATCACGACGCGCCGGACCTCTACGCGGCCATCGACGGAGCCGCGGGCAAACTCGAGCGCGCCGTCACCCACAAGCTCGAACGCACCGCCCAACACTGACGCGGCGCCAACGCCACACACATAACTCGCCCCAAACCCCGCCGCGCGCCGGCTCAGAGCAGCGCCGTCGGGTCCACGTCCACGCTGGTGCGGGCGTCGCTCTTGAGCAGCCCCGTGTTGCGCGCCGACGTGAGCGCACGCTGCAGGTCGCTCGCCTTGTCGGCGGTCATCTCGATCGCGATGCGGTGGAACCCCGCGATGCGGCTCAGCGGACAGGGCATGGGGCCGCGGACGCGGATCGGCGCCCCCTCGGTTTGCATGGCGTGGGCGATCTCGCGGGCGCTGCGCAGGGCTTTGGCGTAGTCCTGATCGCGCACGACGACGCGGGCCATGCGCGCAAAGGGCGGCAACCCCGCCTGCTCGCGCATCTCCATCTCCTGCTGGGCGAAGGCGCGGTAGTCGTGCGTCGCGGCCAGCGCGATCGCGGGCGATTCGGGCGCCATCGTCTGCACCACCACGCGCCCCGGCTCGGCGCCGCGACCAGACCGCCCCGCCACCTGGCTGACGAGCTGGAACGTGCGCTCCGCTGCGCGGAAATCAGGCAGGTTCAGCGCCGTGTCGGCGTTGATGACGCCCACGAGGCGGACGTTGGGGTAGTCGAGGCCCTTGGCGATCATCTGGGTGCCGATCATGCACAGGACCTCGCCGCGCCCGAAACGGTCGAGCGTGCGGAGCCAGTCGCGACCGGTGCGCATGGTGTCGCCGTCGACGCGCAGCAGCGTCTCGCCCTCGATCAGTTCGGGGAAGACGCGCGACAGCTCCTGCTCCACGCGCTGCGTGCCCAGCCCAAAGACGCTCACGCGTCGTGCGCACAGCGGGCATTCCGCGGGCAGCTTCACCTCCGCGAGGCAGTGGTGGCAGCGGACGACGCCCCCGGCGGGCGAGAGCTTGTCGAGGTGGTAGACCATCGTCGCGTCGCACTCGTCGCAGCGGAGCGTCCAGCCGCAACGGTGGTCGGGGCAGCAGATGTAGTTCGCGAAGCCGCGCCGGTTGAGCAGCAGGATGATCTGCCCCCCCGCTGCGAGCGTGCGCCCGATGGCGGATTCGAGGCGCGGCCCCAGCAGGTGGACGCGCTGGTCCGACCACGGGCGGGCGCGGCGCTCCTCCGCGAGGTCCACCACTTGCACGCGCGGCAGGCGGGCGCCCCCCACGCGCTCAGAGAGTTCGGAGAGCACGAAGCGCCCCTGCGTCGCGTTGCGCCACGATTCGAGCGAGGGCGTCGCGGAGCCGAGCACCACGGGGCAGCCCTCGATCTGCGCGCGCTTGATGGCGACGTCGCGCCCGTGGTAGCGCGGCGCCTGATCCTGCTTGTACCCCTCGTCGTGCTCCTCGTCGACGATGATGAGGCCCACGCGCGCCGGGAAGGGCGCGAAGATCGCGCTGCGGGCGCCGACCACGATGCGCGCCTCGCCCGTCGCGATGCGGGCCCACTGCTGGTGGCGCTGCGCCGCGGTCAGGCCCGAGTGCAGCACCGCGACGCCGGCCTGCCCGAAGCGCCCGAGGAACCGCCCCGCGGTCTGGGGCGTGAGGCTGATCTCGGGAACGAGCACGATCGCCCCGGCGCCCGTCTCGATCACTTTGTCGAGCACGCGAAGGTAAACCTCGGTCTTGCCCGAGCCGGTCACGCCGCGGAGCAGGTGGGCGGAGAACCCGTCCAGCGAGCGCGCGATCCTTTCGAAGGCAATGCGCTGCTCCTCGGAGAGCGTCAGCCCCTTGTCGGGCTCGACGGCGTGCTCCGCCCACACGGCGCGCACGCTGCGGACCTCGGCGATGCGCAGCACGCCCAGCTTCACCAACCGGTTGATCGGCGCGACGGACGTGAGCCCGAGCGACTTGGCGAGGGCCTTCGCCTCCAGCGCCGGGGCGTCGGCGGGCATCGCCTCGATGCGCGCCCACGCATCGCGTGTCGCGGGAGGGAGCTCACCCTCGGGCGGTTCACCGGTGCGCTCGACCACCCGGCGCACGACGTTGCCAACGCCGCGTTTGACGGGCGCGGGCACCACGGCGCCCAGCACCGTGCCCAGCGGGCAGCAGTAGTAGCGGGCCATCCACTGCGCGAGCTCCACGAGGGGGCCTGGCAGGGTGATCCCCGTGCGCTTGCGGATGGGCTTGATGCGCGCGGGGTCGAAGTCCGAGCGGGCGACGATCTCGACAACGTAGCCCTGCACGGCGTGGTCGGCCCGGCCGAGGGGGGCCTCCACACGCTCGCCCACGCGCAAGTCGCGCATGGACGCGGGCACCGCGTACGTCAGGCCGTCGGGGTAGTCCATCGACCGCTCGAGCACGACGTGCGCATAGGCGACGGCCTCGACGGGAGCGCGCGGGAAGAGGGTGTCGTCGACCATCAGGGGCGCAGAGTAGCGGTCCGCCCCCGGAACGCCCCCGGAACGCCGCCGGAACGCCGCCGGTCCGCCCCCGGAACTCCACGGAATTCCCCTCTGGCCGATCTCAGGGCCGGGCGTCGCGGCTCTTGAGGATCTCCGCGGCTCGCAGCGAGGCGCTGGTGTTGCGGATCTGCGCGATGGTCAACGGGGTGCGTCCGGCGCTGTCGCGGGCGTTGACGTCGGCGCCGGCGTTGATGAGCTTGCGGACGCTGAAGAGGTCGCCCTCGTACACGGCGAACATCAGGGGGGTCCAGCCGGGGTAGGACTTGTCGGTGCACACGGCGTTGACGTCGGCGCCGGCGTCGACGAGCGGCTCGATGGCCCAGACGCCCTTGGCGAGCAGGAGGGGCGACCAGCCGTTGGAGTTCCACGTGTTCACCTTGGCGCCGTTGCGGATCAGGGCGCGGACGCTCGCCGGGTCGCCGTTGGTGACCGCAAGCATCAGCGCGGTGGTGCCGTCGCTGTTGCTGGCGTTGACGTCCACGCCGGCGCGCAGCAGCAGGTCGATGCTGTGCGGGTCGCCCTTGCGAGCCGCGGCCATGACGGCGGTGTCTCCGCGGCTATTGGTGGCGAGCGGGTCGGCGCCCGCTTCGAGCAGCGCCCGCACACGATTATGTCCGGCGTGCAGCGCGGCGATCATGATGGCGGTGGAGCCGTCGTCGGCTCTGGCTTCAAGATCCGCGCCGGCCTCGATCAATGCCTCAATAGTTTCGACGTTGCTGCGCAAACCTTCGGCGGCCCACATGAGCGGCGTGGCGCCGTTGCTCGCTCTGGCTTCGAGCCGCGCGCCGCCTTCGATCAGCGCCCGAAGGGTGACGGCGTTCCCGACTCTCGCGGCGACCATCAGCGGCGTCATCCTGCCAAGTTCGTGGCGCTCCTCGATGTCCGCGCCGCCCTTGAGCAATTCCCGGATCTGCCCGGCGTCCCGCGCGTAGGCGGCCCCGAACGAGAGCGGTGTGGAGCCGTCCCACCGGCGCGCTCGCGTGCTGGCGCCAGCCTGGATCAAGAGTTCGACGAGCTCCGGGCTGCCGTTTCGCGACATGGCCCAGTACAGCGGCCTGGTGCCCTCGTCCGCCTCAGCGTTCACATCGGCGCCGGCCGCGACGAGCAACTCGGCCGCCTTGTACTCACCCTGAAACACCGCCCACATCAGCGGCGTGGAATCGAGCACCCACGTCTGCCCGACCTTGACCCGGGCGTCGACGTCCACGCCCTTGGCCAACTCGGCACGGAGCGCGTCGAGATCGCCGCGCCGAGCGGCGTGGTGGATCGGCAGCAACTCCATGATCGGCCGGGCCTCCTGGCCGGGTATCTCCTGCGGCGCGACCGGCCCGGGGCCGGGCATGTCGGGTATGTCTTGTGCCAGCGCGAGGCCCGGCGCGAGGAGCAGCACGGCGGTGGCGAGGCGGCGTGTGCGGCGAGCGGACGTTGTCTGATGTGTGTGCATGGGATTCGAATCGTTGGGTACGGGTGCGGGTGCGGAGATCTGGATCGATGGGTGAGCGGGGGTCGTTCCCGGTGGTGGTTTGGGACGCGGCGGGCGCGGGCCGGGTTCCAATGAGGCGGGGTCGTGCCGGGGGCCGCAGCACGCTGATGAAGATTGTCGGGGCTCTGGGGCCCCGACTCCAGCGGGCGGGTGCAGGGAGGGGGATGCGCGTGCTCCGATATCTCCGTAGACTACACCCATGCACAGCGGCCCAACGCACCACGCCAGACTCGCGCTCGCCGACGGAGCGGTCTTCCGTGGAACCGCCTTCGGCGCGGAGAACGCGAGCGAGCCAGTCACCGGCGAGGTGGTCTTCAACACCGCCATGTGCGGCTACCAAGAGGCGCTGACAGACCCTTCATACGCCGGCCAGATCCTCGTCATGACCGCCCCGCTCATGGGCAACTACGGCGTCAACGAGCGGGATCTGGAGTCGGCCCGACCGCAGGTCGCGGGCTTTGTCGTCCGGGAGTTGGCGCGGCTGCACTCCAATCAGCGGGCCACCGAGGGCCTCTCCGCGTGGCTGGCCCGGCACAACGTGCCCGGCTTGACGGGGGTCGACACCCGCGCGCTGACCAAACGGCTCCGCCAGCGCGGGGCGACGCCCGGGGTGATCGTCGGCGGCGACGGTTCGGACGCCCTCGGCGACGCCGACCTCGTCGAACGGGCACGCCGGGCGCCCCAGATGGCCGGACAGAACCTCGTCCCCGGTGTCTCGTGCACCTCGCGGCAGCCCTGGACCGAGACCCTCGGCGACTGGACGCCCGCCCACCGCGAGAACCCAGTTGGGGAGCGCCCGCTTCGGGTAATGGCGCTGGATTGCGGAGCCAAGCGCAACATCCTGCGCCACCTCGCCCAGCGCGGGTGCGAGGTGGTGGTGGTTCCTCATTCCACGACGGCGGAGGAGATCCTGCGTGCGGCGGCGAACGGTGAGATCGACGGGCTGTTTGTCTCGAACGGCCCGGGAGACCCGGCCGCGGTGGAGGCGACCATCGCCAGCCTCCGTGGCGTGCTGTCCCACAAGGGGGACCCGCCGCTGCCCGTCTTCGGCATCTGCCTCGGTCACCAACTGCTCTCGCTGGCGCTGGGGGCGAACACCTACAAACTGAAGTTTGGACACCGGGGGGTGAACCAGCCGGTGCGGAATCTGCTGACGGATCGGGTCGAGATCACCAGCCAGAACCACGGGTTCGCTGTGGAGACGGCCTCCCTGGCCGCCGTCGGGGGCGAACCGACCCATGTGAATCTCAACGACGGCTCGCTGGCGGGGTTTCGCCTGAAGGATCGGCCCGTGTTCGCGGTGCAGCATCACCCAGAGGCGAGCCCGGGGCCCCACGACGCCTCCTATCTCTTCGACGCGTTCGTCTGGGCGATGCGCAACCGCCGCTCGCCGGACGCCGCGGCCATGGCCGCACTCAGCGCCGCGGAGGCGTGACGTGGGGGCCGGACCTCATCGCACGCAGGATCGGCGTGGAAGGTTCCGTTTTTTTGAGATTTTCTCGGCGGATTTTCTCGTAAGCGTCGCGTCCCGGCCGGGTTGCGTCGCATCCGGGGCGTGGGTATGTTCCGGCGCGACGGAGGGGCTCCTCAGGAGAGCGCATCAGCGCTCGCTACGTAACGACCGCGCCCGATCTTCGTGTCGGCGCGGCCTCCGTCATGACGCTGTTTGAACGTACGTGCACAGTCCCGGCGCTGCGTGATTCACCAGAGCCGAACCGCTTTTGGAGACAGGTCGCATGCGAACGCCCAGGTTCGTTTCCCGCCGATCCATCGCCGCCCTTGTCGCGGTCGCGCTTTCGACGCCGATGGTCGCGCTGGGTTCCACGCAGGCCGAAACGCTGGATCACGCCGCGGCGTTGCTCCGCGACGGGCATCTTGTTCGGGCGAAGCACGTGCTGCTTTCGCTCGATCAAAGCACGCTCACGCGGGCGGACTCCGAACGCGTGATGAGCATCCTCACCACGGTCGATCGGCGCCTGCGTCATGCCGACCCCATCGAGGTCAGCCTCGACAAGGCCGAGATCGCGTTGGAAGAGGGCGACCTCCGCACCGCTGAGCGCCACGCCCAGGCGGCGGCGAATCACCGCGGGGTCTCTCGGGCGCAGCGGAAGCGCGCCGAGGGTCTGCTCGGAGAAACCCTCACCCTGCGCGAAGAGCTCCAGCCCCTCGCCGTTGCGGTGCTCGAACAGGCGGTGATGGATTTCGACTCCGGGCGCTACGCCGAGGCCAAGGCCGGCTTCGACAGCGTGTATCGCACGGGCTGCACGCTCGACGCCGACGAACTCCGCATCCTCGACCACTACCGCGTACGCATCGTCGACCTCGAGCGCCAGCGTGGCGAGCCCTACGCCATCGATTACACCCCGCTGGGCATGCTCCAGCCCGGGCGCGTGCGCCGCGTCGACGACCCCCGCCCCTCCGGTCGCGCGGATGAGGCCGAGGACGTGGCCGCGTTCGAGTACGAAGAAGAAGCGGGCGAGGCGCAGGACGAGGAACGCCCCGAGACCGTCCAGCCCGAGCCCGAACCAGAACCGGCCGCCGCAGAGGGCGATCTCTTCCAGCAGGCCCTCGGGTTCGACGCGCAGCGGTACCTCGCCGAGGCGGACGCGGCCTTCACCGCCGGTCGCTTCAACGAGGCCGAGCAGAAGTACGCGCTGGTGACCGGCCCCTATCGCGCCCACGTCGACGCCGATCGTCTTGCCCACGCCGAATCGCGTCTGGCCGAGACGCGCGTGCTGCTTGGGCAGCGCGATGGGCGCCTGCTCGAGCAGGTCGGGCGGTCACAAGAGATCGTCCGCCAACAGGCTGACGCCGAGTACGAGAACTTCATGAACCAGGCGCGACGGGCGCTCTCGGAAGGTGATTTCGAGCGGGCCCGCTCGCTCGCGGGCCGAGCCCGCATCGCCGTCAGCGAGCGTCGCGACGTCTTCACGGAGCGTGAGCACCGTGACCGCATCCAGCGTCAGGAAGCGCTGATGACCAGCATCCGCACGGCCGAGGAGTCAACGCGGGTGCGCGAGATCGAGCGGCGCACGCAGGACGTGCAGCGCCAGACACGCGACGCCGAGTCGCGGGCCGCGGCGGAGCGCGACCGCAAGATCGTCGAGTCGCTCGACCGCATCCGCGCCCTCCAGCTCGAGCAGAAGTACGAGGAAGCGCTGCAGGTCATCGATCAGGTTCTCTTCCTCGACCCCAACAACCCCGCGGGCCTGCTGCTCCGCGACGTGATGCGCGACGTGGTGCAGTACCGCGAGTTTGACCGCATCCAGCGCGACCGGGCCTTCTCCTACACGGTTGAATCCAACCGCATGCAGGAGGGGCTCATCATCCCGCAGGACATCATGTCCTACCCCCGCGATTGGCCGGAAATCTCCAACCGCCGCGGCGAGCCCATCGCCTTCACCGACTCCGACGAGGACCGTCGCGTGCTCGCCGACCTCGAGAACCGCCGCATCCCCGCGACCTTCAGCGCCAACGCGCTCGAAGACGTGCTGAACTTCATCGCCACGGTCACCAACCTGAACGTGGACGTGAACTGGGAGTCGCTGCAGAACATCGGCGTCGACCGCGACACCGAAGTCTCGCTCAACCTCCGCTCGATGCCCGTCCGCGTGGTGCTCCAGCGCATCCTCGAGAAAGTCAGCCCCGATGACTTCAGCCGCGCCGGCTGGGCCGTCGAGGACGGCGTGCTCGTCATCGCCTCCGAGGAGGCTTTGCGGAAGAACACCTTCATCCGCATCTATGACGTGCGCGACCTCACGTTCCAGATCCCCAACTTCACCAACGTGCCCGACCTCGACCTCGACTCCGTCCTCCAGCAGGGTGGCCAGCGCGGCGGCGGCGGTGGCGGCGGCGGCATCTTCCAGGACCCGGGCGATGACGATGTCGACATCGACGAATCCGAGATGCTCGAGCGCATTCAGGAGATCATCCGCACCAACGTCGACTTCGAAGGGTGGCGCGAGAACGGCGGCAACACCGGATACATCCAGGAGCTCAACGGTAACCTGATCATCACCAACACCGCACGCAACCACCGTGAGATCGTTGGGCTGCTCAGCCAGCTCCGCGAGGTGCGCGCGATCCAGATCAGCGTTGAGTCCCGGTTCCTCACCGTCTCGCAAGACTTCTTCGAGCAGATCGGCATCGACCTCGACATCTACTTCAACGCCCAGAACAACCAGTACCGCGGCGTGCGTCAGCAGGAGCTCTTCTTCGGCGGCGCCGGCTCGCCCTCCAACCCCCTCTCCAGCGGTCCCGTCACCACGCCGCGCGACGTCGTCGGCGCACTGACGACCAACCGCATCACCAACACCCCCCAGTACTTCTTCGAAGAGGTCGACGGCGACGGCAACGTTGTCTATCAGTTCAACCCCCTGCCCACGGCCGTCCCAGCGCCCGACCGCACGAGCATCATCCCAGTGCAGAGCGGCTCACTCGGCATGGCCAAGGATCTCATCTCCGGCGGCTTCGCCACCTCGGTTCTCGCATCGAACCCCGCGCTGGGCATCGCCGGCACCTTCCTCGACGACATCCAGGTCGACCTCCTCATCGAGGCCACGCAAGCCGACCGGCGCAACGTCTCGCTGACCGCGCCGCGTCTTACCTTCGTCAACGGGCGAGCGGCCAACATCTTCGTCGCGACGCAGCAGTCCTTCGTCTCCGACCTCACCCCCGTGGTGGGCAGCTCGTCGGTCGCGTTCGACCCCACCGTCTCGCCGCTGACCACCGGCGTCACGCTGTTGCTGCGAGGCGTGGTCTCCGCGGACCGCCGCTACGTGACCATGACGATCCAGTCGCGCGTCGCCAACTTCACCGGCTTCCGCAACGTGCCCGTGTCGGCGGCGGTCGGCGCCGGCGGCGGCGCCGGCGGCGCCGTCGGCGGCGGCGCCGTGGCGACCTCCAACATCGAGGCGCCCGAGATCGCCATCAGCGCCATCAGCACCGGCGTGACCGTGCCCGACCAGGGCACGATCCTGCTCGGCGGCCAGCGGATGGTCTCCGAGTCCGAGGTCGAGACCGGCGTGCCCGTGCTCAGCAAGCTCCCGATCCTCAACCGATTCTTCACCAACCGCATCGAGACCAAGGAAGAGCAGACCCTGCTCATGCTTCTTAAGCCCACCATCATCATCCAGAACGAGGAAGAAGAGAAGCACTTCCCCGGCCTGCTCGACTCGCTGGGCAGAGGCTTCGGAAACACGTTCTGAGCCCCGACGTTCCCGGGAGGCACGCCCCCCGGGCCGACCGGGGACCGGGGACGCGGCGGGCGCGTGGTTCCCGTGCGCCTTGACAGCGCCGCTTGGCGGCGGCTAGCGTTTGACACGATCGAGCACACACGAGGCAACGCACGCATGTCGCAGCAGCACGAGTCACGCCTTCGCATCACCGAATCTGACGGCGTCACGCACGTCCGCTTCATCGACAGGAACATCCTCGATGAGGCGAACATTCAGAGCATCGGCGACGAGATCGCGCAGATCATCGAGTCGTCCTCGTCGCCCCGCGTCCTGATCGACTTCGACAACGTCGACCACCTCTCCAGCGCCGCGCTCGGCACGCTCATCACCATCAACAACAAGACCAATCAGCGCGGCGGCGCCCTCAAGCTCGCCAACATCGACCCGCAGATCTACGAAGTCTTCGTCATCACCAAGCTGCACAAGCTCTTCGACATCCACGACACCACCGAGCAGGCGCTGGCCAGCTTCTGACCGACGCGTGGCCCCACCGGCGCACGCCCTGACGGCGGCGACGGAGGCCGGAACACCCACCCGCCCGCGCACGCCGGTGCGGACGACACACGTCTTCCGGCGCAGCGCACCAGCGCCACACCGCCGCATGACCAAACCCGCCCGCACACCGCCGCCCGAGCACGAGACGCTCACGCTCCGCAACAACCGCGAGCAGATCGACGCGGCGGAGACGCGGATGCTCGGCGCTGTGCGCCGACACGGGTACCCCGAAGCATCCGAGTTCGCCCTCCGCCTCGCCTTCGAGGAGGCGGTCATCAACGCCTTCCGGCACGGGCACAAGAACCTGCCCGACGACGCCGCCATCACGCTCGACTGGAAGGTCGAACCCCACCAGACGACGATCTGCGTTGAGGATCAGGGACCGGGTTTCGACCCTAAAAAAATCCCCGACCCCACACTCGACGAGAACCTCGAGTGCCCCACCGGGCGGGGGATCATGCTCATTAAGGCGTACATGTCCGAGGTGCGGTACGAGGCCCAGGGGCGCCGGGTGGTCATGGTGTACAGACTCAGCGGCGACAAGGCTCGCGCCCAGAACGCCCGCGCAGCCAAGGGCGAATCGAACTGATCGGATCTGTGGGGCCCGAGGCGCCGCTTAGTCCGTCTGGTCGTCGACGCGGCGCACGTCCCACACACGCGCGGCTTCGAGCAGGCCCTCCGGCTCACGCCCCAGCAACGCGGCGAAACTGCCGGGCGTGATCCGGTCGGCCGCGAGGATCTCGACGCTCTCGACGGTCTGATCGTCATTCTGCAGCGTGTCGAGGGTGAGCCGCTCGGCGTCGCTGAGGCTGGGGGCCGCGAGCAGCACGACGAGCATCTCCTCGGGCCCGTCGCCCTCGCGGCGACGCCCGGCGACGCAGCGCCAGCACGTCACGCCGAGGGGCGCGCCGTCGTCGTCGACGTTCTCGTCGGGGTCGATATTGAGTTCGAGCCGCCACTGGCTGCGCAGTTCGTCGATGATCTCCTCCATCATGAGCAGGTCGGGCCGGTCCTCGGGGGCGACGAGCGCGCTGAGGTGCTCGTGCTCGACGCTGTCGACGCCGAGCGGCTCCTCCACGGGTTGGAGGTCGAACGCCTGCAGGATCTTCTCGACGCGCTCGCGCAACGCGACCTCGACGCGGATGGTGAGGATCTTGTGCTCGTCGACGTAGATGTAGACGAACGGCTCGATGCTCATGGCGCCGAAGCCGACCATGCCGTCGTCGTAGAACCACCCGCGGTGGCGGCGCAGGGCGTCGATGAACCGCTCGATGCCCACGGCGTCGTAGGCGATGTACGGGTCCACCTCGCGGTACTCGTCGTTGCCCAAGATGTCGAGGATCGGGTACACGCGCCCGGGGAGCAACGCGTAGCAGGCGCGGGCGAGCGCCTCGACGCGGGTGTGCGTGATGACGACGTCGAACATGTAGCGGTCGGGCCATTCCTCCCACTCGCCCTCCTCGTCGTCGCCGTCGGCGGGCTCGAACTCGACACGGTAACCCTGCAGCGGCGCGAACGCCGCGAGGTCCACAGGGCGTGCGCCCAGCGGGCAGGCGTAGCCGTCCTTCTCCATTCGAGGCACGGAAGTGTCGACGCGCGATCTCGCCATGAGGTCTCCGTTGCGGCGTGGTGCGGGCCCGTTACTGTACCTCCGATCATCCCCCGACCGACGCCCCCCGCTCGTTCGCGTTGCGTCAAATCGGTCGAGACGGCATCATGACGCGCCCGTTCCACCCCTCCCACTGACCCACAGGAGCCACGCCTGATGGAGGCATTCAACGCGTTTCTCGACACGATCAACGGCGTGATCTGGCACGACTTCGTGCTCTACATCGTGCTGGCGGTCGGCGTCCTGTTCACCATCTGGAGCGGCTTCAGCCAGTACAGGGCCCTGACGCACGGCGTCGCGGTCACCCGGGGCAAGTACGACGACAAGGACGACCCCGGCGCCATCAACCACTTCCAAGCCCTCTCGACGGCGCTCAGCGCCACCGTGGGGCTGGGCAACATCGGCGGCGTGGCGCTGGCCATCGCTCTGGGCGGGCCCGGGGCGGTCTTCTGGATGTGGGTGATCGGCGTCGTGGGCATGGCCCTCAAGACCACCGAGGTCACCCTCTCGATGCTCTACCGCAACACCGACGATCCCGACAGGCCGCTCGGCGGGCCGATGTGGGTCGCCAAAGAGGGCTTCAAGCGGATGGGCCTCGCCCCGCTGGGCACGCTCATCGGCGGGATCTTCTGCGTCACGCTGCTCATCTCCACCATCACCGGCGGCAACATGTTCCAGGCGTGGAACGTCGCCGAGATCACCCACGGCTACTTCCCGACCATCCCGACGTACGTCATCGGCGTGATCCTCGCCATCATCGTGGGGCTGGTGATCATCGGCGGCATCAAGCGCATCGGCAGCGTGACGGGCCGGCTCGTGCCGCTCATGTGCGCGCTGTACCTGCTCGCCGCCCTCTACGTGATCGTGCTCAACCTCGGTTCGGTGCCCGAGATGCTGCGGCTGATCGTCGTCTCCGCGTTCAGCACGGCGGACGCCTCGGACGCGTTCCTCGGCGGCACCGCGGGCTACGCCTTCCTGTGGGGCATGAAGCGGGCGCTCTTCTCCAGCGAGGCGGGCCAGGGCTCCGCACCCATCGCGCACAGTGCGGCCAAGACGGATGAGCCCGTCCGCGAGGGCGTCGTCGCCGGGCTCGAACCCTTCATCGACACCATCGTCGTGTGCACGCTCACCACGCTCGTGATCCTCCTGAGCGGCGCGTGGAACCGTCCTGCGGAGGCGGCGTTCGACAGTGCGCCCGCCCTCGTGAACCCACAGCGCATCGTCTATGACGACAACGGGCGAAGCCGCACGTACTTCGGCGAGGTCGTCGCCGAGACCGAGGCGGAGTACACCTTCCTTATTGGCAACCCCGGCGTGGGTGAAGCCCCGGTCCGGGCCCTGCCACGCAGCGCGGTCACCACGCTCGAGACCGCGACCGATCGCTGGGTCCCAAGCGTGTCGCACGTGCCTGCGAAGTCCGTGGCCGCCCGCCGGATCAGCGGCGAGTGGCGGGCCAACAACACCGTCTTCATGATCGTCCAGGGCGAGACGGACGCGAACACCGGGCGCAACCTGCACCGCCTCCACGGCACGCTGCGCGAACTCGACGATGGCCGTCTGGCCATCGGATGGATACCACACCGAGCGGAAACTTCCCCATCGATCGATGACGCGGGCCTCTACAACCACTTCGTCGGCGCCATGCTCACCGGGCACGCCTTCGATCGGGTGCTGCCGGGGCTGGGCATGTGGCTCGTCACCATCGCGTGCTGGCTCTTCGCCATCTCGACGATGATCGCGTGGTCGTACTACGGCGAGCAGGGTGTGATCTTCCTGTTCGGAAAGAAGTTCGTCGTTCCCTACAAGCTCGTCTATTGCCTGCTGATCCTCATCGCGACGCTGGGCCTCATCCGCACCGACGCGGAACTCGACAACCTCACCGCGCTGGGCACCGGCGTCATGCTCTGGGCGAACATCCCCATCATGCTCATCTTCGGCGTCCTCGCGATGCGCGCCTATCACGACTACTTCCGCCGTCTCAAGACCGGCGAGATGGACCCCGGCCACGAGGCGCCGCCCATCACCGACGTCGTCGAGGGCAAGGACGTCGAGTGATCGCTCCGACTTGCTCACCATTCCCCGCGCCCCCGGGCGCACCACCGCCCGGGGCCGCGTTTCTTGCTCGACGACCGAGCACACAGGAGCCGCCGACGTGTGGGACACCCACAGCGTGTGCGAGTCCGCGGCCGAGGCCCTGTGCGAGGAAGCCGCGAAGCGCGACGAGGAGCAATCGCCCTACGGCCTCGATGCACTCGACGAGGTGGACCTCCACCCCCTGCTCGCCACCGGCTTCGAGCGCCGTGGCTGGGGCGTTCTCCGCGAGCAGCGCTACCCCAACGGGGCCGGGCGCCCCAGACGCTCCGAGGGCGACCGGTGCGACTTCGTCATCACCCACGAGCCCGGCGCCCACCTGCTCGACCCGCTCCTGTCTGGCACGCTCTTCGCCGATCGCGGCGTCGATCCCGCCGAGGCGCTGTGGGTCGAGGTCAAGGCGGCGCACCAGCACGCCCTCATCGGCGGCGTCGCGGGGCCCGACCGGGGGTACGCCTCCAGCCTGCTCACCGCCGCGGTGTCGGACATCCGCAAGCTCGGCGCCGACGCGGGCATCGCCCACGCGTGCCTGCTGCTGGTGATGTTCACACAGGATGAACGCGTCGCCCGCCACGACCTGGGCGTCTGGGCGCACCGCTGCCTCGACAAGGGGCTGCCGATCCGCGCCCCGGCGACGTGCGCGTTCACCCTCAGCGACCGCATCGGCAACGGCGCGTGCCTGGTGGCGGCGGTGACGGTGGATCGGGCGGGCTGAGCGCTGCGTCAGGTCGCGCCGACGAGGGCCGGGCGGAGTTCGCGCAGCGTCTGCTCGATGGCGTCCGCCGCGCCGGTCGCGGCGCTGCGGCCCTCGAAGCGCCGCATCGTGTCGGCGAGGTCGTCGCGCATCGCTCGGCGTGCGTCGGCGTCGTCGAGGAGACGCATCGCCTGCTCGACGATGGGCGCGGGGTCGTCGTTGGTCTTGGGCGCGATCTCAGGCACGATGCGCCGCCCGGCGACGAGGTTGGGCAGGGCGATGTGATCCGCCGCGATAATCCACCGGCCGACGAGCGCATACGTGAACTTGTTGACGCGGTAGATGACGACCATCGGCTTGTGCTGACGCGCCACGTGCAGCGTGACGGTGCCGGAGACGACGATCGCCAGGTCGCACCAGCGCGTGGCGCTGTCGACGCCGGCGACGACGACGTCCATCCCCTCGGGCCACCCCCCCCACTCGTTGGCGATCTCGCGCAGGCGCTCGCGCACCCGCTCCGTCGTCGCCGCCACGACGCACGCGGCCCCGGGCTGGCGCTCACGGATGCGTCGGAAGGTCTCGAGCATCATGGGGAAGTTGGCCGTGATCTCCGACGGGCGTGAGCCCGGCATGATCGCGACCTTCGGCGATCCCTCGGGGAAGCCGTGCACGGCGGCCTCGATCGCCTCCTCGTCGAGTTCGTGATCCAGCAGGGGGTGGCCGACGAAGGTCGCCCGCACGCCCCGGGCCTCGAACCAATCCGGCTCGAAGGGCAGCAGGCAGAGCACGTGGTCCGTCAGCCGCCGCAGCTTCCTGACGCGCCACGACCCCCACGCCCACATCTGCGGCGCCACCAGATGCACGACGCTCGCCCCATGCGCTCGGGTGATCTTGCAGATCGGGAAGTTCGCGGCTGGGGAATCCACCGCGACGTGCAGGCAGGGGCGGTTCGACTTCACCCAAGACTCGACGCGGCGGTTGATGCGGCGATGTTCGAGGATTTTGGCGAGCCCCGGCATGCCCATCGTCGCCGCGAGCCCCGTGCGCTCCACGACGACCGCGCCGGCTCGCTCCATCCGCTCCCCGCCCCACGCGTGGATGACCAGCGACGGGTCGCGCCGGCGCAGCTCGCGGATGACCACGGCGGCGTGCTCGTCGCCGCTGGGCTCGAACGCGGTGAAGAGCACCGAACGCGGGCCGGTCCGGGTGTTGTCGTGGGTGTGCGGCACAGGTGAACAAGACGCGAAAGAACGCCGGATGTCAACGCGCGACGGCGGATTCCACCCCGAGAGCGCCCCGCATGGCCGACGGCGCCCGCCGCCGCGCCGTTCGAGCCTCGCCCGGCCACGGGTATACTCCCCGCTCGCGCGCACAGACGCCCCGCGACCCCACCCCCTTTTCAGGCGCTTTATGACCAGCACATCGCCCTACACCCGCACGCACACCTGCGGCCAACTCCGCAGCAGCCACGCCGGCGCGCGCGTCACCGTCGCCGGCTGGGTCGATTCCCGGCGCGAGCACGGCGACGCCCTCGTCTTCATCGACCTCCGCGACCGCGAGGGCGTCACCCAGCTCGTCTTCGACCTCGAGGACTGCCCCAAGGACGTGGTGGACGCCTCCGACAAGCTGCGGGGCGAGGACGTGATCGCCGCGAGCGGCGTCGTCCGCGTGCGCGACGGCGGCGCCAACCCCAAGCTGGAGACGGGCGAGATCGAGGTCGTCGTCGACACGCTGACCGTCCTGAGCAAGGCCCAGACGCCACCCTTCCACCCGACGGACAAGGACAGCCTCCCCAACGAGGAGATCCGCCTCCGCCACCGCTACCTCGACCTCCGCCGCCCGCGGATGCAGAAGATCCTGCGCACGCGCCACCGCGCGTCGAAGCTCGCGCGCGATTACTTCGACGAGCAGGGCTTCCTCGAGATCGAGACGCCCATCCTGTGCAAGAGCACGCCCGAGGGCGCCCGCGACTTCCTCGTGCCTTCACGGCTCCAGCCCGGGGCGTGGTACGCCCTGCCCCAGAGCCCGCAGCTCTTCAAGCAGATCCTCATGGTCAGCGGCTGCGAGCGGTACATGCAGATCTGCCGCTGCTTCCGCGACGAGGACCCCCGCGCCGACCGGCAGGCGGAGTTCACGCAGATCGATCTCGAGATGTCCTTCGTCACCCGCGAGCAGGTGATGGACACCATGGAGGGCTTCGCGCGACGCCTCTGGAAAGAGGTGCTCGGCGTCGATGTACCCCCCCTGCCCCGCATCACCTACCACGAGGCGATGCACCGCTACGGCGTCGACCGGCCCGACACGCGCTACGGCCTCGAGCTGGTGGACATCTCCGACATCGCCGCGAAGACGGACTTCAAGGTCTTCACGCAGGCGCTCGAGAAGCGCAAGGGCGCCGTCAAGGCGATCCGCATCCCCGGCGGCGCCGAGCGACTCACGCGCAAGATGACCGACGGCTACAGCGAGTTCGTCAAGCAGTTCGGCGCCGGCGGCGCGCCCGTCACCAAGCGTGGTGAGGCGGGCTTCGACACGGGCGTGGCCCGCTTCGTCGAGCCCATCCGCGCCGAGCTCGACGAGCGGCTCGGCCTCGAGCCCGGCGACCTCGTCGTCTTCGGCGCCGACACGTTCACCGTGTGCGCCCGAGCGCTGGGCGAGCTCCGCCAGAAGATCGCCCGCGACCTGGGCATGATCCCCGAGGGGGCGTGGAACTTCGTCTGGGTGATCGACTTCCCCATGTTCGAGTACGACGAGGAGGGCGGCCGGTGGGTCGCCATGCACCACCCCTTCACCGCGCCCAACCCCGACCAGCTCGACGCCTTCCTGCGCGCCGACGCCGGCGACCGCGACGCCATCGAGGGCGTGGTCTCCGCGGGGTACGACCTCGTCGTCAACGGCTCCGAGATCGCGGGCGGGTCGATCCGTATCCACGATCAGGCGGTGCAGGAGAAGGTCTTCCGGCTCATCGGCCTCAGCGACGAGGAGGCGAAGGAGAAGTTCTCCTTCCTGCTCGATGCGCTCAAGTACGGCGCCCCGCCCCACGGCGGCATCGCCTTCGGCTTCGACCGCCTCGTCATGCACCTGTGCGGCACGGACAACATCCGCGACGTCATGGCCTTCCCAAAGACGCAGATCGGCGCCGACCTCATGACCCGCGCACCCGGCCCCGTCGACGCCGCGCAGCTCAAGGAACTGCACGTCGTCAACACCGCGCAGGACAAGCCCGCCTGATCGCGCGGCCTTCGCGAGAAATCGAACCGGTGCGCCTCAGCCCAGCGCCTTCTCGCGCTCGGGCTGCTCCGTGGGGTCGTCCGGCGCGAGGCGGGTGATGGCGCGGGCGCCGACGGCGTCGCCCCAGATGTTCACGGTCGTGCGGCACATATCCAGCACGCGGTCCACCGAGAGGATCAGCCCCAGACCCGCCGCGATGGGCAGCGCGGGGATGCCTGGGTCGCGGGCCGCGATGGTGGTGTTCACGGCGCTGACGATGATGATCGTCGTCACCAGCCCGCCGCCGGGGATGCCCGCGGCGCCGATGGCCGAGAGCGTCGCGGTGAGCACGATCACCAGGTACTGCGCAAAGTGCAGGTCGTACCCGAAGGCCTGGAACATGAAGATGACGGCGATGCCCTGATAGAGCGCCGTGCCGTCCATGTTCACCGTGGCGCCCAGCGGCAGCACGATGCCCGAGGCGCGCCGCGAACACCCGCCCTTGTCGACGGAGGTCTCGATTGTCACCGGCAGCGTGGCCATGCTCGACGCCGTGCCGAACGCGGTGAAGAGCGCCGGACGCATGGCCCACATGTACTTGAACGGGTTGGTGCGGGTGATGATCCAAAGCACCAGCGGCAGCGTGACGAACATGTGCACGCCGAGGCCCGCCAGCACCGCCGCGACGTACTTCGAGAGCGCGCCCACGAGGTTGTTCAGGCCCATCGTGCCCACCGACCAGGCCACGAGGAACATCACGCCCAGCGGCATCACCCACAGGATGGCCCGCACGATCACCATGAGCGCCTCGTGCACCCCCTCGACCACGTCGAGAAACGGTCGCGCACGGCGCCCCACCACCAGCAGGCCGATGCCCAGCACGATGGTCACGGTGATGATCGAGAGGTACTGCGCCTCGACGCCCGCGCGCAGCAGGTTGTCGGGGATGAGTTGCTCGAGGATGCTCCGCCACGCGCCGCCGATCTGCTCGCCGGCGGGCTCGGGCACGATGTTGCGGCCCTCGAGGTGCTGGCGCCCGACCTCCTGCGCTGCTTGCCTGATCTCCTCGGGCATGTTGGCGCCGGGCTTCACCGTCGCCCCGACGGTCACGCCCACCGTCACGGCCAGCAGCATCGTCACGAGGTAGAACACCAGCGTCGCGCCGCCGATGACGCCCAGCTTCCGCGGGTCGCCCACCGACGTCACGCCGATGAGCACGCTGGTGAAGATCAGCGGCGCCGCGATGAGCATCAGCGGACGCATCAGCAGGAAGTCGCCAGCGCTCCGCCACCAGCTCGTCGACTGCTCGAGCGCCTCGCGGGAGGCGTTCGGGTCCCACAGCAGAAAGTGCCCGAACAGCACGCCCAGCACGACGCCGGCGAGGATGAGGACGGTCAGCAGGTTCGTCTTGCGCATGGGGGCTCCACGTCGGTGCGCGGCGCCTCGTCGTCAGATCTGTGCGGCGTAGGCACGGACGAGCGGCGCGAAGGGTTGGGGGTCGAACCCGAGTTGCAGCCGGGCCTTCTCGTTCGAGCAGACGTTGTCTTCCGTGCCCATGACGGCCTCGGAAGGGCCGAAGGGGAGCAGGCCGTCGAGACCGACGGCCGCCGCACCGATCGCGACGCCCTGCGCGACGACGCCGGGGATGCTCATCGCCGCCATCCAGCGCTTCGCGCCGGGGAGCGCATCGCGCACCGTTTCGAGCAGGTCGGGCCACGCGATGACGTCGGGCCCGCCCAGCGGGAAGATCTCGCCGACGGCGTCCTCACGCTCGAGCGCTGCGCACACGGCGCCGGCGACGTCCTGCACCGCGACCGGCTGCGCCAGGGGAACCTCGCCCTTGGGGGGCATCAGGGGGTTCGGATCGAACCGCAGACGCTCAAAATATGGGAGGAACAGGAAGGGCGGCGCCTTGGCCGTGGCCCAGCCCTTGATCATCTGCATGAACTCGCCGTCCGGGCCGTGGATCAGCGAGGGGCGGAGGATCGTCCAGTCGAGGCCGGAGCGACGCACCAGCGTCTCGGCCTCGTGCTTCGTCTGGTAGTACGCGCAGGGGCCGTTGGGGCGGACGCCCAGCGCCGACATCTGCACGTACCGCCGCACGCCGCCGGCCTCGGCCGCCGCGAGCGCCGCCCGGGTGGCCTCGACGTGCATCCGCTGGAACGTCACGCCGCCCTTGCGCTCCATGCGGATGCCGATGAGATGCACCATCGCCGCAGCGCCCGCGGCGAGGTCGCGCATGGCGCCGGCGTCGAAGACATCGCCGCGCACGGTCTCGACGCGGTCGTCGCGAAGGGCCGCGCCCTTCTCCGGGGAACGCACGAGGGCGCGCACCCGCCAGCCTGCGGCGAGCAACGCCCGGACGGTGTGCCCCCCGACAAACCCGGTGGCGCCGGTCACGCAGACGGTTCGATCGTTGAGAGCGGCGGGGTTGTGGGGTTCATCGTGCATGTCGGCGAGGAGTGTACGGACGCCCCCAAAGGCGGGCAAGGAGCGCACGGGGCGGCGGGGCGCCGGCCGGGGGATAAAGCAGGTTGTGCAGCCGCACCAGGCAAGCGGAGTGATATCCTGCCGTCATGCCGCACCTCCTGACGCTCGCGAGCGCCGACACGCAGGCGTCGTTGGCCATCGACCTGCTGATCATCCTCGCCGCGGCCTCGATCGTCGCGATCGCGATGCAGCGCGTGCGGCTGGCGGTCATCCCGGCGTACCTGCTCGCGGGCGCGCTGATCGGCCCCAACGCCTTCGGCGCGGTCACGTCGCCCGAGAGCCTCGAAGCGATCTCGCGTCTGGCCATCATCCTGTTGATGTTCGGCATCGGGCTCGAGCTGGACCTGTCGGCGTACAAGGGCCGATTGCTCTCGCTGGTGCTGATCGGCGTCGCATCGTGCGTGGTGTCCGTGGCTGTGGCGTGGCCCGTGGTCATGCTGATGGGCGTCTCGGCGCCGGTGAGCCTGACGATCTGCCTCGCGCTGAGCACGTCGTCGACGGCGGTTGTGCTGCGTGTGTTGGCGGAGCGCCGCGAACTCCGCACCCCCCACGGGCGGATGTGCTTCGCCATCTCCGCCGTGCAGGACTTCATGGTGCTGGCGATGCTCGCCTCGCTCCCGATGATCGCTCGCTGGGCGACCGGCGATCCGAACGACACGGGGACCAGCGTCGACTGGCTGGCCATTCTCGGCAGCATCGGACTGAGCGTGGGCGGGCTGATGCTCCTGACCGTGGCGGGGCATGTTCTGCTGCCGCGGATCATGCAGGAGGCGGCGCGAGGGCGCAACTCCGAAGTGATGCTGGTGCTCTCGACGGCGGTCGCCATCGGCGCAGCCGCGGCGACACAGGCGCTCGGCTTCAGCGCCGAACTCGGCGCGTTCGTCGCCGGCTACATGCTGAGCAGGACGCCCTTCCGGCACCAACTGAGCGGGCAGATCGGCCCGCTGCGCGACCTCTTCCTCGCTGTGTTTTTCACGACCATCGGCATGTACCTCAGCCCGGCCACGCTCGCCCAGTGGTGGTGGCTCGTGCTCGTCGGCGTCGCGCTCCTCGTGACGATCAAGACTCTGGCCACGGGGTTTATCGCGTGGGCGTTCGGCACTCCGGCGGCGGTCGCGGCGGTCGTGGCGCTCTCACTCTCGGCAGGCAGCGAGATCAGCCTCGTGCTCTTGGGCGCCGCGAGGGGCATGGGCATCGTCAGCGAGGTTGTGATGGCGAACACCATCGCGGTGGTGGTGCTTTCGCTCATCCTGACGCCCTCCATCATCACCCTCGCGACGCGATTCGCGCCGAGGCTGCGCACCGTGCCGCTCGCGCCGTGGATGCGATCCTACGCCGCGAAGGGCGCGGCCCCTGCCAAAGAAGTTCTGGTTGACGCGGAGAGCGTCGCGGAATCTGAAAACGCCCGTCGACGCGCCGCGTCGCGGGTCGTCCTCGCGGGTTACGGCGTCGTGGGGAGGGCCATCGCGGAGCGGCTGGATCAGATGAACGTGCCTTACACCATCATCGAACTCAACTCGTCGACGGTGCGCCGTCAGACGGAGTTGGGGCGATCGATCGTCTACGGCGACATCTCCAGACGCGACGTGCTCGAAGCCGCCGGTGTGCGCAACGCGGACGCCGTAATCCTGACCGTGCCCGATGACGAGGCGGCGCTCCGTGCGTGCGAATCCGTCAGAGCGCTCGCCCCGGGCGCGTTTATCGCGATGCGCTCCAGCTACCTGAGCAAGGGCATGGTCGCGACACGGATGGGCGCTGACCACGTCACGGTCGAGGAGATGGCGACCGCCGAATCCATGGCGCGCGAGGTCGTCAAGCACCTCTCGGCCCGCGCCGAAAAGCGCCGCGAGGCGGACGCCGCGTCCAAGCCGGCCGACCCCGTCGATCCGTCCGAGTCGTAACCCACGGCCGCGCTGCGACCCCGACCGATCGTTTCAGATCCCCTGCTCGCCCAGCCAGCGCTCCGCGTCGATCGCCGCCTGGCACCCCATGCCCGCGGCCGTGACCGCCTGCCGGTAGTGGGCGTCGGCGACGTCGCCCGCGGCGAAGACGCCCTCGATCTTCGTGCGGCTGCTGCGGTCGGGCAGCACGATGTAGCCCGCGTCGTCGAAGTCGAGGCCGGAATCCTTGAGGAACTCCGTCGCCGGCGTGTGCCCGATGGCGATGAAGAGCCCCTTGACCTCGAGCGTGGACTCCTCGCCGGTCACGGTGTCCTTCATGCGCACGCCGGTGATCTTGTCGTCGCCGAGCACGTCGGTGACGACCTTGTTCCAGACCACCTTCGCGTTGGGCTGCTTGAGGTAGCGCTCCTGCATGATCTTGCTGGCCCGGAGCTCGTCGCGCCGGTGGATCACGTACACGGCGGAGGCGAACTTGGTGAGGTACATCGCCTCCTCCATCGCGGTGTCGCCGCCGCCGACAACGGCGAGGGGCTGGTCGCGAAAGATCGGCAGCGCGCCGTCGCACACGGCGCAGGCGGAGACGCCGCCGCCGCTCATCGCCAGTCGCATCTCGTTCTCGAGGCCCAGCCAGTTTGCGGTGGCGCCCGTCGCGATGATCACGCTGTGCGCACGCACCGTCGCGCCGTCGGACGTGCGGAGCGTGAACGGACGCTCGGAGAAATCGCACGCCTCCACGTCTTCCTGCATCACCTTGGCGCCGAAGCGCTCCGCCTGCTTCTGGAAGAGCGCCATCATGTCCGGGCCGGTCACGCCCTCGGGGAAGCCGGGGTAGTTCTCGACGTCGGTCGTGAGCATGAGCTGCCCGCCAGGCAGCACGGGGGAGGGGTTCGACTTGGGCACGCCGATGTAGACCACCGGGTCGAGGTTGGCGCGGGCCGCGTAGATCGCGGCCGTCCACCCCGCGGGGCCGGATCCGATGATGACCAACTTGTGCGCGTCGCCGCGCTCCGTGCTCGATTCGTTGCTCATGTTCTCACCTTGAAAGCCAGCCGCGCCCGCGTATCCGGCGCCGCGGTCGAAACGTGCTTGTGATCGGCGTCGGTCGGTCCGTGTGCCCGCAACGCACGCCTCGCTGATTTAGAACGGGGTAAGGCCGGGCCCCTCGCGTCGGGGTGTGGTCCGCTCCTGCTCCTGACGACGCCGTTCTGAAGGCTCGACCGGCTCGCGCGCCACCGGCGCGGGCCTCGCCATGGGCTGATAGTCGATCCACGCGCCCGCGATCGCGACCCCCCGGTGCGCGAGTTCGTCGCGGACGAGGCTGAGCATCGGCGGCCAAAGCAGCAAGTCCTCCCCACCCTGACCGACGGATCGCGCCCAATTCCGCTGCCCTTGCGGGCCGACGGAGTAGAGGACGAACGTCGAGTCGTCGAGAGTGATCGTGATCGAACCAGACTGCTCCTGCAGGAGTTGACGAGCCGTTTCACGCGCCATGGCGACGAACGCTTCCTTCGTCGGCCTCGTGCCGCCTCCACCACCCAGCGCCTGCATGAACTGTTGGCCGAATCGCTGCAAGAGGCGCGCGCCCTCGCCCCCTTCGCCCTCGGGATCCACGATCTGATCGACGCGTTCTTGAAAGCGATTGCTGATCTCTTGCAGCTTGGCGAGGTTCGGCGTAGCGCCTCCGCCCGATGCGCCGACGGTCGCGTCGTACATCTCGCCGGCCATCTCGCCCAAAACATCGAGCAGCGCGTCCGCCGTAATCCGATCGTCGTCGGTCGACTTCACCTCCAGCCCCGGGAGGCTGATGATCATCGTGTGCGGACGCGGCGTCTCGCGCGGCCCGACGGCCTGGCCGCGCATGGGGACGAAGTAGTGGAACGACTCGCCCGCCTCGCTGAACGGATCCGGCTCGATCGTGGGGGTGAAGTTCGGACGGACCGCCGCGAACACGTCGGGCAACATCGAGTGCCGGCGCTGGAACGCGGCGGCGGCGAGCGCCATCCGCGTGCCGGAGAATTCCGCGATGAGCCGATGGCGTGCCTTAAACAACTCACGCACCGGCCCCACCACCGTGTGGATGACGCTGAAGCGAGCGGCGTCCATTCTCTCAAAGTCGCTGGGCCTGGTGCGCATGATGTCGTCGAACGGCGAGAGATCCCAGCGGTAGACCCAGTCGTCGTACACGTCGCGGAGTTCGTCGATCGCGTCGAACGTCCCGGCGTGCCCGGTCGCGGCGTCCTGCCACCGCGCCGCCTCGCCGAACATCGCCAATGGGCGCTCCGCCGAGGCGATTCGCGCCATCGTCGGCCCGAACACAGAGCCGTCGGGGCCCCCGCCGGGTCGGAACGCGCGGGCGATCACCTGCTCGGCCGCGACGCGGTCGCCCCGAGGCAGCCGCAGGCGATCGAGCATGATCGTGCGGGCCTCGATGGAGCGGGCAAGTTCGCGGATGTCCGCGTCGGTCATATGCTCGGCGTGCTCGTGCACGATGTCGCGCAGCCGTTCGAGGCCCATCCGCATCGAGCGGTCCGCCCATCGCTTCTCGACGAAGAACTCGCGGTCGGCGATGAGGCGGGAGAGCACGATCCAGCGGACCATCAGGTCTGCGCCTTGGCGCGCCTCGCCCGCGAAGGCCAGACGGGTGGCCTCGACATGCGCCAGCGACGCGAGGGCGTCGAGCGCATCCAGATACCCGAAGCGGGCCGCGGCGAGGATCGGCGGCGTGCCGAGGTCTGTGAAGAGATCGGCGCGCACCAGCGCCGGGCTCACGCCCGTCGCGCCGTAGGGCTGCAGGAAGGCGAACCGCCCCGCGGGGTCGCCTACGGTCCGCAGCGCCTCCAGAGCCGCCTTCTGCGGCTCCGCCGTGGCCCAGACCTCGGCCCCCGACCAACCCGACGAGCCCGGGACGAGCAGCGCAGCGCGCAAGGGAGTTGAGGCGGACGCCGGGGGGGCGTCCATGGCGGCCAGCTTGGGCAGCAGCACAAGATCGGCCCGGCGAGCGTCGGGGACGACCCGGTCGCGGCCGGTGAAGATGTCGTTGACGCGCTGCACGAACGCGGCGTCGTCGGGCGCCGACTGGGCGAGGGCGGCGCCCCCGCTCACAACGAGGCACAACGCCGAGGCGAGCGCCACGAGGGCGCCACGCACGGCGCGCCGCGGGTTCCATCGGCCGGGGGATATCGCGATTGCGGTCATTCGGGTCGCTCCACACGGGGGGATGTGTGTCCGGAAGTACGCACTATATGACGGCGGGGCCGGCCTGTCGGTTCGGGGCGGCGGGCGCGTGTCGCTCGCACTACACTCTCCCCCTCCCCCGTCGACGCGACGGGCGCCCGCTCACCCCTCCACGCATCTCCCGGAGCCACCCGCCATGATCGTTGGCGTCCCCGCTGAAGTGAAGAAAGACGAATCGCGCGTCGGCCTGCTCCCCGTTGGCGTGGAGCTCCTGACGCGCGACGGGCACCAGGTCGTGGTGCAGCGCAATGCGGGCATCAGCGCCGGGTACGAGGACGAGCTCTACGCCGCCTCCGGCGCGACGATCGTCCCCGACGCCGCCGGGGTGTGGGGCAAGGCCGAGCTCATCGTCAAGGTGAAGGAGCCCCAGCCCCAGGAAATCGCGATGATGCGCCACGGGCAGATGGTCTTCACCTACTACCACTTCGCCGCCAACCGCGACATGACCGTCGGCTGCATGGAGAAGGGCGTCACCGCGATCGTCTACGAGACGCTCGAACAGCCCGGGCGCAGCGGGCGACCCGAGCTCCCCCTGCTCACCCCCATGAGCGAGGTCGCGGGCAAGATGTCCGTGCAGGAGGGCGCCAAGTTCCTCGAAGCGCCCGAGGGCGGGCGCGGCATCCTGCTCGGGGGCATCCCCGGCGTCAGCCCCGCGAAGGTCGTGGTGCTGGGCGGCGGCGTGGTCGGCACCTGCGCCGCCCGCATGGCCGCGGGCCTCGGCGCCAACGTCATCATCATGGACGTGAACCTCGAGCGCCTGCGCTACCTCGACGAGGTGATGCCCGCGAACATCCGCACCGTTTACTCCGAGCCCCACGCCATCCGCCACCACATCTCCGACGCCGACCTCGTCATCGGCGCCGTGCTGATCCCCGCGGCCAAGGCGCCCCGCCTCATCAAGCGCGAAGACCTCAAGCTGATGCGCCCCGGCTCGGTGATCGTGGACGTCGCCATCGACCAAGGCGGCTGCTTCGAGACCAGCAAGCCCACCACGCACACCGACCCGATCTACGTCGTGGACGACGTCATCCACTACTGCGTCGCCAACATGCCCGGCGCGGTTCCCCGCACCAGCACGCTGGGCCTCACCAACGCCACGCTGCCGTGGGTGCTCAAGATCGCCAGCCAGGGCTGGCGCCCGATCGCGCAGCGCGACATCGGCTTCGCCCGCGCCATCGGCCTCGACAACGGCAAGCTCTACAGCCAGCCCGTCGCCGAGGCGCACGGCCTCGAGCACACCGAGCCCGCCTTCGCCACCTGACCCGCGGCGCCGCCGCACAGCACAGGAGCACACACATGCGCGCAACTAAACGACTCCTCGGCGCCCTGACCCTCGGCGCCGCCCTCGCCACCGGCGTCTCCGGCTGCGTCGCCGTCGCCGCGGCGGGCGCCGCCACCGCCGGCGTGCTCTACGTCCGCGGCGAACTGCGTTCGACGGTCAACGCCGACGTCCCCGCCGTCGTCGAAAGCGCCGAGCGCGCCGTCAACGAGATGGGCTTCTCGCTCGTCTCTGCGGCCTCCGACGAGGCCGAGGGCGAGGTGATCGCCCGCACGGCGCGCGATCGTCGCGTGCAGATCCGCGTGCGCAGCGAGGGCGACAACGTCTCCCGCTACACCATCCGTGTCGGCAGCTTCGGCGACGAGGCCCTGAGCCGCACGATCGACGAGAACATCCGCGCCGGCCTCTGATTCAACCGCGATCCCGGGCGTACCATGCCCCCCATGAGCACGCGTCGCATCTACCTCGACAACGCCGCGACGAGCTTCCCCAAGCCGCCGGGCGTGCTCGAAGCGATGACCCGCTTCGCGACGGAGCTGGGCGCCTCGCCCGGGCGCGGCGCCTACGCCGAGTCGCGCGAGGCCGACGAACTGCTCTGGCGCTGCCGCGAGCGCATCAACACGCTCATCAACGGCGCCGGGCCGGAGCGCGTGATCTTCACGCTCAACTGCACCGACGCGCTCAACCTCGCGATCAAGGGCATCGTGCAGCCCGGGCCGACCATCGACCACGTCGTCACCACGTGGATGGCGCACAACTCCGTGCTGCGCCCGCTCAACGCGCTGGTGAGCAACTCCGACGCCGACCAGACGCGCGTCGTGGTGGACCCCGCCACCGGCTGGGTGGACCCGGACGAGATCCGTCGCGCCATCCGCCCCAACACCCGCCTCGTCGCCATCAACCACGCCAGCAACGTCACCGGCTCGCGCCAGCCCATCGAGGCCATCGGGCGCATCTGCCGCGAGCGCAACGTGCCCCTGCTGGTGGACGCCGCCCAGACGCTCGGGCACATCCCCATCGACGTGCGCGCGCTGCACATCGACCTGCTCGCCTTCCCCGGGCACAAGGGCCTGCTCGGGCCGCTGGGCACGGGCGGGCTGTACATCGCGCCGGGGATGGAGAAGCGCATCCGCACCATCCGCGAGGGCGGCACCGGCTCGCGCTCCGAACGCGACACGCAGCCCAACGAACTCCCCGACAAGTACGAGCCCGGCAGCCACAACGCGATCGGCCTCGCCGGCCTGTCCGAGGGCGTGGCGTACCTGCTCGAACGCACCGTCGAGGACGTCGAGGCGCACGAGACACGACTCATGGTCGCGTTCCTCGACGCCCTGCGCGAAGGCGACGGCCAGCCGCCCAACCTGCGCCTGCTCGGGCCGCAGACGCACGAGCGCCGCACCGCGGTGTTCTCCGTCGTGATCGAGGGCGTCCCGCCGCAAACGCTGGCGAAGACGCTCGAAGACCGCCACGGCCTGCTCACCCGCGCCGGCCTGCACTGCGCCCCCCTCGCCCACCGCGCCATGGGCACCGCCCCGAACAACCGCCCCGGCGCTTCCACGCTCGACGTCGCCGGCGCGACACGACTCAGCTTCGGCTGCTTCCTGACCGAAGACGACGCCAAACTCGCCGCCCACGCCCTGCGCGAGGCCGCGCAGGACCACGCCGCGAAATCGACCGCCAGCGCGACGGGGTGAACGCGCCACGGCGTCGAAAGACCAAACGCGCCACACGAAACGCGACTGTCAAGGAGCGTCGTTGAGCGACCGGTCGACTCCGAACACCCCATCTGTCAGATGTGTACGGGTTGAGCGTGCCCGCTGCTCTTCGTGGGTTCTTGCACAGGCGAAAAACGAACAGCGCTCCCTCACGGTCGCGGCTCGTTGTGGGAAGTGTTGCGGGAAGTACGGCGCAATCGCTCCGTCGCGGGCGCCGGGCACGCGGGACACGCCGGGTACACGAGACACGCCGGGCACGCTCCTTGACAGTCGCGTTTCGTTGGAGTGCGCTTTTCGCTTGGCGTGGCGACGCTTCGCAACGCCACGACACACCCCCACGACACCGCGGCACACAATCGCCCCGAAGCGGTGGCGATACCAAGCCCCGCAGGGGCGCCGGAACCTAGCCGTGGGCGAAGCGCAGCGCCGCCCACGGAACGAAGCGGAACACGCAATCTCGCCCTGAAAGGGCGACGGATCAGATCACCATGCGCTGTCCCCCAACGTCCCGAACGAACCCGCCCGCTGTTGGACAGATGAGGCGAAATAGAAACAAAGCGATGCAGAAGCCCTCTCCCTGCCCTCTCCCATCGCTGCGCGACGGGAGAGGTGGCCGGACAGGCGCCGCGCGTCGCGTTCCCTACTCCACCTAGGCTCTGTTTGACGGATCGAGGAGCCTCAGGCAGCGCTGGATCATGGCAAGC
>RECZ01000147.1 GCA_007693765.1 Phycisphaerales bacterium | reverse complement strand
GGGCGGGGTGGGGGGGGGGGCCCCCGGCCGGCCCGCCCGGGCGCCGTTCCGGGGGTTGGGTATACTGCGCGGGTGAGCACCAGGAGCGCCGTCATCGACGTTCATCCGACCGCCGACGTCCATCCCAGCGCGACGCTGGGCGATGGGGTCGTCGTCGAGGCGTCCGCCCACATCGGGCCGCGTTGCGTGATCGGGGCGAACACGCGGATCCGTCGCGGCGCCGTCGTCGTCTCCCACACCACGATGGGCGAGCGGAACGACGTCCACTCCTACGCGGTGCTCGGCGGCGACCCGCAGGACCGGGCCTTCAAGCCCGATGTGCCCGGGGCGTTGATCATCGGCGACGGGAACATCTTCCGTGAGCACGCGACGATCAGCCGTTCGACCGGCGAGGAGCGCCCGACGCGCATCGGCTCCAACTGCTTCCTGATGGCGTACGCGCACGTCGGGCACAACAGCGTGTTGGAGGACGACGTGGTGATGGTCAACGGCGCGTCCGTCGCGGGGCACTGCTCCGTCGGTCGGGGGGCGTTGCTCTCCGCGGGCAGCGGGCTGCACCAGTTCTGCCGCATGGGCGAGCTGGTGATGCTGCGCGGCCTGACGGGCGTGTCGATGCACGCGCCGCCCTTCGTGATCGTCGCGGACACCAACAAGATGATGGGCCTGAACGTGATCGGGATGCGCCGCTGCGGGCGGTACACGGCGCAGGACCGGCTGGACGTCAAACGCGCGTTCATGACGCTCTACCGGGGCGCGCTGGGCCGCCCGATCGTCGAGCGACTCGCGGAGACGGAGGCCCTCGGGCTGGGCGCGGCGGGGCAGATGTTCCTCGCGTTCATCCGCGCCACGCTCTCCGACGAGCCCCCGCGCCGGCGCGGCGTCGTGGGGCCGATGTGGTCGCGGAGACTCATCGGCAGCCGCACTTACACCGACGACGCCGCGAACGACTGACGCCCGCGCACCCGCTAGGCTTGACGCATGACGCGACCCCACGCCGGGAACGATGACCCGCCCGTGCGCCCCCACGCACCGACGCTGCCGGGCGAGGTCATCGTCCGCCCCACCGCCGACGATCTGATCGACGCCGTCGCCGCCGATCTCTTCCTGCACGCGCACAACTGCGTGCGGTCGTTCGAGTCGTTCCACATCGCCCTCTCGGGCGGTTCGACGCCCATGCCGCTCTACCGGCGGCTGATGTACGACATGAACTACCGCTCGCTGCCGTGGTCCGGCGCGCACCTCTGGATCGTCGACGAGCGGCGCGTCCCGTTCGACGATGAGCGCTCCAACTACGGCGCCATCCACGACCTCATCGTCGAGCACTCCGGCATGGTCCGAGCCAATGCCCACCCCATCCAAGCCGCCGAGGAGGACGCCGACATCCGCTACGAGCACGAGTTGGTGCGCACGCTCGCGCTCCGCGGCGCCGGGCGCGACCGGCTCGACTACGTCCTGCTGGGCATGGGCGCCGATGCGCACACCGCCAGCCTCTTCCCCCATTCCCCGGCGCTCGCCGAGACGCGCCGCCTCGTCCGCATCAACGACGGCGACGCCGTCACGCCGCCGGATCGGGTCACGATGACGCTCCCGCTCATCAACGCCTCGCGCTTCATCGCGGTCATGGTCACCGGCGCGGGCAAGCGCGAGACGATCGCGCGCGTCGCCGCCGCCCACGCGCGGGGCGAGCCCGACGCCGAGACGATCAACGCTCTGCCCATCCTCGGGGTGCGCCCGATCGGCGGGGCGTTGCGCTGGTATCTGGACGAGGCCGCCTGCCCGTGAGTCTCAGGGGCGCCGGGGGCGCCGGTCGTTGACAAGCCGGGGGGGCGCCGGGCACAATCGTCAGATGGAAGACCCCCTCGTCTCTCCCCACACATCGAAGATCATCGGCGACGGCCTCACGTTCGACGACGTCCTGCTCGTGCCGCGTCGCAGCGCCGTGCTGCCCGGCGCGGTCGACACGTCCACGCGCCTCACGCGCAACATCGCGCTGAGCATCCCCCTCGTGAGCGCGCCGATGGACACCGTCACCGAGTCGGCGCTGGCCATCGCGCTGGCGCAGGAGGGCGGCATCGGGATCATCCACAAGAACCTGCCCGCCGACCGGCAGGCGGGCGAGGTGAACAAGGTCAAGCGCAGCGCCAACGGCGTCATCACCGACCCCGTCACGCTCGGCCCGGAAGACAGCGTCGCCGATGCGCGCCGGGCGATGGCGGTCTACAACGTCTCCGGCTTCCCCGTGACCGAGGACGGCAGCGCCGGCCTGCGCACCAAGGGCAAGGTGCTGGGCATCCTCACGCGGCGCGACCTGAAGTTCATCGAGGACGACGCCACGAAGGTGCGCGACGTCATGACCTCCAAAAACCTCGTCACCGCCCCGCCCGACACCACGCTCGAGCAAGCCGCGCAGATCCTCAACAAGAACAAGGTGCAGAAGCTCCTGCTCATCAACGGCGGCGGGCGCCTCGCCGGGCTGATCACGATGCGCGACATCGACCGGCAGAGCCAGTTCCCGCGCGCGAACCTCGACGAGCGGGGGCGCCTGCGTTGTGGCGCCGCGGTGGGCGTGCGCCAGTTCGAGCGCGTCGAGGCGCTCATCGGCGCCGGGGTGGACGTCGTCGTCGTCGACACCGCCCACGGGCACAGCGTGAACGTGCTCGACACGGTGCGCGAGATCAAGAAACAGTGGAAGATCGAGGTGATCGCGGGCAACATCGCCACCGCAGACGCCGCCAGAGACCTCATCGACGCGGGGGCGGACGCCGTGAAGGTCGGCATCGGCCCCGGCTCCATCTGCACCACGCGCGTCGTCACCGGCGTGGGCGTGCCGCAGGTCACCGCGATCTTCAACGCCGTCAGCGCGTGCGCGCCCGCCGACGTGCCCGTGATCGCCGACGGCGGCGTGCGCCAGTCGGGCGATATCGCCAAGGCGCTCGCGTGCGGCGCCAGCAGCGTGATGATGGGCTCGCTCTTCGCGGGGCTGGATGAATCGCCGGGCGAGCTCGTGATCAGCCGCGGGCGCCGGTACAAGTCGTACCGGGGCATGGGCTCGGAGGGCGCGATGTTCGCCGGCTCCGCCGACCGCTACGGCCAGGCCGACAAGCTCGACCCGCGCGACAAGGGCGGCGCCGGCCTGCCCAAGTTCGTGCCCGAGGGCGTCGAGGGCCTCGTGCCCTACCGCGGCTCGCTGGCGGAGTTCGTCTACCAGATGGTCGGGGGCGTGCGGAGTTCGATGGGCTACCTGGGGTGCGAGACGATCGACGAGTACCGGCGCGAGGCGCGATTCGTGCGCACAACCTCGGCGGGGATGATCGAGAGCCACCCGCACGACATCCGCATCACGAAGGAATCGCCCAACTACACGGCGGAAGTGCAGAGCGACTGACGGAGCGACGCTCCGACGGCGCCAGACGGCTTGCGGTTCCAGCTGCACGTAGGCTTTGGGGGTTCGAGAGGGGATATTCGTCAGGAAAATGCGGACATTTTGTATTGTCTCAACAGAGGATTCATCTATACTGGTCGCCGTACGCACGCAGCACCTACTCGTTGGTGCTGCGTCTCGTCGGGAACGCTGGATACAACCGCTAACGAGGAGGAGAAAACATGAGCTTCAACGCACGCGCTCTCGCGCACCGGCTGATCGCCGCCACGCTCGCCGCGTCTCTCGGCGCGTTCGCCGTGGCGGACCTGAACCCGCCCCCCGGCCCCATCGCGCCGACGATGAGGTCGCTCGACCAGATCGAGCCCCGCACGCCGGTGCAATCGCTGCCCGGCTCCAGCGCCGCGATCCACGTGATCTCACAGCCGGGCTCGTACTACCTCACGGGCGACATCGTGGGCGACGGCACGCGCCACGGGATTCAGATCAATATCAGCAACGTCACGCTCGACCTCAACGGGTTCTCACTGCGCGCAACCGGAGGATCGGGCTCCTTCAACGGCGTGCATATGCCCAATTTTCGCGTCAACGTCGTCATTAAGAACGGCAACGTCTTCAACTGGCCGGGCTCCGGGGTGAACGCGCTCATCGACAGCGGACGCATCGAGCGGATCACGGCGAGCTCGAACGGTGAATGGGGCATCAGCAACGCCATCGGCGCGTTCTCGACGAACATCGTCACGTGCGAGGCATTCAACAACGGCGCGGGAGGCATCCTCGCCGGCTCCAACGGCGTCGTCATCGACTGCGTTGCACGCGCCAACACCGGAAACGGCATCGTCATCGGGAGCAACGGGACGATCTCGAACTCCGCGGCGACCGCCACTACCATCGCCGGTACGGGAACCGGTCGCGGCTTCGTGCTGGGGGCCGGCTCGATGGCGACGAATTGCGTCGCGTCGAATAACGGCTCGTTCGGCTTCGAGGTAGGCAGCGGGGTCGTGGTGCGAAACTCGATCGCACGCTCCAACGGTTCCGACGGTTTCTTCGCCGCGTTCAACAGCGCCCTGCTGGTCAACTGCACGGCGGTGTCGAACAGCGGCCCCGGTTTCACGCTCGATCAAGGGACCACGCTGCGGGACTCAACCGCGAACAGCAACAACGGGCCCGGCATCCGGGCGTTCCTCCGCTGCGTGGTGGTCAACAACACCGCCGCCGGCAACACCGGCCCCGACGGCCACGGCATCCTGATCGACGGGACCGACAACCGCGTCGAGGGCAACAGCGTCGTGAACAACAGCGCCAACGGCCTGCGCGTCGACGGCCTCCGCAACCTGGTCATCCAGAACTCCGCCAGCAACAACATCGGAAGCAACTACAACTTCACCGGGACCAACACGACCGGGCAGATCATCACCGGCGGGGGCGTCATCACCGCGTCGAACCCATGGGCCAACTTCTCGAACTGAAACACGCCCGTTCCCTGCACCATCAAACCGTATTATTCCCGAACGCCGGGCGTCGCAGGACGCCCGGCGTTCTTTCTGCGCGGCCCACACGTCTCGTTTTACGTGTTGAACAGCCAGCAGTGATAATCATCGCGGGCTTCTCGCGCCGTCACCTCGCGCTGGCCGACTCCGGCGGTGGCCGGGGGGTCGGGGGGCGGGGTATTCGCCCCGGGCCGCGATATTCTTGATCGAATTCCCATCTTTTGCTTGGAGAGACGCACGCCCGCTTGTATCGTGCTGGTATGCGGGATCGGACACGGCCGCGCGCCGGTGCGCGGCGTAGGCCCGTCCCCGTGACCGATCGTGGGGCCGCCCACCGCTCAGGAGACAAGCCGTGATGTTCAGCAACCGCATCGTTCAGGGCGCGATGGTGGCGCTCGCGCTCCTCGCTCTCACCGCCGGCGCCGTGAACGCCGGCGACCTGAACCCGCCGCCGGGGCCCGTCGCGCCGACGATGAAGACACTCGATCAGGTCGAGCCGCGCATCGCGGTGCAGTCGCTACCGAGCAACGGTACAGCGACGCACGCCATCACGCAGCCCGGTTCGTACTACCTCACGGGCAATATCCAGGGCGGCGCCGGTCAGCACGGGATCGAGATCACTACGAACAACGTTACCCTGGACCTCAACGGGTTCGCGATCACCGGCCCCGGCGCCAGCAGCGGGGGGGGGCTCAGCGGCGTTCGGATGCCGGGCTTCAGGGAAAACGTTGTCATACGAAACGGCGCGGTGCGCAACTGGCCCGGGTTCGGCGTCGACGCGCGGATCGACATCGGAAGGATCGAGAACATCGTCGCGTCCCAGAACGGGGCGTGGGGAATCTCCAACATCGCTGGCGCCTTCACGACGCACATCGTCGCGTGCGAGGCGTTCGGCAACACCGCCGGGGGGATTCGCAGCGGCAGCGTCGCGGTGATCAGCGACTGTGTGTCGAGGTCGAACACCGGCCCGGGATACCATGCGGCGAACGGGTCGGTGATCCGTGACAGCGTCGCGGCGAACAACCAAGGGGTTGGCTTTCTCGTTGGCGCCTCCGCGACGATCTCCGGCTGCACTGCGCAGAGCAACGACGTCGGCGGCTTCTCCGTCGGCATCGGGTGCGTTGTGCAACGCTGCGTCGCCAACAACAACTCCGGAACCGGCATCACCGCCGGCGCACGGTCGCAGATCACGGATTCCGTCGCACAGAGCAACGCCGGCCCGACCGCCGCGGGCATCGTCGCCGGCGAAGACTCGACGGTTTCCAACTGCACCGCCAGCGCCAACGGGAGCTTCGGCATCCGCGGCCTGCTCGGGACCTCGATCCTCAATTGCACGGCGTCCGGCAACACCGGCGTCGGCATCTCGCTGGAAGGTCAAGGGCGAATCGCGGACAGCGTTTCCCGCAACAACGACGGCGGCGGGTTCTTCGTCGGCAGCGGCTCCACCGTCACCGGCTGCAACGCGATCGGCGACGAAATACAGGGCTTCAGAATCGAGTCCGGCTGCATCGTCCGCGGCAACAACGCATCCAATTCCAGCGGATCGGGCTTCCGAGTGACGGGTGAGAAAAACCGCATCGAAGCCAACAACAGCGTCGATAACGGCGCCCATGGGTTCGCGATCGACGGGGAAAAGAATTACATCGTCAGCAACATGGCGTCGGGCAATTCGTCCGGCGGGTACAGTGTCGGCTTCGGCAACAACTTCGGCCAATTCATCTCCGGTGACAACATCGTCATCACATCCTCGAACCCATGGGCGAACTTCCTCCAAAACTAAGCGCCCGCCGGCTCGCCCTTTGCGCGTCGAAAGCACACAGAGAACAGCGCCGATTCGCACGCCGCCGGGCGGCGTCGTCGCACGCACACGATCCGAGGCTCACACGTTGAACAGGAGGTGGCAAACGTCGCCGTCCTTCATGACGTATGACTTGCCCTCGACGCGCAGGCGGCCGAACTGGGACCCGGCGGGCCGGGGGTCACGGGGGCTTGGGCGCGCGAGGGAAGAAACTTTGACAAAACCACGGATTCATGCTTTTCGGGCGCCCCCGGATGCTCTATGTTGGTCTTCGCACGAGCATTGCGCCGTGCCGGCCGTTTCTATATCCAGCCAGAACAGCCGTGACTGCAACAACACTGAGGAATTGACACCATGAGCATCGACGTACACGCCCTTGCACACCGTTTGATCGCCGCCGCGCTCGCCGTATCTCTCGGCGCGGTCGCCGTCGCGGGCGACCTGAACCCGCCCGCCGGCCCCGTCGCGCCGACGATGAAGACGCTCGATCAGGTCGAGCCCCGCACGCCCGTGCAGTCGCTGCCGGGGTCGCTCAACGCGTTCCGCGTGATCTCAGAGCCCGGCTCGTACTACCTCACGGGCGACGTCCTCGGCAACGGCACGCGCCACGGCGTGCAGATCACCGCGAGCAACGTCACGCTCGACCTCAACGGCTTCTCCATCCGCAACACCGGCGGGACGGCGGAGCGCAGCGGCGTGCACATGCCCAGTTTTCAAACCAACGTGGTGATCAAGAACGGCAACATCTCCGGCTGGGTCGGCTCCGGCATCGATGCGCAAATCGACATCGGGCGGATCGAGCGGATCACGGCGAGCGGGAACGGCCAGTGGGGAATCAGCAACGCCACCGCCGCGGCCTTCTCGACGCACATCGTCTCCTGCGAGGCGTACAGCAACGGCGCCGGCGGCATCCGGGGTGCAGCCACCAGCGTCATCACCGATTGCGTCGCCCGGTCCAACTCCGGGCCGGGGATTCAGGCCGGCGCGGGGAGCGTCATCAGTGGCTCGACGTCCACGAACAACACGAGCGGCGGCGCCGGCTTTGTCCTCGCCTCCGGCAACGCGATGATCGTGAACTGCTCGGCGCGTTCGAACAACGGCGGCGGCTTCGTTCTGAATTCCGGCTCCATGCTGCATGATTCGCACGCGACCGGCAACACCGGACCCGGCATCCACGCGAACAACGCCTGCGTGATCGTCAACAACACCTCCAACTCCAACGTCGGGTCCAACGGCTACGGCATCCTCGTCGAAGGGAACGACAACCGTGTCGATGGAAACAACGTCATGCTCAACGGCGCCGTCGGCGTGCGTCTTGTCGGATCTCGCAGTCTCATAGTGAGAAACTTCGCCAGAGGCAACACCGGGGGCAACTATAACTCCCAAGGGGAGAACCAGTGGGGAGTGTTATGGTCGGGCGCTGACAACGCTATCGATCACCCCTGGGCGAACTTCTCGAGGTAATCCCCGAGGCCCGCTCCGCCATCACACCGTCTCCATCTCGAACGCCGGGCGCATACAACGCCCGGCGTTCTTTCTGCGCGGCCTGCGCGGCCCGCCTCACACGTTGAACAGGAAGTGGCAGACGTCGCCGTCCTGCATGACGTAGGACTTGCCCTCGACGCGCAGGCGGCCCGCCTCGCGGATGGCCTTCTCGCTCTTGTGCTTCTCGAGGTCCGCCACGCTGTAGACCTCGGCGCGGATGAAGCCGCGCTCGAAGTCGGTGTGGATCACGCCCGCGGCCTGGGGCGCCGTGGCGCCCTGCGGGATCGGCCACGCGCGGACCTCCTTGGGACCGGCGGTGTAGTACGACTGCAGCCCCAGCAGGCGGTACGCGGCCCGGGCGACGCTGTGCAGCGCCGGCTCCGCGAGGCCCAGCGATTCGAGCATCTCGCGCTGGTCGGCCTCGTCGAGCTCGCCCAGCTCCGCCTCGATCTTGGCGCACACGGGCACGACCTCCATGCCCTCCTGCGCCGTGCGCTCGCGCACGCGCGAGGCGTGTTTGCCCTCGCCTCGCACGTCGTCCTCGTCGACGTTGGCGATGTAGAGCACGCGCTTGGCGCTGAGCATGCCCAGCGACCGCAGCGCCCGCTGCTCCTCCGGCTTCTCGAACGACACGCCCCGCGCCGAGCGGCCCTCGTCGAGCACGGGGCGGATGCGCTGCAGCACGCTCAAACGAACGATCGCCTCGGGGTCTTTGGAGCGCGCGGCGCGCTCCGCCTTGGGCAGGGCGCTCTCGACGGTCTGGAGGTCGGCGAGGATGAGCTCGGTCTCGATGGTCTCGATGTCGCGGATCGGGTCGACGCTGCCCTCGACGTGGGTGATGTCCTCGCCGCCGGCGCCCTTGTCGAAGCAGCGCACGACGTGGAGGATGGCGTCCACCTCGCGGATGTGGCTGAGGAACTGGTTGCCCAGCCCCTCGCCCACCGAGGCGCCGCGCACGATGCCGGCGATGTCCACGAGGCGCATGGAGGCGGGGATGATCTTCTGCGTCGAGATGTGCGACGCGATCACGCCCAGGCGCGGGTCGGGGACCGCGACGATGCCGACGTTGGGCTCGATCGTGGCGAAGGGATAGTTCGCGGCCAGCGCGCCCGCGGCGGTGAGAGCGTTGAAGAGCGTGGACTTGCCCACGTTGGGCAGCCCGACGATGCCTGCTTCCATGGTGATTCGATGCTCCGGCGTCCCGAGGGGTGGGTCTGAGGGGAGGGAGAGGGTAGCGGGCCGGGGCGGGGGCGTCTTGGGGAAGGCCCGACCTGTGCCGCGGGCGTGTGACGTGGGCGTCTGCGGCGCCCGTGTGCCGTGGCCTCGCCGCAGGCATGGCCACGCTCCGCTCCGCCACCTCTCCCAACCCGGTTGGGAGAGGCCGGGTGAGGGCTCCTGCCTCGCTCCCCCACCTACCCCGCCTCAACTGTGCAGCAGGGACCGAAATGCACCAGCCGCGCACGCCGTGCCGACATCGTCCGAGCATCGCACTCTGTGGGGCGTGTGCATCTGCGCGATCGCGGCGCTGCGGGTGGCCGCACTACACAACCGCGGCGGTTGTGTAGTGGCACCCCCTTTTCTTGGCTGTGTGCCGTGGCCTCGCCACAGGCGTGGCCACGCTCCGCTCCGCCACCTCTCCCGACCCGGTTGGGAGAGGCCGGGTGAGGGATTAAAGGACGCGATGGACGATCGTGCCCTGCCCAACTGGAAAAGCGGGTTGCGGGCTGCGCTGAACGCGATCCGCAACCCGCTTGCCTTGTCCGGTTCCACGCTGTCGAACCAGCGTATCTCGATAACTCCGGGGTCAAACGGTCGGACGGACGGCCTCACGCCGGCGACGCCCGAGCACCAACGCCCCGAGGGCGAGCATCCCCGCGGCGCCCGGGCTCGGCAGGAGGATGAAGCCGTCGCCGTAGGTGATCATCGTCTGCCCGGAGGTGAACAGGCTGTTGAGGTGCACCATCACCCCGTCCACCGCGACGTACACGTTGATGTTGTTGATGTTGAGCGTCGATCCCGACTCGAGAACGAGCCCCGCCGGGCCGCCGAGCCCGTAGAGGTACAACGCCTCCGTGCCGGGTGTGCCGCCGACGCGATTGCCGTTGTCGAAGACGTCGATCAACTGCACGAACTTCTCGTTCCCGTCGGCGCCGAGGACCAGTTGGCCGATGCCGAAGTTGCCGTTGACGCCGGGGTCGAAGACTGCGCCGGCGTCGAGCCCGCCCACTTCGAGGAAACTGAACCCGCCGCCGACCATGTTGAGCCTGCCGGACTGCATCTGCAGACGGGTTTCGTCCGTGTAATCGAACGTGAAGTGGGTGTTGAGCGTGATCGTCCCGCCCGTGCCGACATTCACGCTCGACGGGCCGCTCATGAAGAGGCTTCCCTGCACATTGAACACCGAGGTGACGTCGGCGACGATGATCCTCGTGTTGCCGCTCACCTCAAGGTTGCCGAAGCGGATCTCGCCCCCGCCGAGAATGTTGAACCGCGCCTGGCCGGGGCCGGTGATGCTGTTGATGGAGGACAGATCGATGATCCCTCCAGCGGACGCGTTGAAGTCCACACGCGAGTTGGTGCGGTTGGGCGTCTGCAGCGACTGCAGCGACGACAGGTCGATCACGCCGCTACTCGTCGCGTTCACCGACTGCACGTAGTCGAATCCCGGGTTGCCCGCGTTCGCGTTCCACGACTGCAACGACGACATGTCCAGCAGGCTCCCCGTGCCCGACGACGACATCACCGTCGCGCTCGTCCGACCCGTCGTGCTCAGCGACGTGGCGCCGATGTGGCCGCTCACCACGCCGAACTCCACGCCGCCCTCAACGCCGAAGAGGGTGTTGTTAATGTTCGTCAGCAGGCCCGTTGTGAACGTCCGGCCCGGCGACAGGTTCACGGTGCTCGACGTCAGCTCCGTCAGGTTCGGGGCGATGAACGACGACCCGTTCTCGAAGGATGTGAACCGCAGGTTGTTGGCCGACGCCAACGCCCCCGCCTCGAACGTCGAGCCCGACGCCAGCGAGAGCTCGAGGCCGTTGCCCGTCACCTGCGTCAGCGATGGGGCGTCGAACGACGCGTTGGTCCCGAGGAACACGCCCATGTGCGCCGCGTTCTCGAGCGCGCCGAGCGCGAACGAGCCCGATGTGACGTTGAACCGCGCCTGCCCGGGGCCCGTGATCGAGGTCAGGCTGTCGAGCAGGATCTGCCCGCCTCCCGTCATGTTGAAGTCCACACGCGAGTTGGTGCGGTTGGGCGTCTGCAGCGACTGCAGCGACGACAGGTCGATCACGCCGCTACTCGTCGCGTTCACCGACTGCACGTAGTCGAATCCCGGGTTGCCCGCGTTCGCGTTCCACGACTGCAACGACGACATGTCCAGCAGGCTCCCCGTGCCCGACGACGACATCACCGTCGCGCTCGTC
>RECZ01000164.1 GCA_007693765.1 Phycisphaerales bacterium | reverse complement strand
GCACCCTGTGTCAGGCGCCCTGTTTCCGATCCTCCTCAAGAAGGCGGCTCGGAGAGCCGCCCCACCTGAAGACCGCCCCTCGCCGAAAATCTGCTCCTCCTCCCCTATAGTCCCCCCATGTCACTCATCGTCACCGGAACCATCGGCATCGACACCATCCACACCCCCACCGGCAGCGCCGAGAGCGTGCTGGGGGGGTCCTGCACGTATTTCGCGGCGGCCGCGTCGTTCTTCACGCCGGTGCGCATCGTCGCGGCGGTCGGGGGGGACTTCACGACCGAGCACGAGAAGGTCTTCGCGGCCTTCCCGACCGTCTGCTGTCAGGGGCTCGACCGGCGCCCCCAGAGCAAGACCTTCGCTTGGGGCGGGCGCTACCTCGACGACATGAACCAGCGCGAGACGCTCTACACCCACCTGGGCGTGCTGGAGGAGGCGCCGCCGATCCCGCCCGAGGTGTACCGCGATTCGCGCTTCGTCTTCCTCGCCAACACGCACCCCGGCGTGCAGCGCGGCCTGCTCGAGCACTTCCCCGCCCGCACCCTCGCGGTGGCGGACACGATGAACCTCTGGATCGACATCGCCTCCGACGAGCTCAAGGCACTGCTCACCAGCGTGGACGGCCTCGTGCTCAACGACGAGGAGGCGCGCATGCTCACCGGCTCGCGCAACAACATCGACGCCGGGCGTCGTATCCTCGACATGGGGCCGCGCTTCGCGATCATCAAGAAGGGCGAGCACGGCAGCATCCTCGTGCACCGCGACGGCGTGGCGGCCATCCCCGCGTACCCGACGGATGTGGTGATCGACCCCACCGGCGCGGGCGACTCCTTCGCGGGAGGCCTGATGGGGCGCCTCGCCTCGACCACCGCCGCGGACCCGCTGTCGCTGGAGGAGATCCAGAAGGCGATGGCCGTGGGCAGCGTGGTGGCGAGCTTCACGATCGAGTCCTTCAGCCTGGAACGCCTGACGACGCTCCAGCGCGCGGAGATCGACGGCCGCGCGCAGGAGTTCGCCCGGATGGTGCGGGTGTGAGCGATGCGGGCCACCTCTCCCAACAGCGTTGGGAGAGGTAGCCCCCCTGTCGGCGACTGTCGCTGAGTGTGGGTAACCTGTTGGCCGCTGTCGTTGGGCGCCGCGGCGCAGTATCTGCGCTGGGTTATGCCCAACCGTACCGACCATCGCGCCAAGCCTGTTGAGGTGGAAGTGGACGCCTCCAAGACACCCGCCCCCAACGTCGGCGACGAGCCGAACGACGCCCTGCCGCTGATCGACCAGATGCAGGGCCGCACGCGGATCGAGACGCGCGTGCACGAGCACGGGTTCGTCGCGCTTATCGACGTGATGCCCCGCCTCGTGCCCGAGGGGCAGACGGCGGACAGCGCGATCGTGCAGGCGGCGCGCGTCTCCTACGGCGCCGGGACCAAGAAGGTGCAGGAGGACCGGGGCCTCATCCGCTACCTGCTGCGACACCGGCACACCACGCCATTCGAGATGGTCGAGTTCAAGTTCCACTGCGCCATGCCCATCTTCGTGGCCCGCCAGTGGATCCGGCACCGCACCGCCAACGTGAACGAGTACTCGGGGCGGTACTCCGTCATGCCCGACCGCTTCTACACGCCCACGATCGACGACATCCGCAAGCAGTCCAAGACCAACCGCCAGGGGCGCGACGAACCGCTCGAGCCCGCGACCGCGAGCGAGTTCCTCGCCTACCTCGAAGATGCGCACGCGATGTACGAGCGGTACGAGCGGCTCATCGAGAAGGGCGTGGCCCGCGAACTGGCGCGGATCGCGCTGCCCCAGTCGCTCTACACCGAGTGGTACTGGAAGATCGACCTGCACAACCTGCTGCGGTTCCTCTCGCTGCGCATGGACGCCCACGCCCAGAAGGAGATCCGCGACTTCGCCTGCGCGATGCACGACCTCATCGAGCCCATCGTCCCCGTGACGGTGGAGGCGTTCAAGGACTTCGAGATGGAGTCGATGCGCCTCACGCGGCTGGAGATCGAGGCGCTCAAGGCCGGCAAGGCCGAACTCGCGACGGACAACAAGCGCGAACAGAGCGAGTGGGACGAGAAGCGCAAACGCCTGGGACTCGGCTAACCGCCCCGCGCACCGCCGGCGGGCCCGGCGCCGCGGCCGCTGGACCTTTCTCTCCGTTCGCCTACCGTTGATGCCGTGACGCCCCCCCCGCTGCCTGTGCCCGCGACGATCGAGCCGCCACCGCAGCAGGGCGGCGCCGTGGGGCCGGCGTCCGTCGCGGCGATCGCGGCGACGGAGACGCTCTGGCGCAAGCCCGCCCTGCGCCGCTTCTGGGCGCTCAACGCCTCGCACGTCGTCATCGACGTCTTCCCCATCTTCGTCACCTCGCTCATGCTGGTGCTGGAGGACCGCCTCGCCCTCACCGCGGCCCAGATCGGCGTGCTCTACATGCTCACGCCCATCTTCTCCGGCGCCCTGCAGCCCTTCTTCGCGTGGTTCACCGACAAGTACGACACCCGCATCTGCGCCCCGCTGGGCCTCATCCTCGGGGCGACGTGCCTGAGCGCGATCGGGCTGGCGCAGAACTTCTGGCAGGTCGTCGTGCTCATCACGCTGGGGGTGATCGGCACCGGCATGTACCACCCCATCGGCGCCGCGCTGGCCGGGCAGCTCGGCGGACGGGCGCTCCGCCGCGGGCGGGCGTGGGCGATGGCGCTCTTTTTCGCGGCGGGGATGCTCGGGCAGTCGGTCGGGCCCATCCTGTGCACGCGCATCAACGCGGCCTTCGGGCTCGAGCACCTGCTGTGGCTGGCGCCGCCCTCAATCGGCGTGGGCGTGTGGTTGTTCTTCATGGTGCGCCGGGCGCCGCACCGCCACGACAACCACCGGGAGATGCACGCCGCGCTGCCCAAGGACGAGGCCCGTGCGCGCTGGCGGGCGGTGATCCTGCTCACGCTGCAGAACTGCCTGCGGTTCATCGTGAACATCGCCATGCTGGTGATGTTCAACGTGTGGGCGGCGTCGGTGATCCTCGACAACCCCAACCGGGCCGCGAGCCTGAGCGGCAACCTGGCCGCGGCGATGACGGTGGGCATGGGCGTGACGGGCCTGTTCGTGGGGCGGATGGTGCGCCCGGGTCGGGAGAAGGGCCCGCTGGTGTGGCTGTCGGTGTGGGGCGCGCTCTTCGTCGCGCTCACGAGCGTGGTGGGGTACGCGGGCGTGCGCCTCGCGGGCGGGGCGTGGTGGGGCTACTGGCCGGTGTACGTGGTGACGGCGCTGACGGCGCTGGGCTACGGCGCCACGATCCCCATGAGCATCTCGCTGGCGCAGCGGCTCATCCCGGGGCGGACGGGGATGGTCTCGAGCCTCATGATGGGGCTGGGCTGGTCGGTGAGCGCGCTGGCGCCGCTGCTGGCGACGGTCTTCCTCGGCGGCGTGGCCCTCAAGCAGGCGCCGACGCTGCCCGAGTGGCGCATCGGCGTGGCCTTCGGCTGCTTCGCGGCCCTGCTGCTCGCCGCGGGCGCGCTGGCCATGTGCATGCCCGGCGACCTGCTGCGCAAGATCGCGGACGAACGCTGATCGCGCGTATCGATCACGCAGAACGTCAACAACCGTGCCAGCGACCGTGCCACCGACTTCGGCTTTGCGAAGTCGGTGTCTTCACGGTGCCCGCGTGCGCAGAACAGCACCGACTTCGCAAAGCCGAAGTCGGTGGCACGGGGAAGCAAGGGGATGCGGACAGTGTTTTCGTTCAGATCGCGCCGCCGCTCGCCTTGAACTGGCGGGCGAGGGTGAGCTTGGCGCGGGCGCGTTCGCGGTCTCGGTTGACGCGGTCCATGTCGTCGCCGGTGGCGTCCTTGCGGGCGAGGGCCTCGTTGAGTTCGGCCTGGGCCTCGGACTCGGAGAGCGTCTCGGTGCGCATGGCGCGGGTGGCGAGGACGGTCATCTTGTCCTCCACCATCTGCACGAAGCCCTCCTCGACGTAGTAGCTCCGCTTGCCGCCCTTGAAGAACGTCAGCCGCAGTTCGCCCATGCCCAGTTTGCCCACGATGGCCCCGCGGCCGGGCATGAAGCCCATCTGGCCGTCCCACATGGGCAGGTTGACGTAGGTGACCTCCTCGTCGAGGAGGCGGGCTTCCGGGGTGATGAGCGTGCAGTGGAAGGACGTCGACACGGGCGTCTGCTCCTGGGGCTGTCGGAGGGGGTCGAGTGGGGTGGTGAGTGTAGCGGGAGAGGGGAAGTCCGGCTATTGGCGGCGGCGCAGCAGGTGGAAGGCCGCGGCGAGATGGGCGGCGGCGGAGGGCGGCTCGGCGAGCCGCCCCACCAACCACCGGGGGAGCGGGCTTCACCAGTCGGCGCGGATGGCCTCGACGATGCGCTGGGCGGTGCGGACGTTGGCGAAGCCGTCGGCGGCGTCGATCTCGGGGCGGCTGCCGGTGCGGACGGCCTTGAGGAAGGCCTCGAGCTGCATCCGCAGGGGCTCGGCGTCGTCGACGGAGAGGGGCTCGAGGGCGACGAGCTGGCTGTAGTCGAGGCTGGAGAGATCGTGGCCGGTGCGGAGCGCTTCGCGCACCTCGTCGAGCTGCGTCTGGTTGGCGGTGCGCCGGATGAGCACGCCGGACTTATTCGCGTAGTCGATGCTCACGTAGGCGTCGTCGCCGACGATGCGCACCTTGCGCTCCGTCTTCATCGCCAGCCGCGAGGCGGTGATGTTGGCCACGCACTTGCCCTGCGGGGCATCGAAGACCAGCCGCGCGTTGCACACGTCCTCGTGCTCGGTGATCACCGAGACGCCCGAGGCGTGCACCTCGACGGGCTCGATGCCGCCCATGAGCATCAGCACCACGTCCAGATCGTGGATCATCATGTCGAAGACCACGCCCACATCCACGCTGCGGAACGTCATGGGGCTGATGCGGTGCACCTCGACGAAACGCGGCGTGATGGACCCCGTGCCCTCACGCCGCAACGCCATCACCGCGGGGTTGTAGCGCTCGATGTGCCCGACCTGCAGCACGGCGCCGGTGCGCTCGGCGTGGTCCTTGATCTTCTGCGCCTGCTCCACATCGCTCGCCAGCGGCTTCTCGATGAGGCACGCGACCTTCGCCTCGAGCAGGGGCCACGCGGCGTCGAGGTGGTGCGTGGTGGGCACGGCGACGCTGACGGCGTCCACCCCCGCGTCGAGCAGCTCGCTCACGCTCTCGTACGCGGGGCAATTGTGCTTCTCGGCGATCTGCGTGCGCCGCTCTTCGCTCTGGTCGACGACGCCCACGAGCTCGGCCCCGGGGAGCTCGGTGTAGACGCGGGCGTGGTGCCGGCCCATGCGTCCGACGCCCACCACCCCGCAGCGGATCGTGGCGCCGCCGGCGGGCGCGCTGGAGTCTTTGCCTGTCATCCGGCCAGTGTAGCGGGCCGGGCGCAGGCGATGGTTCGGGATGGGTCAGGGCGTCGCGGTCAGCGCGGGGGGCCCTTCGGCGGCGCCCCGGACTTGCCCAGCGACGAGGCGCCGGGGCTCCGCGGCGTGCCGATGGGGTGGTACGGGTCCGGCGTGCGCATCTCCGGCTCCTGCGCGACCCTGCGCATGTGGGCCTCGGCCTCGGCGCGCATGCGGTCGACGAGACGCTGGTCTTTCGACCGCCGCGTGCGCGCGATGCCCGCGGCCAACGCGCACGTCGCGGCGAGGCTGACGCTCGACCACAGGAAGACGCCCAGCGAGGTGAGCAGCAACATAAAGATGAAGATCGTGAAGAGCCGGTAGAACATGAAGACGTCCCACGAGCGGGGCGCAGCGAACTCCATCACAGCGATCAGCGGCGCCGTCACGCCCATCCCCATCGCGGCGTAGCGCAGCCGCCAGCCCAGATCCGTGTCCGCCGTCCAGTCGGCGTAGCGGGCCAGCAGCACCGTCGTGGGGATCCACCCGATGGCGCCGATGAGGGCCAGCGCCAACGCGAGCAGCAGCAGCGCGCCGCCCATCGCCGACGGCCCGCCCGGCGCGAGCGCGCCGACCGCCGCGGCCAGCACGAAGGCGCTCTGCGTGAGCAGCGTGACCAGCCGCAGCATCCACCACTCCGTCTCGATGGTGCGCGGCGCATCGGGGAGCAGCGGGCGCGGGCGCATCACGAGGGCGAGGCCGCCCAACCACAGCAGCGACGCGATGAGCAGCATCGGCGCGGCGTTGGACAGCCCGCCGAACCCGAACGCCGACGCGAAGAGCGAGACGCCGACCACGAACGTCATCACCGTCGCGAGGATCATCGCCACGAAGCCCGCCTGCGTGACACGGATGTAGCCGACCGGCGCATCGACAAGCTGCTCGACGACGAGTGAGGGCTTTTTCGTCGCGCCGTCGTGCCCCTGCATCGCGAGCGAGATGATGCGCCCGCACTCGGGGCAGGGAGCGAACTCGCGCAGGCCGCGCAGCTCGTAACCGCAGCCGGGGCAGGGCCGCTCGTCGAGGATGAGCTCGCCCATGAGGGCGTGATCGCCCGCTGAACGCGGCGAGAGTTCGCGGGGATCGACGGGGGTCATGGCGTGAGGCCTTGGGCCTGAGCGTGCGTCGGGCTTGTGGCGTGTTCGAGGCGTGACCTCTCGCGGCGTTCGACCGAGACCAGCGACGTGAAGCACAGCCACGCGATGAACGCCCAGAAGAGGCACGTCGGGATCAGGTATGTCGTCGCGCCCTGCGCGACGGTCAGATACTGCGTCCAGAGCGGGGCGGAGGGATCGTCCAGACTCCCTGGGTAGGTCGGCGCCAGCCGCAGCCCGAGGCAGCCGTAGAGCAACGCCCCGAAGATCCACCAGCCATACTTCAAGTTGGTGCGGTACGGGACTCTGTCGCGGTACACGCCGCAGTCGAGGCAGCGACTGATCACGGACATCCGGCGCAGGGTCAGGGCTCCGAGAGCGATCCAGAGCGAGGCGAGGATCATGAGGAGCGATCCCCACGACACGGGCGGCGCCGCGCCGGCGGCTGTATCGCTCCAGAGCCAGCGGTCCGCCGCGAACAGCAGCGCCGAGAGCGTCGGCGTCGCGACCGCGAGCGATAGAGAGAGAAGGCGCAGCGCGCCGCCCGTCCGGCCGCGGTCGATCACGGGCGACGGCCTGAACAGGCTGACAAAGATGAACGCGCACACGCACGTCCACGCCACCATTCGGAAAGCGTAGTACGCGTCACCCACGCCGCGCGGCATGGGGATCATGAACACAAGGATCGGGCTCACAAACAAGATCAACAGAACGATCGGCGCCATCGTCGCAAGCCACAGACGGCGCAGCGTCGCCTCGTCGCCGTAACGGAGCAGGTGGTCGCGCCGCGCAACAGCCCGGGCCGGGTGCGTCCCCCCCGTCTCCGCGCCGGCCCCGAGCGTCGAGTGCGCTGTGCTCATCGTGCACCAATCCTATCGGTTGCGGCCCCGCCGACCAAGGCAGAACTTCGGGGCCCGGGGCGATTCAGCCCGCCATCGAGGCGTTGCCCGTGGACAGTTCATCCGCCGCGCGCACCGCGTTGCGGAACATGCGCAGGCCGGGTGTGTCGGTGTCGAATAACGCGCGGGGCAGGCGCGTCCAGTAGGGATGGTTGGTCCAGGAGAGGTAGCGGTCGGGGTGGGGCATGAGGCCGAAGATGCGGCCGCTGGCGTCGCACACGCCGGCGATGCGGGCGGCGCTGCCGTTGATGTTGTGCCCCTCGGCGTAGCGCAGGGCGACGTGCCCGCCGGCCTCGAGCGCGCGCAGGGTGGCGTCGTCGGTGGCGACGAAGCGGCCCTCGCCGTGCGCGATGGGGAGTTGCGCGGCGTCGGGCGGGAGCGCATCGCCCGCGAGGCCGCGGGTCCAGACGCAGGGCGACGCTTCGTCGAACTCCACGCGCACCCACTTGTCGACGAAGCGGGCGTGCTGGTTGTCGGCGAGGGCGATCGTGGGCGCGGGGGGCGCATCGGGCCATTTGGTGCGGCCGGGGCCGGGGAGGAGGCCGATCTGGGCCATCACCTGGAAGCCGTTGCAGACGCCGATCATGAGCACGCCCCGGTTGGCGGCGTCGCGCAGAGCGGGCCAGAGACGCTCGCGCATGCGCACCGCGAGCACGCGCCCGGAGGCGATGTCGTCGCCGTAGGAGAACCCGCCGGGGAAGCCGAGGATGTTGTAGTTGTCGACCTTGGCGGGGTTGTCGATGAGGGCGTCGATGTGGACGAGGTCCGCCCCGGCGCCGGCAAGGCGGAAGGCGCGCACCATCTCCGCGTCACAGTTCGTCCCCGCCGTGCGTATCACCAGTGCGTTGGCCATGCGTCTGCTTTCGCCCTCTCCGCTCTCGTCATTCCTGCCATTCTTCCCTACACACCCTAGTGGGACGGGCGTCCCGCCCGTCTCCTACCAACCTCTGCCTTATCTCTTCCTCTTGGCTTTCTCGAACAACTCACTCCCCCACCCCTCACCAATCCAGCGTCCCCATCCAAGCCTCGCGCAGCGACTCCACGCTCACCGTTTCCCCCGCGCCGAGACGCAGCGTCCCGCTCGCGTCCAGCCGCGCGATCACCCGCACCGGCACGCCCGCGGGCGCATCCTTCGCGGCCGACGCCGCGTCTTCCTCCGTCATCTCCAGAACGTAGCGCGAGGGCGACTCGCCGAACAGCAGCGCCTCAACGTGGGCGTCGCCCCAGGTGTCGAACGGTTCGAGCGCAGCGCCGATGGGCGCATCCTTCGTCGACCCGGCGATGAGCATCTCCGCGACCGCGACCAGCGCCCCGCCGTCGGAGACGTCGTGCGCCGAACGGGCCGCGCCCGTGCGCACCAGCGAGGCGACGAAGCGCGCCGCCGCGGGGCCGAGCGCGAGGTCGGTGCGCGGCGGGTTCGGGTCGCGCACCGCACCGACGGCGCGCTGGTGGTGCGACCCGCCCATCGCGTCGCCCGTCTCGCCCACGAGGACCAGCACGCGACCGGGCTGCTTCGCGTCCATCGTGGCGCAGCGCAGCACATCGGGCACGATGCCGATCCCGCTGATGAGCAGGGTGGGCGGGATCTCGATGGTGCGACCGTCGTCGGTGGTGAACTGGTTGTTGAGCGAGTCCTTCCCGGAGACAAAGGGCGTGCGGTACGCCTTGGCCCCGTCGTAGCAGCCCTCCGCGGCGCGCACGAGCGAGCCGAGGTTCTCCGGCTTGGCGCACGAGGGCCAGCAGAAGTTGTCGAGGATCGCGATGCGGTCCGGGTCGGCGCCCACGCACACGAGGTTGCGCACGCACTCATCGATCGCGGCCAGCGCCATGAGGTACGGGTCGCCCAGCGCGCCGGGCAGCATGGGGTCGCCGATCCCCGTCGCGAGGCCACAGGCGATGGCGAGGCCGCGCGTGCTGCCCTCGACGGGCGTGATGACGGAGGCGTCGCCCGGGCCCTCGCCCTCGGGCCCGACGAGCGGCTTGATGACGCTGCCGCCCTGCACCTCGTGGTCGTACTGGCGGATGATCCAATGCTTCGAGGCGATGTTGGGGTGCGCGAGCAGGTGCAGCAGCGTGTCACGCGGGTTGGGGTCGCTCGTGACGGGCGCCGGTTTGGGCGCACGGTCGGGGTCGGGCTTCCACTCGGCGCGCCGGGTGGGCGTGGGGATGCCGTCGTGGAGGAAGCGCATCGAGAGCCGCCCCACTTCCTCGCCGTTGTAGCGCAGGATCAACTCCTCGCCCGGCGTGCCGAACGTGCCCAGCACGCTCAGCTCGCACGATTCCTCATCGCAGATCGCGCGCAGGGCGTCGAGGTTGCCCGGGGGCACCGCGAGCACCATGCGCTCCTGCGCCTCGCTGATCCATATCTCGGTGTAGGAGAGGCCGTCGTACTTGAGCGGGGCGCGTTCGAGGTGGACCTCCGCGCCCAACTCCGCGCCCATCTCACCAACGGCGCTGGAGAACCCGCCCGCGCCGCAGTCGGTGATGGCGCTGAACAGCGACGCCCCGCCCGGCCCCGCGTCGCGGGCGCGGAGGATGGCGTCGAGCGTGCGCTTCTCGGTGATGGCGTTGCCGATCTGCACGGCGTGGGCGAACTCGTCAGCGTGGGTGTCCGTCAACTCGGCGCTCGAGAACGTGGCCCCGTGGATGCCGTCCCGCCCGGTGCGACCGCCCAGTGCGACGATGAGGTCGCCCGGCTGCGCGTCGCCCTCCACCTTGTCGCGCGGCATCACGCCGATGCACCCGCAGAACACCAGCGGGTTGCCGATGTGCCGGTCGTCGAACCACACCGCGCCGTTGACGGTGGGGATGCCCATGCGGTTGCCGTAGTCGCGCACACCCGCGACCACCTGCCGCAGCACCCGCGCCGGGTGCAGGCAGCCCGTGGGCAGGTCCCACGCGCCGGCGGGCGCCATCGCGTCGAACGCCGGCGCGGAGAGCATGCCCAGACTCACCGGCGCAGCGCCCCCCTCCGTGCGCGCAGCGGTCTGGTTTCCAGGGCTTCCGGGGGTTCCGGAACTTCCGGGGGTTCCGGGGGGGGCGTCTTGTGTGGGGGCGCCGGGTTGGGCCCAGTTGTCGGGGAAGGCGACGCAGAAGACGTCCGTGTTGGCGATGGGCTTGGCGCCCAGGCCCGTGCCCATCACGTCGCGGATGCACCCGCCCACGCCCGTCGCGGCGCCGCCGTAGGGCTCGATCGCGCTGGGGTGGTTGTGCGTCTCCACCTTCACGCACACCGCGTGGTCGTCGTCGAAGGCGATCACGCCCGCGTTGTCCTTGAAGACGCTCAGCGTCCAGTCCACGCCCTCGTCGATGAGCTCGAACGTCGCCGCGGCGACGGTGGACTTGAGTAGGTTGTGGATCAGCACCGAGCCGTCGGGCATCCGCTCGTGCCCGGGGCGGCCGCTCCAGTCGATCACGTCGTCGGCGCCGCCGGTGTAGGTGATGGTGGACTTGAGCGTCTTGTGGACGCAGTGCTCCGACCACGTCTGCGCCAGGGTCTCGAGCTCGATGTCGGTCGGCTCGCGCTTCTGCGACTCGTAAAAGTCGCGCACAGCCCGCATCTCGTCGAGGCTGAGGAACAGGTGCGCCTCGCGGCTGAGTTTCTCGAGCGCCTTGTCGTCGAGGCCGCGCAGGGTGACGCGGGCGAGGCGCAGCTCGTAGGCGTCGCCGTGGAGGAAGTCGGCGGGCTCGTAGGGCTCGAGGTGGATGCGCTGCACGACGGGGTTGGCGAGCAGGCGGGCGGCGAGCGTCTCGGCGTCGCGCTCGCTCACGCCGAAGAGGTCGTAGCGCAGACCGGTGGAGACCTCGACGTCGCCCACGCCGGTGAGCTCGATGACGGACTGGCGCACCGTCTGGGCGACGGGGTCCATCACGCCGGGCAGGGGGTGGATCTCGACGGTGCGGGCGCCCGCGGGCGTCGGCGCGGCGCCCACCGCGGCGGCCTCGAGCACGGGGTTGGCCAGCAGCACGTCGCGCACCAGGTCGAGGTCGGCCTCGGAGAGATCGGCGCGAACGAGGTAGACGCGGGCGGTGCGCACACGCCCGGGACGCACGCCGATCGCCGCGGCGTCACGCTCGACGGCGGCGCCGCGGACGTCGTCGCGCTCGCGGCGCGGGGCGACTTCGATGCGGTGAACCTTGACGGAGGGTGAGACAGTGGCGCCGGTCATGCGACCATCATACGCACCACCCCCCGGAACGCCCCCCCCCGAACTGCGCCCCCGGAACGCCGCCCGCAGC
>RECZ01000162.1 GCA_007693765.1 Phycisphaerales bacterium | reverse complement strand
CGGGAGCGGGGGTGATTCGGTGATCGCGCAGGCCGAGCGCCCCGACCCCGAAACCCCGCCCGGCCAGGCCCCCGAAGAGCCCCGCTCCCGCGACGACATCGACTTGCTCCGCATCTTCGGCGGCCCCGAAGTCGGCGAACGCTTCACCGAGGAAACGCTCGTCCACCGCGACGCCACCGGCGCCCTCGCCCGCCTCGACACCCTCCCCATCGAGGCCGCGCTCGACCTCCTCGACCTCGACGAATCAACCCGCGCCAACACCGACGCCGTGCGCGCCGAACGCGCCCGCGCCTGGGACGACCTCTTCCGCAACAACATCGCCCTCATCCTCCGCGCCCAATCCGCCGCCGCGGCCGGCGACCGCGACGCCCTCGCCGCCGACCTGCGCGACCTCGCCGAGCGCGCCCCCGAACTCCGCGACAACGCCGCCTACACCCGCGACCTCCTCGCCGCGCTCCCCCCCGCCGACGCCGCGAAGGCGCAATCCCTCGCCCGCGAATACCGCGCCGCCCTGCTCGCCGAACTCCGCGCCCGCGCCGGCGACGACCGCGAAGCCCTCGCCGCCCTCGTCACGCGCGAACGCGTCGAAGCCTTCGGCCGCGAACTCCGCCGCGCCTACGAACGCACCCTCCTTGCCGACAGCGCCGAGTTCGAAGCCCTCCTCGAAACGCTCGACCTCACCCCCGAGCAACAAGCCACCGTCCGCCGCGCCGTCACCGACTACGCCCAAAAGAACATCCTCAACACCGCCACCCCCGAAGACCGCGCAAAGCTCGTCCAAACGCTGCGCGAAACCCTCACCCATTCGCAGTGGCGCACCCTCCTCAACCAACGCTTCGGCGCCAACAACTAATCCTCTCCTCCCCTACCCCACCTAGTGGGACGGGCGTCCCGCCCGTCTCCTCCCCCACCTCTGCTTCTCCCCCTCGCGCCCTCACAACCAAAGGTTGCGCTTGCGCGCGCAAGGCGCTATGCTGCGAACACCGCGCCGGTGCAGATTTGCGCCACGCGCCGATTCGCGCTATCCTCACCCGCGCCGAACACCACCACCCGCGCGCCGCTCCGCGAGACACACCATGGCGAAGACAAACCCCACAACCAAAGCGCCCGCAGCGCGCGCCCGCGCAACCACCGCCGCGCCCAAGCCCGCGCACCAGATCGCCGACCCCGACACCCGCGTCTACGTCGGCGATTGCCGCGAACTCCTCCGCGCCGTGCCCGAGTGCGTGAACCACGAGGTCGACCTCATCTTCGCCGACCCGCCCTTCAACTGGCAGGTCAAGTACGACAAGTGGCACGACGGCCTCCCCCGCGACGAGTACCTCAAGTTCACCGCGGACTGGCTCGACGGCTGCGTCGACGCCCTCACGCCCACCGGCTCGCTCTGGGTCAACATCCCCGACGACACCGCCGCCGAGATCGTCGTCCACCTCAAGTCCCGCGGCATGCACATGATCAACTGGTGCATCTGGCACTACCGCTTCGGCCAGAACCGCATGGGCTCCTTCATCCAGAGCAAGGTCCACGCCCTGTACTTCGCCAAGGACCGCGACAACCGCACCTGGAACCCCGACGGCATCCTCGAACCCAGCGACCGCGCCACCACCTACTTCGATCCGCGCACCTTCAACAAGGCCGAGGGCCCCAACGGCATGCGCGTGCCCATGGACGTCTGGTACGGCAAGTACTGGGGACGCATCCAGGGCAACAACAAGGAACGCCGCCCCAACCACATGAACCAATTGCCCGAGGTCTACCTCGAACGCGTCGTCCGCGCCTGCTCCGACAAGGGCATGCTCGTGCTCGACCCCTTCCTCGGCAGCGGCACCACCGCCACCATCGCCCGCGCTCTGGGCCGCCGCGCGATCGGCCTCGAATTCAGCCCCGCCAACGCGAAGAGCGCCTTCCAGCGCATCGAACAAGGCCCCATCCGCCTCGGCGAGGCCCTCAACCAGTCCACCGCCATCTTCGCCCCCCGCCGCACCGGCCCCAAAACCAAGCAACGCCTCGCCGCCACCACCTGACCCCCACGGCGGCCACACCCCCTCCGGGTGACACACCCCCTCCGGGTGCCACTACACAGCCAAAGGCTGTGTAGTGCTCTTCTCTCCTCCAACTTGACCGTGCATGTAACACAGGTTACTATCCCCCGGCACAAACGGAGGCCCCCCATGCGCACCACCCTCACACCGATCCGCTGCGCCGCCCTGGCGCTCTTCCTGCTCGCCTCGACGCTGCACCCCGGCGCGCTCGCCCGCGCCGAGCAGCGCCCGCAACTCCGCGTCGTCGCCACCGTCGCCATGATCGGCGACGTCGCGTCGGAGATCGCCGGCGATCGTGCGGCCGTCGAATCACTCATGGGCCCCGGCGTCGACCCGCACCTCTACAGGCCCACGCGCTCCGACACCGCCCGCCTCCTCGGCGCCGACCTCGTGCTCTACAACGGCTTCCTCCTCGAAGGCAAGATGACCGACACCCTCGTCCGCATCGCCCGCTCCGGGCGGCCCGTCTACGCCATCGTCGAGGGCGTCCCCGAAGACTTCATCCTCGAATCCGCCGAAACCGAGGGCCACGACGACCCCCACATCTGGATGGACCCCACCGGCTGGAAGCACGCCGCACGCGTCATCGCCGACGCCTTCATCGCCGTCGACCCCGATGGCGAGGCCCACTACCGCGCCCGCGCCGACGCCTACACGCAGCGCCTCGCCGAACTCGACGACTACGCCCGCGCCGTCCTCGCCACCATCCCCGCCGACCGGCGCATCCTCGTCACCTCCCACGACGCCTTCGCCTACTTCGGCCGCGCCTACGACATCGAGGTCGTCGGCATCCAGGGCGTCAGCACCGTCGCCGAGGCCGGCCTGCGCGACATCGAGCGCATCGTCGAGACCCTCGTGCAGCGCAACATCCCCGCCGTGTTCACCGAGTCCACCATCTCCGAGCGCAACGTGCGCGCCCTCGTCGAGGGCTGCCGCGCCCGCGGCCACGCGCTCGCCATCGGCGGCGAGCTCTACTCCGACGCCATGGGTTCGCCCGGCACGTACCGCGGCACGTACATCGGCATGATCGACCACAACGTCACCACCATCGCCCGCGCCCTCGGCGGCGATGCGCCCGCCGGCGGCATGCACGGGAAACTCACCCATGACGCCCCGAAGCGCTGACACCCCGCCGCGCGAGCCCCCGCCCGCGTCGGCGTTCCCCAGCCCCGCCAGCGAAGCCCGCGAAGACCCCGCCGCCTTCTTCGCGCGCCGACCCGAGCACTCGCCCGATGCGCCCCTCTCCATCCACGACATGACCATCGCCTACCACCGGCGCCCTGTCCTGTGGGACATCGACTACGACGCCCCCAAGGGCAAGCTCGTCGGCATCCTCGGCCCCAACGGCGCCGGCAAGAGCACGCTCATCAAGGGCGCGCTCGGCCTCGTCCCCCGCGCCTCGGGGCGCGTGCTCGTCTTCGGCAAGCCCTACGAAAAAATGCGCCGCGAGGTCGGCTACGTGCCCCAGCGCGAGAGCGTCGACTGGGACTTCCCCGTCAGCGCCCTCGACGTCGTCGCCATGGGGCGCTACGCCCACATCGGATGGCTCCGACCCGTCTCCCGCGCGCACAAGGAACGTGCTATGGCCTGCCTCGAGCGCGTCGGCATGGCCGACTACGCCTCGCGCCAGATCAGCCAACTCTCCGGCGGCCAGCAGCAGCGCGTCTTCCTCGCCCGCGCCCTCGCGCAGGACGCCTCCCTCTACCTCATGGACGAGCCCTTCGCCTCCGTCGACGCCGCCACCGAGCGCGCCATCGTCGGCGTGCTGCGCGAACTGCGCGAACAGGGCCGCACCTGCCTCGTCGTCCACCACGACCTGCACACCGCGCCCGAGTATTTCGACGAGGTGCTCCTGCTCAACATGCGCATCGTCGCCCACGGCCCGACGCGCGAAACGCTCACCGAAGACAACCTCCGGCGCACCTACGGCGGACGACTCACGCTCCTCTCCGAGGCCGGCGAGGCCCTCGCCCGCCGCGCGCCGGCGAACCCCCCACCCCCCACGTCCGCCGCCCGCCGCGATCAGGACGCCCCATGACCGCCGGCGGGCACTTCGTTCGCGCGCTCACGTTCCAGGGCGGGCACAACACCGCCGTCGCCACCCTGGGCCTCGCGCTGCTCGGCGTCGCCGCGGGCGTCGTCGGCGTCTACGCGCTGCTCCGCAAACGCTCGCTCCTCAGCGACGCCCTCGCCCACGCCGGCCTGCCCGGCGTCGCCGTCGCCTTCCTGCTGGCGCTCGCCATCGGCGCGGGCGCCCGCTCCATGGTCGCGCTGCTCATCGGCGCCGCGGCCTTCGGCGCCCTCGCCGCCGCCAGCGTGCAACTGCTCGCGCGCGTCCCCCGCTGGAAGGAGGACGGCGCCATCGCCGCCACGCTCGGCGTCTACTTCGCCCTCGGCGTCGTGCTCCTCTCGTTCATCCAGACCCTGCCCACCGCCGAGCAGTCCGGGCTGCACACCTTCATCTTCGGGCAGGCCGCGGCCATGTCCGCCGCCGACGCGTGGCGCATCGCCGGCGCCTGCGCGCTCGTCGCCGTCGTCGCCCTCGCCGCGCAGAAAGAGATGCGACTCGTCTGCTTCGACCCCGCCTTCGCCCGCGCCATCGGGTGGAGCGCCGGCGCCATCGACGCCCTCATGCTCGCGCTCATCGTCCTCGTGAGCGTGCTCGGCATGCAGTCCGTCGGGGCGCTGCTCATCGTCGCGCTGCTCATCATCCCCGCCGCCAGCGCCCGCTGCTGGACCGACCGCGCCGGCGTCATGCTCCTCGTCGCCGCCTCCATCGGCGCGGCCTCGGGCTGGATCGGCGGCGCCCTCTCCGCGTCGCTCCCCGCCATGCCCACCGGCCCCGTCGTCGTCTGCGTCGCCGCCGCCTGCTTCATCGTCTCCATCGTCCTCGCGCCCCGACGCGGCGCCCTCGCCCACGCCCTCCGCCGCCGACGCACCAACGCCGCCGTCGCTCGCGATCACCTCTACCGCGCCATCTACGAACTCGAAGAACGCACACCCACGCGCGCACAACCCATCCCCATCGAACACCTCAGCGCCATGCGCGCCTGGTCGCCGCGGCACGCGCGCCGAATCCTCAACCGCGCCGTCAGACGCGGCGACGCCCAGCGCATCAACGGCGCCTGCGCCCTCACCGATCAAGGCCGCGCTCACGCCGCACGCCTCGTGCGCAACCACCGCCTCTGGGAGATGTACCTCATCACCCACGCCGACCTCGCCCCCGGACACGTCGACCGCGTCGCCGACGAAGTCGAACACGTGCTCGACCAAGAACTCGTCGCCCGCCTCGAAGCACAACTCGCCCGCGACGGCCTCCCCACCGACACCCCCCAATCCCCCCACCACATCCAAACCCCGACAACACCCTCTTCTCCCACCTCCCGATCTTCTCCCACCTACCCCACCTAGTGGCACGGGCGTCCCGCCCGTGTCTACCCAACTCTCTCTTCCACTCCCCCTCTTCCCCCTCCTATCTACTCCACCTAGTGGGACGGGCGTCCCGCCCGTCTCCTCCCCCACCTCCTCTTCCCTTCCTCCTCTGCTCGATGCCTCGATGCCTCGATGCCTTGATCCCTCGATGCCATCTTCCCCCCCCATGACCCCCCTCGAAACCTTCTTCACCCTCGACTTCCCCGCCCTCGCCGCCGGCGTCCTCGCCGCCGTGTGCTGCGCGCTCGTCGGCTGCTTCCTCGTGCTCCGGCGCATGAGCCTCATGGGCGACGCCATCAGCCACGCCGTGCTGCCCGGCCTCGTGCTCGCGTTCCTCATCTCCGGGTCCGAACGACCCTTCACGCTGCTCATCGCCGCCGCCGGCGTCGGCGTCATCACCACAGCGCTCATCGAACTCGTGCAACGCTGGGGCCGCGTCGAGCCCGGCGCCGCGATGGGCGTCGTCTTCACCGTGCTCTTCGCCATCGGCGTGCTCATGCTCGAGCGCCTCGGCGGCCGCAACCTCCACATCGACGCCGACTGCCTCATCCACGGCCAGATGGAGGGCGCCCTCTGGCTCGACGCCCCCGCCACCCTCGCACAACTCGCCGACCCCGCCCGCTACGCCGGCTTCCCCCCGCAGGTCGTCACTCTCGTCATCGCCCTCGCCCTCGTCGTTGCGTGCATCGCGCTCTTCTTCAAAGAACTCCGCATCACCTCCTTCGACCCCGCCCTCGCCGCCGCGCTCGGCTTCCGGCCCACGCTCGTGCGCTACGCCCTGATGACCCTCACCGCCGTCGTCGTCGTCGCCTCGTTCGAGGCGGTGGGCTCCATCCTCGTCATCGGCATGCTCGTCGTGCCCGGCATGATCGCGCACCTCCTCACCGACCGGCTCGGGCCCATGCTCCTCGTCAGCGCCGCGGCCGCGCTCTGCGCCGCCGTCGTCGGGTACTACACCGGCGCACACCTCCCGCCCCTGCTCGGCGCGCCCGGAGCGCTCAGCGCCGCGGGCATGATCGGCGTGACGCTGGGCGCCATGCTCGTGCTCGCCGCGCTCTTCGCCCCGCGCCACGGCGCCCTCAGCGCCGCCCTCCGCCGCGCCGCGCTGCGCATCGACATCACCCGCGAAGACATCCTCGCCGCCATGCACCGCCGCGCCGAGGCACACCCAAGCGCCCCCCACCCCATCGCCGACCTCCGCGCACACGCCGGCGGCGCGCTCACCGCGCGCCTCGCCCTCCGCGCCCTCCGCCGCCGCGACGAGGCCCGCGCAGACGGCGCGGGCGGGCTCGAACTCACGCCCCGCGGCGCCGTCCGCGCCCGCGAACTCGTCCGCGCCCACCGCCTCTGGGAGTCCTACCTCGTCCAAACCGCCGGCGCCCGCGCAGACCACGTCCACAACACCGCCGAAACCCTCGAACACATCACCGATGCTCAACTCGCGCGCATGCTCAACCAACGCACCGGACACGCCGCGACAGACCCCCACGGCAAACCCATCCCCACCCAACCCACCGAGGCCGACGACGCATGACCCGCCGCCGCGCACCAAACCGATTCGAACGAACACGCCTCGACCACGCCACCGAGCTCGCCGAGGACTACACCGAACTCATCGCCGAGCTCATCGACACCCGAGGCGAGGCCCGCGTCGGCGACATCGCCGCCGCGCTGGGCGTCTCCCACGTCGCCGTCTCGCGCATGGTCGGGCGCCTCCTCGCCCAGGGCCTCGTCGACACCGAGCCCTATCAGCCCGTCCAACTCACCCCCGAGGGCCGCGCCATGGCCAGGCGCGCCCGCAAACGCCACGAGATCGTCGTTGCCTTCCTCATCAGCATCGGCGTCTCCCCCGCGCAGGCCGAGACCGACGCCGAAGGCATCGAGCACCACTGCTCCAAAGAAACCATCGAGGCCATGGCCCGCGCCGCCAACATCCAATAAGCACAGCACAGACCAAGCGCCCGCGCGCCGCGCCCCTACGCCCCGTCCCCCAGCGCCCGCGTCGCCGCCTCCAGCCACGCCCGCTCCGGCGCGTCCAGCGCATCCCACAGCGCCTCGCGCACCCGCGCGTGGTACGCGTCCACCCACGCGACCTCCGCCGCCGACAGCATCGACACATCGATGAGCGACCGCTGCAGCGGCGCCATCGTCAACGCATCGAACCGCAGCCACCCCTCCGCCGCGCGTTCGACCAGGTACAGGTTCTCGATGCGCACGCCGTGCGAGCCCTCGACATACAGGCCCGGCTCGATCGACACCACCATCCCCTCCTCCACCGGCGCCGCCGACGCCGCGCCCGCCCGCGCCCCGATGCTCGGCGGCGACTCGTGCACGCACAGGTGCGCGCCCACGCCGTGCCCCGTGCCGTGCGCATAATCCAGCCCCAACGCCCACAGCGGCGCCCGCGCCAGCGCATCGAGCCGCACGCCGCTCGTCCCCTCAGGGAACCGCGTCGACGCCAGCGCGATGTGCGCCCGCAGCACCAGCGTGCAGTCGCGCCGATCCTGCGCCGACGGCGCGCCCAGATGCACCGTGCGCGTCACGTCCGTCGTGCCGTCGCGGTACTGCCCGCCCGAGTCCACCAGCAGCAACGCATCGCGCCCGATCTCGCGCGCGCTCCCCTCCCGCGCCCGGTAATGCACGATCGCCCCGTTGGCGCCGTACCCCGCGATCGTCGTAAAACTCGTCCCCGCGTACCCCTCGCCGCCGCTCCGCAACGCCTCCAGCCGCGACGCGGCGTCGAACTCCGTCACCCCGCCCGCGCCGCCCGGCCCCTCCAGCCACAGCAGGAACCGCGCCAGCGCCACCCCGTCGCGCACGTGCGCCGAACGCATCCCCGCGATCTCCACCGCGTTCTTGCGCGCCTTGGCCAGCGTCGCCGCGCTCCGCGACCGCTCCGCGATCGCCCCCCCACCCCCCACCAGTGTCGCCAGCCACACGCTCGCCTGCGCCTCGTCGATCCAGAACTTCCCCGCGTGCGCTGCCGCCGCCTCGCGCAGCGCATCCTCGAACTCGTCGTACCCGCGCAACGACGCCACACCCTCCAGCGCCCGAAGCGCCCCCGCGTCCACGCGCGCACCATCGGTGAATAGCGTCGCGTCCTCCAGCGTCACCAGCGCGTACGCCAGGAACACCGGGTTGTGCGCCACGTCGGCGCCGCGCAGGTTGAACAACCAAGCGATCGTGTCCAGCTCCGCGATCGGGTGCGCCGTCGCTCCCGCCGCGCGCATCGCCGCCCGCAGATCCGCCAACTTCTCCGCCGCCGACCGCCCCGCCAGCGCCTCCGGGTGCGCCGCCACCGGCGCCCGCGGCGGCGCCGGCCGCTCGCCCCACGCCGCGTCGACGGGGTTCTCGCGCAGCGCCACCAACGCTGCGCCGCTGCGCTCCAGCCTCCGCGACAGATCCTCGAACGCGCGCAGCGTCATCACCCGCGCATCGACACCGACCACGCCGCCGCCGCGCCCCCGCCACGACGTCTCCCGCGCCAGCCACGCCGCCATCGTCGGCGCCCCCCGCGCGCCCGAGCGCACCAACGCAACCCCCGTGCCCTCGAGCTGCGCCGCCGCCTGCGTCCAGTACCGCCCGTCCGTCCACAGCAGCGCTCCATCCCGCGTGACGAGCGCATCGCCCGCGCTGCCGTCGAACCCCGTCAACCATTCGCGACGGCGCCACATCTCCGGCACGTATTCGTTCTGATGCGCATCGGCGCTGGGCACGATGAGCGCATCGACGCCAACCCCCCGCTCGTGACGCATACCGCCCATGACCGTGCGCACCGCGTCCAATCGTGATCCGTCGCGACGTTCCATACGCCGAGCATACCCGGCACAACGCCCACGCCGCCCCCAACAAAATCCTCCCCTCCCGCGCACGCAATATCCCCAATGCCGCGGCGATTCTCCCCGGCCGCGGCGCCACGCGGCGACAACCACCAGCGGGCCTCCGCCAGTAAACTCATTCTTTCTATGTGATTTGCATTCCGCCCATATACATGACTACAATACCGACATGGCAAAACCATCACTCAACGAACTCGTTTCCTACCTGCAGGAACTCGCAGACCGCCGCAACGAGCATCAGGCCGCGATCGATGAAATCGACGCCGTCCTCTCCCAGTTCGGCGTGCAGGCCGGCGCCGCCACCGGTCGCCGCGGCCCCGGCCGCCCCAAGGGAAGCAAGAAGAAGGTCGGACGCAAGAAAACCTCGAAGAAAACCGTCAAGAAAGCCGGCCGCAAGAAGACCGGCCGCCGCGGCAAGCGCGTCCAGGGCGTGAAGCAGGCGCTCATCGATGCGCTCTCCGACAAGCCCCAGTCCCCCGGCGAACTGCAGGACAAGGTCAGCCGCAAGGTCGGCGCCGACGTCCAGATCGCCACACAACTCCAGATGCTCAAGAACGAGGGCAAGGCCAACAACGTCGACCGCGGCCAATGGGTCGCCGCCTGACCTGACCAACGCCCCACGCGCAGCGCAAGCAGCGCACAAGCCCTGAATCTTGTGGGTGAACGCACCGACGCACCGCGCGGCATCGATGATGCCGCGCGGTGTTGTCTTGCGCACCTCAGCGCAGCGAACGGACATCCGACACTAAAACGAGCGTTTTTCGAAAAAATGCTTGTACGGCGCAGCCGCTGGCGGTAGGGTCGACACCCAATCAAGGGGTGTGCCAGCCGCGGACGCCCCGCGGCCCAGCGCCGCCACGGCATCGGCGACGCCTCCATCACGGTGTGGGAGGAAGCGAACAATGAACGAACCGACCCGCTCGGAAGACGCCCGTATCCCCGTCACCCCCGTGGCCCCCGCCACCCCCGGCGCGAACCCCCCAGCGCCTGCGCACGCCATCGCCCCGGCCGGCCCCGCCACCCACCGCCGCGCCATGCTCGCCGGCATCGGCGGCCTCGCCGCCGGCGCGCTGCTCACGGGCAAGGCCCACGCCGGCCCGCTGGACCCGCCCCCGGGCCCGGTCACGAGCACCGGCAAACCGCTCACCGACATCGAGCCGCGCATCGCGATCAACCAGACCAACACGCCGGGGGATGCGAGCAACATCTTCAGAATCACGCAGCCGGGCAGCTACTACCTGACCGGCGACGTGCTGGGCGCATCGGGCCGCAACGGCATCAACATCGCGGTCGGCGACGTCAGCATCGATCTCAACGGGTACTCCCTGATCGGTGTTCCCGGTTCGCTGCGCGGGATCAGGACCACGGGCCTCAGGAACAACTTCCGCATCGTCAACGGCGTCGTCAGCGGTTGGGGACAGGGGGGCGTCAGCCTGACCAGCGGCGGGTTCGGCGTCGACTCCCTGATCGAGAACGTCACCGCCTTCGCCAACGGCGGCGACGGCATCCGCGCCAACAGCAACGCCATCGTCCGCGCCTGCCGCTCCCGCGACAACAACGGCGTCGGCGTCGCGGCGCAGGAGAACTCGATCATCAGCGACTGCAACGCCAGCGGGAACACGTCCACCGGCATCGTCGCGAGCGCGTCGAGCAGAATCGAGAACTGCGTCGCCGCGAACAGCGGCGCGTTCGGGATCTTCCTCAACGCCGCCGGCGGGACGGTCATCGCCTGCATCGCGGAAGCGAACGGGCTCGAAGGCATTAGAACCGGAAACGACACCGTCATACAGCAGTGCGTCGCCCGCTCAAACGGGCGCTCCGGCATCTACGGCGACAACGGCTGCACCATCAGCCAGTGCACCGCCGCGAACAACAACACCACCAACGACGGATCCGCCGCCGGGATCCGCACCCTGAGCCGCTCGACCATCATCGGCTGCGCCTCCAACGACAACGGCTCCTCGTCACGCGGGATCTATACAAGCTCGCAGTCCACCGTCGCCGACTGCGCCGCCAGCGGCAACGCCATTGGGATCGACGTTTTAACGGGAAGCTCGGTCTTACGGTGCGCTGCGAACAACAACAGCACTGGCGTGAATGGTTTTATCGGTTGCCACATCGGCGAATGCGTCTCGGCGAACAACAGCAACCGCGGAATCCTCATTCAGGACGGCAGCACCGTGTCCGGCTGCGTCGTCTTCAACAACGGAAGCTCCGGCATACAATGCGGCTCAAACACGGTCGTAAGCGGATGCCACTTGCGCAGCAACTCGACCGGGATTCTTTTTACCTCACAGTGTAGAATCGAGCGATGCGCCGTCTCCAATAGCACGAGCCACGGCATCCGTGCCTCAGGAGACGGCAACCACATCGAGGGCAACTCGTGCTACAGCAACACCCTGCGCGGCGTGTGGGTGCAAGGCACGGGCAACTACATCGCGGGCAACACCTGCCGGGCCAACGGGACCAACTGGGATGTCATCTCGGGCAATAAGTGCCTCGTGGTGAACGGCGTCAACGCGGGCGCAATACTCGGCAACGCCGGCGGAACCTCCATCGGATCGAACGTGCCCACCGCGAATTTCACCTACTGACCCGAATCCCACGCCCACCCGCCCCGGCGCGGCCGCCCGCCGACGGACCCATCACCGGGCCAGCCCGCCCGGCCGACATCACCACACGCCCCCCCCCCCCCCCCCCCCCCCCCCCCCCCCCACCCCCCCCC
>RECZ01000159.1 GCA_007693765.1 Phycisphaerales bacterium | reverse complement strand
ATTCATGCGCGTCGGAACTTACCCGACAAGGAACTTCGCTACCTTAGGACCGTCATAGTTACGGCCGCCATTGACCGGTGCTTGGGTCGCGAGCTTCGCCGAAGCTAACCCGCTTCCGTGACATTCCGGCATTGGGCAAGCGTCACACTGTATACGTCCTCTTACGAGTTAGCACAGTGCTGTGTTTTTGATAAACAGTTCCCAGAGCCTTTTCTCTGCGCCCTCCCTTACGGGTAGGGCCCCCTTATCGCGAACTTACGGGGTCAATTTGCCTAGTTCCTTCACGACCGTTCTCTCGAGCGCCTTAGGTTATTCACCACGCCCACCTGTGTCAGTTTTGGTACGGACCATGCTTCGCCACCACGGCTTTTCTCGGAACCCCTCTACCCCGCGTCGGCCTCGAAGGCCTCAGACAGCTAGCGCTTCTGCGGAACTTTGGGATTCGCACCGTGGATTGATCTCCACATAGGCTCAGGAATATTTACCTGATGTCCATCGACTACGCCTTTCGGCCTCGCCTTAGGATCCGGCTAACCCTGGGCGGATTTACCTTCCCCAGGAAACCTTGGGCTTTCGGCGTGCAGGATTCTCACCTGCATTATCGTTACTCAAGCCGGCATATTCACTTCCTGACGCTCCACGGATCCTTCCGGAACCGCTTCGACGCCGACAGGAACGCTCTCCTACCACTCACAAAGTGAGTCCACGGCTTCGGCTCTCTGCTTATTCCCGATCATTATCGGCGCTGAAGTCCTCGACCAGTGAGCTGTTACGCACTCTTTAAATGGTGGCTGCTTCTAAGCCAACATCCTGGCTGTCACGGCACTTCAACTTCCTTTCGAACTGAGCAGAGATTCGGGGCCTTAGCCGGTGGTCTGGATTGTTCTCCTTTTGTCCACGGATATTGTCACTCGTGGACTGACTCCCACAACTTGGGCGATGGCATTCGGAGTTTGGTTGGCGCGGGTAGCCGGGTAGGCCCCCAACGCCATCCAGTAGCTCTACCTCCATCGCTTGCACTGTGAGGCTATCCCTAAAGATATTTCGGAGAGAACGAGCTATCTCCCAGTTTGATTAGACTTTAACTCCTCCCCACAGCTCATCCCATAACTTTTCAACGTTAACGGGTTCGGTCCTCCAAGCGGTGTTACCCGCTCTTCAACCTGGCCATGGGTAGATCACAAGGTTTCGCGTCTGCCCCGTACGACTATGCGCCCTATTCAGACTCGCTTTCGCTCCGGCTCCGGACCGTCAGTCCTTAGCCTCGCCGTACAGAGCAACTCGCCGGCTCATTATGCAAAAGGCACGCCGTCACCCCCGAAGGGGCTCCGACCGCTGTGTAAGCGCATGGTTTCAGGTACTCTTTCACTCCCCGTGTAGGGGTGCTTGTCATCATTCAGTCGCCTTACTGATTCACTATCGGTCGTCGAGGAGTACTTAGGCTTGGAGGGTGGACCCCCCATCTTCATGCCGGGTTTCACGAGACCGACATTACTCTAGGCCTCACCAGCTACGCGGCTACAGGGCCGTCACCTTCTCTGGCCCGGTTTTCCAACCGGTTCGTCGCGCGTACTGGTTAATCCGCTTTCGCTCGCCGCTACTTACGGAGTCGCTGTTGCTTTCCTTTCCTCTGGGTACTGAGATGTTTCAGTTCTCCAGGTTCGCTTCGTACGCCTATGCATTCAGCGCACGATGACACAAATGTGCCGGGTTTCCCCATTCGGACATCCTAGGATCACAGCTCGGTTGCCAGCTCCTCTAGGCTTATCGCAGGCTCCAACGTCCTTCATCGCCTCTCGACGCCAAGACATCCACCATGCGCCCTTAGTGGCTTGATCGCTCCAACCACACGCCCGCACGCTCTCGCGTGCACACGCATCGCCGAAACGAACAAACCCGATTCTTACGACGCGTGATCCGCTCACCCGCCCGCTCCGACATCGCCCGAAGGCTACGACAGAGACAGACGCGATCGCGTCCACGCTCACCAAAGGCTTATTGCTCGAATTCTCGGTGTCAGTTCGCCACTCAACCTCGGCCAGAAAGCACCCATAGACGACGCCCGAAAGACCTCAAAAGAAAGGGGCGCCGCTTGCTGTAGAAGCGGGAGGGGGCCGAAGGTCACGCGGCGAACGCGACATTCGTTCATATCCGGTTGTCAAAGAGGCAGGGATCGCCTCAGCGTCCGCTTCGGGGACCCCGCTGCCGGTCGGTCTGATTGATCCGAGACGACACCGGCTCGCGAGCACTGGAGCCGGATCGACGAGTGTACCGACCTCCCCATCCCTGTCAAGCCGCCCGCACACAAATCCTTCACGTACCCACAATCCGCGCGTTCCCCCTGCATAACCGGTGGAAATCCCCCCACGCCAGCACCCGACATCCCCGCACCGACACCAGCCGACCCGCATGGCGACCATCCAAAAAACACCCGTTTCCACCGAGTTATTCCGCCGCGGCCACACCGGATCACACGCCTCCACCGCACCGACGCAGCCCGACGCCGCACCCGAAAGGCCGGGACCGCGGAGCCGGGGGCGCCGTGGAACCGGGGGGGCCATAGGTCTGTGGAACCGGGGGTTCGGGGGCCCCGCGGGGGGCCGGGGTCAATCCGTTCGTTGGCCCGATGTGCCGCCGCCCGTGCGCCCCGCCGGGGCCGCGGGCGTGGACTGACGCTCACGCTGTTGCGGCGCCGCCCGTGCACCAGGCTCGCCGACGCCCGCCGTCTCCGCGATCGTCGCCGACGTCTCCGCCGCACGACGCGACGACCGGAGGCGGTCCTCGTCCGGCAGACGCACCACGAGACGCCCCTCCTCGTCGCGGAAAACAACCTGCCACTGCGCCCGCGTCTGCCCGGCGATGTCCACCGTCGACGACTCCACCACATCCACCACGAAGGCGTCCAGCGCAACCGGCAGCGTCGTCGGGCCGTCCTCGCGCCCCACGACCCGCGCCTGGCCGCTCTCCGCCACCTCGATCAGGAACCGTGGCAGCGCGGGGAGGTTCAATTCACCCATGATCGCGTCCCCGGGCGTCAGCCTCGCGCTCACCCGGCGCCAGTGCCCGTAGTGGAAGCGGTACAGCTCGACCGTCGCCATCGGGCTGCCCATCGCCCCCTCGCCCGCCCCCAAGCCGGGACGCGCGGCGCCCACCACGTACAGACGCGTCGTGGGCTCGATGAACACCGTGTCGGACCACGGCGAGGGCTCGCTCATCGCCACCGGGCGCGCGACGAGCTCCATGTCCTCGGGCGCCACGTTGCTGCTGTTGCCAAAGAGCGGGTTCGTCACCCCCACCCGCAGCCGGTACCGGTACGAAGCGCCGGGACGGGCCGTCACATCGTGCGTCCACATCGTCAATGAGTCCGCCGACTCCAGCGACCCGACCGGCGCCGAAAGCACGCGGTCGACGTCGTCCTGCACGCTCTCCACGCGGTCGACGCCCATCGCCCGCAGCTCGCCCAGAACTCGGTCGCGCTCGGCGATGGTCCGATCGCGCCGCTCCTCGATGATCCGCTGCTGATCCGCGGCCGCGCCGGTCTGACGCGTCTGCAGCCTCGACTGCAACGCCTCGATCTCGCTCTCGAGACGCTCGAGCCGACGACGAAGCGTGTCCGCCTGCTGACGCGAGGCGCTGTCGCCCGAGGCGCCCTCACGCTCGAGCCGCGGCGGGCGCCAGGGCTCGCCGGCGATCGTCGGGTAGAAGGGCGGGCGCACGATCCCGACCCTGTTGTCGCGTGCGAAGTTCACCAGCGACTGCAACGCCGCCGCCGGCAGCCCCGCCGAGGCGAGCTCGTCGCGCAGGCTCGGCGCCGTGGGCATCGGAGGAACCACCTCGACGGGCCCGAACCGGCCGCCGCCCAGCGATTCCTGCCGCTCCAGCACCACGTCGAGCACCTCGAGACGGTTCATCCAATAGAACCGCGGGATCGTCTGCTTGGCCGGATCGCCCGGCGCACGCTCCAGCGCTCTGATCATCGCCGCCGCCGGGAAGGACGCCTGCACCGTCACCGCGCGCAGGTCGTGCGGCTGCTCCGCGGGGACCCACGCCGCCAACTCGGGGTGGCTCGCCACGATCAGCGGGTCGACCGCGCCGCCCACCACCATCGCCGCGGGACGCATCGGCGCGGGCGGGATCAGCGGCGAAAACTTCGGCGCATCGGCGTCGTCGAAATCCAGGCCGGCGCCCGGCCCCGTCATCGCCAGCGGCGAGCTCAGTGGCGCCGCGAGGAACGGCGCGGGCGAGACGCCGCTCGCCATCAGCCGCTCGACCTGCGCGCTCACGTCCGGCACCGACGTCGGCGCATCCGCGGGCGTCGTGGTGTCGGCCAGACGGGCGCGCACGTTCTCCGCCTCCCGGCGCAGCGCCTCGTACGCCTGCTCCGGCGGCAGCTCGCGGTTGTTGATCGTCACCGTGTTCGAGCGCCCCACGAATTGCATGGTGATCACGCCCAACGCCGCGGCGCCGAGCACCCCGACCACGATCTTCTCGACGTGCTGCTCGAAGAAATTGATGCCTTTGGGCTTCACTTCACCACTCCTCGCCGCTGTCAGAGTCGTACCCATCCGGGCCGTCGCCGCCGCGCGTCGGGCCCGCTCGCGGGGCCCGCGCCGGGGCCCGCGCCGGTGAACGGCGCGGCGCGCCGCCCGTGGGATCGCCGGCCTCGCCCATCCCGCCGCCGCCGGTCAGCGCACGCCGAACCTCCGGCGGCGCCAGTTCCATCGTCCAGTCACGCAGCCACAGCGTCTCGACGCGCAACGTCATCCGCACGATGCTCGCCGGCGAGCGCGTATACACGTACCCCGCACGAAGGTGTTCGCGCAGATCCTCCACGCGCACGATGTCCACATCGATAATCGACATCAGGTTCGTCGCCGCGAACGCGTCGAACACGCGCGGCGCCATCGCGCTGTCCACCAGCAGCGTCACCGTCGCGTACCGCACGTCGTAGACCGGGTTCGGCGCCGTGGGCCAGCCGCCACGCCCCGTCAACGACCGCGTGAAATCACGGCGGACCTCCGCCGTCGCATCGCCCGCCGAGCCGCCGCCCGCCGCGAACGACACGGGGTCGACCTCAACACGCTCGATGCGCTTGATCGGGCCGTCGAGCAGGCTCGACGCCCCCTCATTGGCGTTCGCCACCGCGCGCACGATGTCCTCCTGCACCCAGTACCGCCACTGCCACTCCCACACCGTCTCCAGCGGCGGCGGCGTCGTCTCCGTCCACGCCGTCACGCCCGCGAACACGCCGGGGTTCGCGTAGAACCGCAGCCGCGAGGCCCGGCTCGTGTACAGGTTGATGCGCTCCTGCGTCATCCGCTCGCGCATCGCCGCGACCTGCTCCTCGTTGAGCGTCACGTCGGGGCGTCCGCCGGTCATGTCCTGCTCCACCCGGAACGCGATCTCGCGCAGTTGCCGCATCGCGTCCGCCTGGCTCGGCGGCGAGCCGGCCCCGTACCGCTCGAGCAACGCCGCGTGCGCGCCCGCCCACACCCGCACCATCGCGTCGAGCCGCTCGGGGCGCGCGATCGCCGACTCCGGCTCCGGGAAGAGCCCCTCGAGCAGCACGCGCTTGTCGCGCCTGTTGAACTCCACCACCATCGCCCGAACCGCCGCCGCCTCCTCCGCCGTGCGCTCCAGCAGCGCCTTGAGCGCGTTGGTCGTCGCCTCGTTCGGGGGCATCCGCGTCGAATACGCCGGCGCGCCGGGGATGATCGGCTCCACCGCGTACTCCACCGTCGCGCCGCTCACCTCGCGCATCTGTCGCCCGAGATCGGCCTGCACCTCGGTGCGCAGGGCGCGGCTCATCGACGAACCGATGATCAGCATCGTCGGCAACGCCACCAGCGTGACCGCCAGCAGGACCACGCTCACTACGTTCGCCTTCACCCACGCGAGCACAGGCTTCATCGTTCGCTCCCTTCCGGCGTCGCCGCCGACACCGCCCCGGGGGCCCCGGGGGCCCCGGGGGCCCCGCGCTCGCGCGCCGCGTGCGGCAACACCCGGATCGTCCACGGGATCACATACCGGTGCATCTGCACGCCCTCCGGCGTCAGCGAGACCGCGACGTCCGGCAGCGGCGCCAACTCGTCGATCGAACCCGCCGCCGCAGGCGACGCCGTCGTCCCGCTCCGCCCGCTCCCCGCCGCGTCGCGCGCAGCGCCGCCGGTGATCGGCGTCCGCGTGATCGCGGATGGCTCCGGCGCGACGATCCGGTACGGCCGGCCCGCGCGCTCCGCGTTCGCCTCCAACCAACCCACAAACGTGCTCGTCACAAAACCGATGCCCGCGGAGCCCTGGTACGGCGAATCCACCGTCAGCACCACACGCACCTCCGCCAGCGCATCGCCCTGCGGCGCGGCGCCGCCGAAATCCATGTCCCCGTCAGGCTGCCCGCGCCCGCGTTGCGGCTGCGCCGACCGCGCTGCGCCCTCGCCCGGCGCGGGCGGCTCGACACGCAGCGAGTGCATCGTGAAGAGACGCCACTCCTCCGGCGGCGCCGACGGCGTGCGACCCTGCAGCAACTCGCGCTGCGGGTCCACCGACGCCAGCATCTCGCCGACATCGTTGAGCACGTGCGCCAGCACCTCGCGGTCCTCGAACAACCGGCGGTAGTTCTCCACCGAGTACCCGATCCGCACCCCCTGGTTCGCCTCCGTCCACGCCCGACGCAACGCGTCCCCCTCGCTCTTGACCTGCGTCACGACGCGCGTCGCCTCCGCACGCGGCCCGGGGATCGTCTGCCGATCAAGGATCGGCCCCACGAACGCCGCCGCGCCCGCGACGACGCTCAACCCCGCCGCGACGCCGAACCACGCCCGCTTCCGCCGCCAAATCGACTCACGCAGGATGGACACCGGGATCAGGTTCGCCTCGATCGGCGTCAGCCCCAGCCCCTGCAGCGCGCAGCCGTACGCCGTCGCCAACTGCATCGCCTTCGACTGCAACTCGCTGCCCGCCGCGCCCTCGACGCCCAGCCGCTGGAACTGCTCCAGCCGCGTCGATTCGATCTGCAGGCGCTGCGTCAGGAACCGGCGCAGGCCCGGCAACTGGAAGGTCGCGCCGAGGCCGACGAGCTTCGTCAGCTCCGCCTCCGGGTGCAATTGCTGGTAGTAGCTCACGGAGCGCTGCACGTCCTGCGCGAGATCGTCGAACGCCGACCGCATCGCCTGCAGGATCTGCCGCTTGTGCTTGGACTGCTCGACCTCGCGCTTGAGCTGCTCGGCCTTCGCGTAACTGACCTTGAACGCGCTCACCAGCGCTTCGGTGAAGTGATGCCCGCCGATCGGGAACGTGCGGATCCACACCCGCCCTGCGTCCGCCACGATCAGGTCGGTCGACGTCGTCCCCACGTCAACAAGGATCGTCCCCGGCGTCTTCTCGGTGAACGAAAGGTCGTACGCCATCGCGTTGTAGACCGCGACCGGGCTCAGCGCCACGCAGTCGGGCGTGATGCCCACCTCGTTCAGCGCCGCCAGCCGCTCCATCACCCGCTCGCGCGTGATCGCGAAGATGCCCACCTCGATGTCGGGCGACTGCTCGCTGACGAACGTCTGATAATCCCACTCCACCTCCTCGATCGGGAAGGGGATCTGCTGCACCGCCTCGAACTTCACGATGTCCGGGACCTTCTTCGGCTCCACCGGCGGCAGTTTCGCGAATCGCGCAAAGGCGCTGTGCCCGGGCACCGACACCGCGATCGTCGCCCCGCTCAGGTCGTGCTGGCTCACCAGCGTGCCCAGCGTCACCCGCATCGCGTCGTTCGGATCGAGGTCCGGCGTCGAGAGCGGCTTCTTGTGCGGGATCACCACGAACTCGACGACGCGGACGTCGCTCCCGTCGCGTTCCAGCTTCAGCGCCTTGACGGCGCCGGCTCCGATCTCGATACCCCAGCAGACATTCGGTGACGGCATGAAGTGGGCCTCATCTCGGCGTTCGGACCCCCGTCCCGACGCCATTCGCAGTTCCAGACGCAGGGCACACGCCGAGCGTCGGGCGGTCGCCCTGGGCGAGCCCCGAGGCCGCACTTTATACGCTCCACGCCGACACCGGTTCGCAGCGCCACGCGCCCCGAGCGACCGAGCCGCGCATTCCACCACCCCCACGCCCAACCGTCAACCGCCTCAAGCCCCCATCCACCAGCCCCCCGCGCACACCCGCGGCCACGCCGTCGCTACACTGCTCGAACGCGGCGTGGTGGCGCCGCAATCCCCACAGCCACGAATCGACCGAGACGCACCATGGACCCGAATCCTCCGCACGCGCACAGCGCGCCCGATGCGCCCCACAACCCGCAGCGCTCGCCCGAGCCCAACCCGCCCGACGCCGGCGGCGCGGGGCCCACGAGGCACACGCCCGACGAGCGCCTGACCGACGAGATGGAGCGCCAGATCAGCGAGGCCATGGCCGACGCCTCCAACGATCCGCCCCCCCGCGCCGCGCCCGAACCCCACAAGCCCGCCCCCGCGATCCGGGGGCCGCGCGTCGTCCACGCCGGGCGCGAGCACCGCAAGGGCCGCGTCGTCTCCGTCGGGCCCACCGACGTCTTCGTCGAGTTCGGCCCCAAGGAACTCGGCGTCGTCTCCCGCGCGCTCTACACCGATGAAAACCTCCCCAAGGTCGACGACCAACTCGAAGTCGTCGTCGAGCGCTTCGAGAACAACGAGCAGCTTTTCATCTGCTCGCCACCCGGCGCCGTCCAGAAGGCCGAGTGGGAGAACCTTGAACAGGGGCAGGTCGTCGAGGCCCGCGTCACCGGCGTCAACAAGGGCGGCCTCGAACTCGAAGTCGCCAACCACCGCGCCTTCATGCCCGCCAGCCAGGTCGACGTCCACCGCGTCGAAGACCTCACCGTCTTCGTCGGCGAGAAAATGACCTGCAAGGTCCAGCGCGTCGAGCGCACCGGCAAGGGCAACATCGTCCTCTCCCGGCGCGACGTCGTCGCCGAAGACCGCGCCCAGAAGGCCGCCAAGGCCCGCGAATCCCTCAAAGAGGGCGACACGCTCGAGGGCGTCGTCCGCAAGGTCATGCCCTTCGGCGCCTTCGTCGACATCGGCGGCGTCGACGGCCTCGTCCACGTCTCCGACATGTCCTACGACCGCGTCGCCGACCCCTCCAAGGTCGTCAAAGAAGGCGACAAGGTCGCCGTCAAGGTGCTCAAGCTCGACTGGGAGAACGACCGCCACTCCCTCGGCATGAAGCAGACGCAGGACGACCCCTTCCAGCAGGCCACCACCGCCGTCGAGAAGGGCGCCACCCTCTCGGGACGCGTCACCAAACTCCTCGAGTTCGGCGCCTTCGTCGAGATCGCCCCCGGCGTCGAGGGCCTCGTCCACATCTCCGAGATGGCGTGGAAACGCATCGGCCGCGTCGACGAGGTCGTCCGCAAGGACCAGGTCGTCAACGTCAAGATCCTCGACATCGACCCCGACAAACGCCGTGTCAGCCTCAGCATCAAGCAGACCACCGAGCCCCCCGCCGCCCCCCAGGCCGGCCCCCGAGGCCGCGGCCGCGGCAAGGGCGACGCCGACGACCGCACCCCCGAAGAGATCCTCAAGGAAACCCCCGCCCTCCGACGCATGCGCGAGGAGTTCAAGAAGAAGACCGCCTCCAAGGAAAAATCCAAGGAGTCCTCCCTCAAGGGCGGCGGCGTCACCGGCTACGACGGCGTCGGCCTCGGCGACCTCAAGCTCTGACCGCACCCCGACGCCGCGCCGCCTATCCCCCCTTCGAGCCCCGCTTCAGGCCCGCTTCTTCAAGATCGCGTAAAGCCCGGCGTCGCCCGCGTCCGCCGCACCCATCCCACGCCACACGGCTGATACCCTCTCCCCCCCGTGACGACCCCCATCGCGCTCGAACATCTCTCCAAGCGCTTCGGCGCCACCACCGCCGTCGACGACGTCTCCCTCGACGTCGGCAAGGGCCAGATGTTCTTTTTGCTCGGCCCCTCCGGCTGCGGCAAGACCACCCTCCTGCGCATGATCGCCGGCTTCACCGAGCCCACCAAGGGCGCCATCCGCTTCGGCAAGCGCGACGTCACCAAGCTCCCGCCGGATAAACGCAACGCCGGCATGGTCTTCCAGTCCTACGCCCTCTGGCCCCACATGACCGTGGCCGAGAACGTCGAGTTCGGCCTCAAGGCCCGCAAGGTGCCCCGCGACCAGCGCAAGCTCCGCGTCGCCCAGGCCCTCGCCCTCGTGCAGATGGAGCCCTACGCCGAGCGCAAGCCCGGCCAGCTCTCCGGCGGCCAGCAGCAACGCGTCGCCCTCGCCCGCGCCCTCGTCGTCGAGCCCGATGTGCTCCTCCTCGACGAGCCCCTCTCCAACCTCGACGCCAAGCTCCGCAACGAGATGCGCGTCGAGATCAAACGCGCCTGCGTCGCCGCCGGCGTCACCTCCATCTACGTCACCCACGACCAAAAAGAAGCGCTCAGCATGGCCGACGAGATGGCCGTCATGCGCGACGGCCAAATGCTCCAACGCGGCGCCCCGCGCGACCTCTACGAACGACCCACCACCCAGTTCGTCGCCAACTTCCTCGGCCCCACCAACTTCCTCAAAGGCTCCATCATCGAGCACAAGGGCCTCGACCTCACCATCCAGACCGCCGCCGGCGCCCTCACCGCCACCCTCCCCGAAGGCGCGGCCATCCCCGACACCAAAGACGTCACCTGCCTCCTCCGCCCCGAAGTCCTCACCCTCGCGCCCGCCGCGCCCACTCCGGGCGCCACGCCCCCCCCACCGGGCGCCATGCCTGACCGCGCAGCGGCAGGCATGCCGAACACCCCAAGCGCCACCAACACAAGCCCCACCAAAAACACCCTCACCGGCCGCTACGCCGAGAGCGTGTACCTGGGCGAGACGACGCAGCACACCGTCGATCTCCACGACGACCACCGCGTGACGTTCTTCGAGTTCAACCCCGCCGCCCGCCTGCACGCCGGCGAACAGATCAAACTCCACGTCGACCCCCGCAACGTCGTCGTCCTCACCAAATAACCCGCTCCCCCCACAAAGGACACGCGGCACACGCGCGCCACCCCCGCGTGCCGCGCCGTCGCGCACACTCTCCTACCCACGTGTGCCGTGGCGTCGCGCAGCGTCGCCACGCTCTCCCCCCTACCCAACCTAGTGGCACGGGCGTCCCGCCCGTGTCCTACCCCATCTCCTCTTCCACGCCCTCCCCCCCGTGGGCGAGGGACCGCCCACCTCCGGGCGCCACTACACAGCCAAAGGCTGTGTAGTGCTCTTCGAAAGACCCCCGATCCCGTCTGACGCCACACACCCAACAGTGGGTGCCACGCCTGACCGCGCAGCGGCAGGCGTGCCGCGTGCAACCTATGCAACGAACACACAACCACTGCTGCCCTTCGGGTCAGCAGTGGCGCCCAATGAAGAAGACGCCCCGCCCGTGTCCTACTCCCTCAATTTGCTTCTCCACCTGCGCGCCGCCGCTTTATGAAGCGCTGTTTCAGCCGGGCGATAGCCCACCGGATTTTCTGAGCGCGTCCCGACCACCCGACCCGATCACTCTTGCGAAATCCCCATGCTCTTTGTGACAAGCGTCGTCAGAATCTGCGTCATCACCCCAAAACTGACCGATGCCGCCGCGCCGCCAACCCGTCGGAGCGCCTCGTTCCAGACCGTGTCATCCCGCGCGGCGTCAAGGAAATCATGCCCGCTCCATGTGATCCGGGGTGGGACGCGGAGTCTTGACATGACCGTTGCAATGCGTGGGTCGGTATACCGCGGATACTCCAAGAGGCGCTCGCACACCATCAGCCGATGGTGATACTGAACCTCGCTCCGCGACCACCCGGGAATTTCGCGAGGCGCGAACCCATCCTCATTTGCCTCCGCTCTCAACAGAATCTCTCGAATAAGTCCAAAATCTCGTCTCATCACGATGTCTCCGAAATAAACCCGCGCTCCACGCGAGCGACCGTCCAAGACATCATCGGCAATCTGCGCGAAACAACCCTCGCAGCGCCCTCACCCCCACGCCCCACGCCTCACTCCCCCGCCTAGTGGCACGGGCGTCCCGCCCGTGTCCTACCCCATCTCTCCCCCTCCTCTTCCCATTCCCCGCCGCGCGCACACCCCCGCACGCACGATGTTCGCAACAACAGCGACGCCGCGCACACCGAGAACAACGCGCGCGGAGCACACAGAAGCGCGCACAACTACAGCGCAGCGTCAATCACTTGTCGCAACAATAGATTACCCCCCCCCCCCCCCCCCACCCCCCCCCCGGGGCCCCCCCCCCCCCCCCCCCCCACCCCCCCC
>RECZ01000132.1 GCA_007693765.1 Phycisphaerales bacterium | reverse complement strand
ATCAGAAAGAACTCTTCCTGTACGAACTTTCTCGGCGCGCTCGCTGATGCAAAGAGGAGACGCGGTAGGCTTTGAAGCGATGCAGGAGCCCTCACCCTGCCCTCTCCCATCCTGCGGATGGGAGAGGTGGCCCAAAATCTACACACACTGTAAATTACACACACCACGCATCGGCCATCACGATTCATCTCCCGCGATGACAGCATAGACAACCACATGACACGGAAGCGCACCAAGCGAATCTTGTTCTGGCTCGCCCTCGGACTGATGGCGCTCGCATTCATGCCGCTCAACAGTGACTTTGGACTTCCCGCCGAGCCATACGCGATCGCAGCATTCGTGGCTGCGCTCGTGCTCGCAGCATCGTTCGCGTTCCTCGATGCCGCATCATCTACGAGTGATCAGCAGGGATTCAAGCGAGCACAACGTTTCGCCATCACCCTTGCACTGAATGCGGCTGGGATCATCGGCGTCGTTATTTTGTTTATGGTAGCGCGGCTCGGAATTGATGCACTGATTCGATCCTAAGCCGCGGGCACAAAATAAATCCAACACACCCAGATACCCTCGCGATCGATTTGACGGTCGCATTTGGTCGCAACATAGGCGTAGGCCCTACATTCGTCGAATCCCCCATCCCTCACACCCCCACCGTGCTCACCCCGCAATCCACATACAAATTCTCCCCCGTCACCCCGCTCGACAGGTCGCTCACGAGGAAGGCCGCGGCGCCGCCGACGTCGGGGCCTTCGACGTTGCGGCGGAGGGGGGCTTTGCGGGGGGTGGCTTCGAGCATGGTGTCGATGCCGCCCACGGCGCTCGAAGCCAGCGTGCGGAGGGGGCCGCCGCTGATGGTGTTCACGCGGATGTTGTGCTCGCCCAGTTCCGACGCGAGGTAGCGGGCGGTGCATTCGAGCGCGGCCTTGGCGACGCCCATCACGTTGTAGCCGGGGACGACCTTCTCCGAGCCGTAGTAGGACATCGCGATGATGCTGCCGCCGCCGCCGGCCTTCATGGGCTCGCGGGCGCGGCTGGCCATCGCGGCCAGGGTGTAGGCGCTGATGTCCACGGCGGCGAGGTAGGCGGCGCGGGGGGTGTCGGCGAACTTGCCGGGCTGGAGCCACTCGCGGTCGGCGAAGGCGATGGAGTGGATGACGAAGTCGAGGCGGTCGTGGTCGTTGGTGTAGGCGTCGAAGACGGCGTCGATGTCCTCGTCCTTGCCGGCGTCGCAGGGGCGGACCCACGCCTCGGGGCCGGGGCCGCCTTCGAGGGATTCGACGGCCTTGCGGGTGCGGCGTTCGTTCTTCTCGCCGGGGAGACAGGTGAAGGCGCAGCGGGCGCCGGCGCCGACGAGCGACTGGGCGATGTGCCACGCGTAGGAACGGTCGTTGGCGACGCCGAAGATGAGGCCGCTCTTGCCGGCGAGAAGGTTGGACATGGTTCGGGGGCTCCGGTCGTTTGTGGGGAAGGGGGTTCAGGATACCGGAGCGCGGAAAACGGCGTGAAGACCCCTCTCCCGGCCTCTCCGTCCCGCGAGGAGAGGGGGAAGTTGGGGCCTTTTTCCCCGTGGCGTGACGGGTTTGGGGTGGGCACACCACGGTTGGGGGGATAGGTTTCAGGGAAGGGTGTAGGATGGCCGAAAATCACCTTTGCAGCGTTCTGCAAAGGGGTATCAGGCTCCCTGAGCTACGAAAGGAGCGAACACATGCCACGTGCCGCCGTCGTGCTTTCCGGGTGCGGCGTCTTCGATGGGACCGAGATCCACGAAGCCGTCAGCCTTCTGATCCACCTCAGCCGCCTTGGCGTCGAGACCGTGTGCTTCGCGCCCGACCGCGAGCAGGCGCAGACGATCGATCATTACACGGGCGAGGTCGAGCCGCGGCGGCAGCGCAACGCGCTGCACGAGAGCGCCCGCATCGCTCGGGGGAAGGAGAACATCCGCCCGCTCGACACCATCGAGGCCGAGGAGTTCGACGCCATCTTCTTCCCCGGCGGGTTCGGGGCGGCGAAGAACCTCTGCACATTCGCGGTCGACGGGGCGACCTGCACCGTCGAGCCGAGCGTGGAGCGGGCCGTGAAGATGTTCAAGGGCGTGGGCAAGCCCATCGGGATGTGCTGCATCGCTCCGGTGATCGCGGCCCGCATCCTCGGCGAGGCCCACGGCGGGTTCGGATGCGAGATCACGCTGGGCGCCGAGAGCGACGCGTCCAGGTCCGCCGCCGAGATGGGGGCGACGCACATCCCCAAGGGCGTGCTGGAGGCCCACATCGACACCGAGAACAAGCTGGTGACCACGCCGGCCTACATGTGCGACGCGAAGGTGCACGAGGTGTACGAGGGCATCGGGAAGATGGTCGAGGCGACGATGCAGATGGCGAAATCCGGCGCCGCCCGATCCGTGGGGGCGTGAACGGGGCCAGACCGCGCGCTCGCACCCGGACGCCTCAACAGCGACGCCCCGCACCCGCGGCCGTGGCCGCCGAGGATGCCTGGCCCGCAAACCCCTTTCTCAGGGCGGGTTATGCGTGCGCCGAGGCCTGTATCCGACTTCCCCATCTATTGATGCCGCCCCGGCTCGTGGGTACTCTTCACCCGTGCGCACCCTGCCGCGATCCGTCCATCGTTCGCTGACCACGCTCCTCGCCGGCGCCCTCGCGGTGCTGCTTGGCTTCGCCATGTCCGCCTGCAACGCCAAGGAGCGGCCGCGCCCAAGGGCGGAGGGTCGCCCGCTGGTGGTGCGCGACCTGCCCGCGATCCTGCGCAACACGATCGGCTCGGAGACGACGATTCAGGGCGCCGAGCAGGTGCTGGTGTCCGGCTACGGCATCGTCGTGGGGCTCAACGGCACGGGCTCCGGCGATGCGCCGGTGGATGTGCGGGCGTGGATGGAGCGTGAGATGTCGCTGCGCGGCATCGGCTCGGCGAGCATGGGCATGGGCGGTGTCTCGCCGCGGGAGATGATCGACGATCCGAACACGTCGATCGTGCTGGTGCAGTCGACGGTGTCCCCCGGCTTGCCCCGTGGTTCGCGGTTCGATGTGCTGGTGTCGGCGCTTCCGGGCAGTGCGACGACGAGCCTCGAAGGTGGAACGCTCTACACGACCGACCTGCGCCCCGGCATGCCGACGGCGGGCGGCCCCTCTGCGCGCATCTTTGCGCGGGCGTCGGGTCCGATCTTCATCAACCCGTTCGCCGACCCGGCGAAGCAGGATGTAGACGCGATCGTGCGCACCTCGGGGCGCATCCTCAACGGCGGCGAGATGACCAACCCGCTGGAGTTGATCATCACGCTCGACAACCCCTCGCACAGCCGTGCGCGGGCCATCACCGCAGCCATCAACACGGCGTTCCCGCAGAAGTTCCCCGACCGGCAGCCAACAGCCAAGGGCCGCAACGACGAGGCGATCGCGCTCGTGATCCCTCGCCGCTACCGCGACAACGTGGGCGAATTCATGGAGTTGCTGGCTCACACCCGTATCGACCAGTCCTTCCCGCAGGAATGGAGCGTGCGATACACCCGCGAGCTGCGCGACGAACCGCGTCTGGCGGAGTCGCTCTCTTGGTGTCTGCAGGCGATCGGGCCTGTGGCGATCCCGCAGTTGCGCCCGCTCTACGACTTCCCCGAACTCGTGCCCCGGCTGGCTGCTCTTCGCGCCGGCGCCCGCCTCGGAGACGCCTTGGCCACGCCGCACCTGCGCGAGCTGGCGACGTCGGGCCCTGAGAGTCTGCGATTGGAGGCCATCGAGTTGCTGGCGGGCATGGGCTCGGACCCGCAGGTGAACATCGCCCTTCGGAAGCTGACGGAGGAGAAGGACATCGCGGTGCGGATCGCGGCGTACGAGGCGCTGGTCGCCCGGCGCGACCCGACGCTGCGCCGGCGCGTGATCGCGGACGGCAAGTTCCTGCTCGACGTTCTTCCCAGCAAGGAGCCGATGATCTACGTCAGCCAGCAGGGCGAACCACGGATCGCGATCTTCGGCGACGCCTTGGAGATCGACCGCCCCACGCTCGTCTTTGCGTGGGAGGACCGGCTGATCCTGGCGTCCGACTCCCCCGGCGACGACCTGCGCGTGATGTATCAGGACTACCGCACGCGGAAGGTCACCCAGGCCACGGCGGACCCACGGCTGGTGCGATTTATCGAGTTTCTGGCCCACGAAACGACGCCGGAGCAGCCCGCGCCCGGCCTGTCGATGTCCTACTCAGAGGTCGTCGGCGCGTTGTACGAGCTGACCGAACGCCGCAACGCGATCCCGGCGCGGTTTGTCGCCGAGCAGGACAGGCTGCAGGCCGAGCTTCTCGCGGCGATCCGCACCTCGCTGGGCTCCGAGCGTCCCGAACTCGCCGGCGAGACCGAACCGCCGGACCTCCTCGCCGAGCAACCGCTGATCGGCGCCCTGCGCGACGGGGATGCATCGCGACCGGCGGGAGAGACCGCCCGGCCGTCGTTCGTCGTGCCGCTGCAGCCGGCGACCCCGCCGAGTCGGTCCGATCCGATCCCGTGAGACGGTCGAAAAGAAATCCCGGCGCGTTGCCCTCGTGTGAGCCGATCGTCATACTGGCGGGCTGTGCGCACCCGCGCGGCGACCGCTTCGCCGCGGGCCGCCCGGCGGGGACCGCTGGGCGGGGAGACGCATCCTCCCGCGAGGGAGACGGCGCGAGGATCGCGCCCGTTCGGACGACACGGAGGTCATAACCACGATGCGACTCGTCAGGCTCACACTCAGCGGCTTCAAATCGTTCGCCGACAAGACGGAGTTCACGTTCGACGCCCCGATCACGGGCATCGTCGGGCCCAACGGCTGCGGCAAGTCCAACGTGGTCGACGCCATCAAGTGGGTGCTGGGCGAGCGCTCGGCCAAGAGCCTGCGCGGCAAGGAGATGGGCGACGTCATCTTCGCCGGCAGCGCGGGGCGAAAGCCCATGGGTCTGGCCAGCGTCACCCTCACCTTCGAAAACCCGCTGCTCGACGATGCGCCGCCCGCGTGGCGCGTGACCGACGCCCTCCGCGCTCAAGCGGACGCTGGTGTCGACGAGCCCAACGAGCCCGATGCGCCCGATGCGCAAGACGAAACACCGGATGCCGACGATGGATCCCCCGTTGTCGACGGCGAGCACGAAGCCGAACTGAACGGCGACCGCCCCTTCGCGCAGCAAAACGGCGCCGGGCGAAAGCGCTCGCTGCCGATCGACACCGAGACGGTGGACATCGAGCGGCGCCTGCACCGCGACGGCACGAGCGAGTACCTGATCAACGGCCGCAAGGCCCGGCTGCGCGACATCCGCGACCTGTTCATGGACACGGGCGTTGGCGCCGACGCCTACTCGATCATCGAGCAGGGCAAGGTCGACGCGATGCTGCTGGCGTCGAACATCGAGCGCCGCACCATCTTCGAAGAGGCCGCCGGTGTGGCACGCTTCCGCGCCCGACGGGTGGAGGCCCAGCGCAAACTCGAGCGCACCGAGATGAACCTCGTGCGGGCGCGCGAGCAGCTCGAATCCACCGAGCGAAGGCTGCGGATCGTCAAGGGGCAGGCCGCCAAGGCTCGCCGATTCCAGGAGCTCGACGCCCGCCTGCTCGAGCTGCGCACCGCCCTCGCCTTCGATCAGTACCACGATTTGCGCGAAAGACTCAGCGGCCTCACCTCGCGCCTCGCCTCTCTCGAGGAGACGCGTCGCGAAGCGGGCGAGCGCCTACTGGACATCGAGGATGAGCGCCAACGCGCCGAGCTCGAACGCCACGAGCTCGGCTCGCAGCGGCAGGAACTCGAATCGGAACGCGCCGGCGCCGAACACACCCGCCAGCGGGCCGAGCAGCGCCGAGACATGTCCGCCCGGGCGATCGAGGAGGTCGCACGCCGGCTCGAGGGCGAGGAACGGAGGCTGCGCGAGGCCACGGAGGCGATCGAGAAACTCCAGGCGAGCGTCGAGACGCAACGCGCCCAGATCGAATCCCTCGAGGCGGGCGTCGCCCAAGCCGAGACAGCGCACGAGGACGCCACGCGCCGGCGCTCCGAAGCGCAGAGCGAACTCGCCGAGGCCCGCTCCACGCTGGACGAACGCCGCGTCGCGGTGACCGACGTCGAGCGCAAGCGTGCGGCCCTGCTCTCCGAGGCCGAGGCCGAGCGCCGACGGGCCGAGGCGCTGCGCGACCAATCGTCGCGCCTGCGTGAACGCGGGGCCTCGATGGACGACGCGGCGAAGTCGCTGCGCACCGACCTCGAAGCGGCATCGCGGGCCAGCGCAGAGCGGGAATCGAAGGCGGGCGAACTGGAGCGCGACGCCGCATCGCTAGACAACGATTCGTCCGCTCTCGTCGGCGATCAGCGCACGCTCTCGGAGCGCCTCAACGAGCAGGAGCAGGAACTCGTGCGCGTCGAGAGCCGTTGCGCGACGCTCCACGAGATGATCGAAACCCGCGCCGGGCTCGGCGAGGCCGCCCGCGCTGTGCTCGACCGTCGCGACGAGGGCGACGCGTCGTGCGCGTGCGTCGTGGCGCCGCTGGCCGAGATGCTGCGCGTGCAGGCCGAGGATGCGCCCGCCGTGGAGGCCGCGCTGGGACGCGCCCTGCAGGCGCTGGTGGTCGACTCGCTCTCGTCGCTCTCGTCATCGGGAGCATTGGCCGATCTGCCCGGGCGTGTCGTCTTCCTGCCGCTGCACGGGGTGGCCGCGCCGATCGCGCCCGATCCTTGCGCCGATTCACTCGCCCTGCCGCCGCACTCGCTCGTCCCCGTGCGCTCCCTCGTGGAGGCGGATGTGCGCGTGCGCGACGCCCTCGACGGGTTGCTCAGCCGCACGTACCTCGTGCCGGACCTCGACAGCGCCATGATGCTCGCGGCCGGCCCCATGTCGAGCCTGCGGGCGCGATTCGTCACCCGCGCGGGGGAGGTGCTCGAGCCCGACGGACGCGTGCTCGCCGGGCCCATCGGCGGCGAAGAGAGCGGGCGCGGCCTGCTGCAACGGCGTGCCGAGCACGTCGAACTCGAGACGCTCGCGGCCGGGCTGCGCAGCCGCATCGAGAGCGAACGCGTTGTGTTGCGCCGCCTGGACGAACAAGCCGCGGCCCTCGACGCCCGGCGGGCGGAGGTCCGCAGCGCCATCGCGGAGGAACGCCGCGCCCTGGCCGCCAACGACGCCCGCCGCGACCGCCTCGACGCCGAACTCTCCCGCCTCGACCGCGAGCGCGAGGGCGTGCACGAAGAGCTGCGCGAGATCGATGGGCGTCTCGAAACGCTCGAGAGCGGGCGCACCGATCTCGTGGCCCGCGCGGACAAGCTCGAAGGCCTGCTGGAGGAACAGACGGCCCTCCTCGAAGAGGCGCAGGCGTGCATCGCCCGCCTGCAGGCGCGCGTCGACGAGGCCAACGAGGCCGTCACGCACGCCCGCGTCGAGGTTGGGCAGCGCTCCGAGCAGCTCTCGCAGGCCCGTCGCGAGCTGCGCGAGATCGAGAACAACGCCTCCGAGGCCGCACGACGCGCCGAGCACGCCCAGGAGCAGCAACGCGAGTGCGTGGACCGCATGGGCGCGCACGAGCGCGCCGTCGAAGAGGCGGGCGTAGAGATCGAGCGAGCCGTCGCGGCGTGCGCCGACGCCGCCACGCGGATCGAGGCGATGCAGGGCGACCTTCTCCGCGCCGCCGAGCGTTCACGCGAGCTCTCCGAACGCCTCAACGAGTCCCGCGAGCACGCCCAGCACGTCGAACGCGACTGGCAATCGCTGGAGATCAGCCGCCGCGAGCTCGAGGTGCGCCGGGAAACGCTCGAAGAGCGCACGCAGGACGACATCGGGCTCGACCTCCCCGGCGCCTACGCGGCGTGGGCCGCGGATGCGTCGGAGCGGGAGCCGGTCGACACCGGGGCCATGACCGCCGAGGCCGAGGAGATCAAGACCGAGATCCGCCGGCTGGGCAACGTCAACCTCGACGCGATCGAAGAAGAGTCCAACCTCGAATCGCGCAACGAAGACCTCATCAAGCAGGTCGGCGACATCGACGAGGCCCGGGCGATGCTCGAGGAGCTCATCGACCGCCTTAACAACGCCAGCCGCGACCGCTTCCGCGAGACGTTTGAGACGATCCAGGCCAACTTCGCCGGCAAGGACGGCATGTTCCGCAAGCTCTTCGGCGGCGGCAAGGCCGAGCTCCGCCTCATCCCCCACCCCGAGACCGGCGAGATCGACTGGCTGGAGTCGGGCGTGGACGTCGTGGCCAAGCCGCCGGGCAAGGAGCCGCGCACCATCGCGCAGCTCTCCGGCGGCGAGAAGACGATGACCGCCGTGGCCCTCCTCATGGCGATCTTCCAAAGCAAGCCCTCGCCCTTCTGCGTGCTCGACGAGGTCGACGCCGCGCTCGACGAGGCTAACGTCGGGCGATTCTGCGCCGTGGTGCGGCAGTTCCTCGACCGCAGCCACTTCATCGTCATCACCCATAACAAGCGCACCATGCACGAGGCCGACCTGCTCTACGGCGTAACGATGCCGGAGCGGGGCGTGTCGCGCCGGGTGAGCGTCCGCTTCGAAGACATCGGCCCCGCGGGGCAGATCAAGCGCACGGCCGCCGACGCCGCGCCGAGCGACGACGAGGGCGACGCGGAGAACGACGATCCCTCGCCGCAGCAGGGCTCGTTGCGTCCGGCTCTGGCCGCGATGCGCGGCGCGACGGCGCCCGCGAGCGCCGGGGCCGACGACTGAGGCGCAGGGCGCGGGCTACTTCCGCACGAGGCGTTTGAATCCCCACGGCGTTCGCGAGATGAGTCGACCGGTCGGGAAAGAGGCCCGCCAGCGAACTCGATGGCTACTCCTCAGCGCACCACACGCTGATCCCGCCGGCCGGGCACGTGAACTCCGCCGCGCCTTCGTCGTCCGTGGTGATGGTCCCCGGCACACCGCCCGTGACGTCGCGGTACACGCGCCGTCCGAACGGGACGCGCATTCGTTTTCGTCCCGCGTCGCCGTTGCTGAGCAACGTCGCGATGGGAAAATTGGCTTCGTCCCCCGTCCACACCCACCCGATGCAGTTGGGGTGATCGAAGTAATCCCGCCGCTCCCCTTTCATCCGCGTGCGCGCCTTGAGCAGTGCGTCGATCACGGCGCGATGGCTTGTCAGACGATGTTTCTCGTCCTTGTTGCCGTAATAGTCGCCGTAGAACACGCAGGGGTATCCTTGCTCACGCAGAAGGATGCACGCGTACGCGTGCGGCTTGAACCAGTCCTTCAGCCATGTGCCGATGGTCTGCCCCGGCTGGGTGTCGTGGTTGTCGACGAACGTCACCGCCACGTCGGGGCGATGCTCCACGAGGGTCCCGTGGAAGATCGTCCGGAGGTCGAATTCACTCCCCTTCTCCGACGCCTCCGCGAACCGCAGATGCAGCGGCACATCGAAGAGCGAGACGGCGCCGTCCAGACGATCGATATAGCGATCGAGCTCGTCGAGCTCGCCGCTCCAGAACTCCCCGACGGCGAACAGCTCGCGGTCCGCGAACTTCCCCCGGACGTGCGACAACCAGTCGCGCACGAACCCGGTCGACACGTGCTTGACCGCGTCGATCCTGAACCCGTCCACGCCGAACGTCCCGACGAACCACTCACCCCAATGGAAGAGGTCGGCGCGCACTTCGGGGTGCGACGTGTCCACGTTCTCCCCCAGCAGATAATCGGTCGCGGCGCCGCCGACGCCGGCGTCCTCTGCGAACGCTTTGCCCACGACGCGGTAGAGTTTCCGTTCGTCGGGAGCGTCGTGGTTGTAGGTGAACGCGTTGAAGTGATCCCGATGCAGCGTCAGCGATGAGTACGCCCCCGCTCTGCCGGGGAACGTGAACCGCGACCACGCTCGAATCGTGTGCGGCGGGCCGACCACTTCCTCGCGGTTGTCCCAATCGACCTCCTCGACCTCCACTTCCTCGAGCTCGTCGCCCCCCATGCGGTGATTGAACTGCACATCGACATACACGCGCAGCCCCGCCGCGTGCGACGCTTTCAGTGCGCGCTCGAACTCGTCCCGTGTCCCGTACTTCGTCCGGACCGAGCCCTTCTGATCGAACTCCCCGAGATCGTAGAGGTCGTACAGCCCGTACCCCGTGTCCTTCGCGCCGCCCATGCCCTTGTACGGCGGCGGGGCCCACACCGCCGTCACGCCGAGCGCCCGCAACCGCTCCGCCTCCGATTCCAGCCGACGCCACAGCGAGCCGTCCGCGGGGTAATGCCATTCAAAGAATTGAAACATGACGCCATGGGGCATGCGCGACTCCACCCGTACAGTCTAGCCGACGCCGTAGCGCACCCGAGCGCACCGAGCGCCGACGAGGGCGACGCGGAGAACGACGATCCCTCGCCACAGCAGGGCGCATTGCGTCCGGCTCTGGCCGCGATACGTGGCGCCCCGGCGCCCGCGAGCGCCGGGGCCGACGATTGAGGCGCAGGGCGCGGGCTACTTCCGCATCAGCCCCTGGAAGCCCCACGGCCGACGCGAGATGAAGGGGCCGTCGGGGAGCGAGCCGCCCCCGGCGCGCTCCACACGCTCGATGGTGATGAACGCCTGCGGCGCGATCTCTTCGATCAGTTTTCGCAACGACTCGACCGCGCGCCGCCGCACGACCATGAACGCCACCTCCACCGGCCCGCTGCGCCCGCGCCCGTCCACGCGCGTCACCCTGTAGCCGCGTTCGCGGAGCAGCGTCGCCAGATCGGCCTCGGCGCCGGGGTTGATCACCCGGACCATGCGGTATCCGAGCGCCAGTTTGTGCTCGATCATCATCCCCACGTAGACGCCGGCGGAGAACCCCAGGCCGTAGGCGATCAGCGCCAGCGGGTGCGTGAGGAACTGGAGCACCCCCCCCACCGCCAGCACCCAGATCACGACCTCGAAAAAGCCCAGAATCGCCGAGGTCACGCGCTTGCCCGACATCATCATGATGAGGCGCACCGTCCCGATCGAAACGTCGCAGATGCGCGCAACGAAGATCAACACCGGGATGTACCACGCCATCTCGCTCATCATCTTGGCATCGCTCGCGCCGGAGCCGCGTGAGAACTGTGGCGGCTCCGGGTGTGAATCGGAAGTCGTCCGTGAGGGTGAGTTGTACCCTAGGCCTCTCCGCGACACGAGCCAGCGCTCAATCGCTGCGTCGCGATCGTGGGCCGAAGGATGCGTTCTCGACGCCAACGTGCGGCCGACTGTTGCGGCGCGCGTCGGTCACCGGACGCCAATCTGCGCCGGCGGCCTCAGCAGACCGAGGCCACGCCGCTTGCGCCGTTGCGCGAGCGTGTGGTGGGCGCGGTGCGGACCCAGCGACCGAGGTCCGTATCGGGCTTCTTGCGTCGGATGGCCGCGGCGATGAGGCCCATTAAGAGCGGCTCAGGTCGCAGCGGGCGGCTGACGAGTTCGGGGTGGAACTGGGCGCCAACGAAGTAGGGATGGGTGATCTTCGGTCCCGCTGAACCCTCGGACCCCCCTGAGCCCGCGCCGGCCACGGGCTGGGGCAGCTCGAGCATCTGCATGATCGGGTGCGCCGGGTGGCGCCCGGAGAAGATCATCCCCGCTTTCTCGATGCGCTCGACGAACTCGGGCTCGACCTCGTAGCGGTGGCGGAATCGTTGGCGGATGCTCGTGCGGCCCTCGTAGAGCCAGTGCGCGAGCGTGCCGGGGCTGAGGGCGACGTCCTGCCCGCCCAGACGCATGCTGCCGCCGAGTTGCTCGATCCGCTTCTGCTCGGGCAGTTGCCCGATCACGGGATACGGACAGTTTGGGTCGAACTCAGAGGAGTTGGCCCCCTCGAGGCCCATCACGTTGCGGGCGAATTCGATGACGGCGGCCTGGAATCCGAGACAGATGCCAAGATACGGCAGCCCCGACTCGCGGCAGTGGCGCACGCTGGCGACCTTGCCCTCGACGCCGCGCAGCCCGAAGCCGCCGGGCACGATCACCGCGTCGACATCGGCGAAGCGGGCGGCGGCGTTGGCGTCGTCCACGTCGTCGGCCTCGATCCACGCGAGTTCGGTCTCGCATCCGAGCATCGCGGAGCAGTGCTCGACGGATTTCTCGATCGAGGCGTAAGCGTCGCGCAACGCGGCGTACTTCCCGATGAGGCCCACGCGAAGCCGCAGCGGCTTGGGGGCGGTGAGCGAGTTCGTGAAGCTCTGCCAGCTCTCGCGGGCGGCGTCCTCGGCGACGGTGTCGACGCGATCGTGCAGGTTGAGGATGCCGAGGATCTCGCGGTCGATGCCGCCGCGCCGGAGGGCGTCGGGCCAACTCCTAACGCTACTGTTAACGCCATTACCGGGGAAGTGCTGCTCACCGCTGC
>RECZ01000055.1 GCA_007693765.1 Phycisphaerales bacterium | reverse complement strand
AGCCCATTTCAGACAGCGCCTCAACGCTGATGCCGGTGCGGGCGCTCATCTTGTCGAGCTCATCGCCCGCGCGGGCGAAGGTGCGCGTGGCGAGCCCCAGCGGGGCCAGCACAGCGCCGCCGATGGCGGTGAAACCGGTTCCGATTGCCCGCACACCCGCGCCAAAGGCCTGCAGGCGTCGCTGGGCGTTGCGCAGACCGCGGGCCATGCGATCATCGACGCCGAGCTCGACGAAGGCCCTGCCCGCTCTGATGCCGCCTGACGCTCCCACACGAGTCTCCTATCTTATCTCAGCGAATGACGCCCTGGAATGCCCTGGTGATGTTGCGACGCTCGCGACGCACGGCGGGCTGCATGTACGGCCTGGCTGCGATGCGACGAACGCGGCGAGGCACGGTCACGGTGCGACGCCTGCGTCCGCCGCCACGGCGGTTGCGGAAGGTGATCGTCTCCGGGAGCTCCCCGCCCATCTCGAGTGTCCGCATGAACCTCGCGGCGCCGGCCACACGCGGATTCGTGGTCGGGCCGGCGACCGCGGTTCCCGTGCGCCGATCCACCGCCGAGCGGATCAGCCGCACCAGGAATCGCTTCTGCACCAGCGGGATGGAGCCCGGGCTGGTCGTTCCCGGCGATTCGCCGATCGATCGGCGGGCGCTGTTGCGGACGATGGCGCCGGCGATCCCCACGCCGCGCAGCTTGCCCCGATCGGCGCGGCGCTGCAGGCCGCGCCGATCGAAGTTCATCCGTCGCAGTCGCATGGTCACCGCCATCAGGTCACGCTCAGTTTCTCGACGCGCTCGTGGGCGCTGTCGGTGTAGTGCTCCAGGATGTCGCCCTTGTATTCCTTCATCAGCTTGGCCAGGTCGTGGTCCGCCGCCCGCGCCGCATCGATGCCGAGAATGATGCTGTCGCGGTCAGTCTCGGCCTGCTGCTGCGCGGTGCGGATCGCTCGGATCTGGCGTTCGGCCAGCACCCGTCCCACCACGCCGGCGCCGAGGACCACGGCCACGTTCCACGGGAAGGGCAGGTAGGGAGCGGTCTCCTGGGCGATCGCTTCGATGTTGATGCTGCCGTCGGGATTGATCGACGCCTGCAGGACGGCGTCGCCGCGGCGGGCGTGCTCGAGGATCTTCTCCATCAGCGCCACGCTCTTCTCCGCCCGCGCGATGGCCTCGGCGTCGCCAGAAGCCTGGGCCGCGGCCAGTTGCTCACGCAGCGCATCCAGATCAGTCTCGAACTGCTCCACGGTCGCGGAGCTCTCCGAGCGGATCACGTCCGCCTGCTCAGCGCCGAGGCATCCGCCGACAAACACGGCGACGCCGCACACCACGATCGCCGCCATCGCGTACATGATCTTGTTCTTCTTCATCGCTGGGCTTCCTTTCCCGCCGACGCTCTCTCGAACGCGGCTCGCAATCCTGCAATGTCGTTCACCGGCTTGTTCTCTTCGCTGAACGGGTCAAAGTCCTTGGGCTTCTTCGCTCGCGACTTCCTGGGGTCGCGGTGGATGTTCGCGATCAGACACATCAGCCAGCTCTGCCGCCGCGATTCAGACTTCTCGCGGCCCTCCGCCATCGCCACCAGCTCGCGCAGCGTCAACGGCCCGGGGTCGACGCCGGCGACGCCGGCGCACTCGTAGACGAGCCGCCACGCGTCGGCAGCGACGCATCGACGGCCTTTTCGATTTCCCGCTCGATCGCCTCCTGCGTCATCGTCTCCTCGCGCTCCGTCATCTTCCGATCGATCACCGCCCGCATGGCGGCCAGAACGCGCCCGAGGGCGGCCCGGTCGCGAGGGTCCGGGCAGTACTCGCAGAATTCATCGAGCACGGCCTGCGTCGCGTAGGCGATCGGGTCGCCTCGCATGGCGCGGCCGAAGTCCTCATCACTCACGCCGCGCTCGTCCGCCTGGTCCTTGCACATGACATAGGCGACGTCGACGACCAGGGCCGGATCGGCCTGCATCTTCGCCACCAGGTCGCCGTTGATGAGCTGCATGAGGTCGACGCCGAGCAGCGACCGCACGCGCTTCAGCGCGGTGGTGTCCATCACGACGTCCCACGTCCGGCCTTCATTGTCCTTGAACTGCTTCATGTAAGAATCTCTCTTCATGCGATGCGGAGGACCGCAACGCTCACCTGGTTGATCTGGCTGAACTGGAATCGCACCAGCCCATCACCATCGGAATACACATCGCGGGGGAAGGGACCGAACAAGCTCCAGGCATCGCCCGCCGGCATGGCGATCTGCTTCGGCGCCACGTCCAGCCCGTCGATCTTGAGTGTGATCGGGATGGCGAGCGACTCCCCGCCGCCCGCGAGCGCCGAGCGGACGAGCAGTCCTTCGCGCCCAGTGTTGACGAACTCATCGCCCATCGCCGACGCCACGACGAACTCGATCTTCTGGTCCTCGCGATTGGCGCTGAGAACAGGAATGAGCGCCATGGTTCACCTCTTTGAGGTCAGGCGATGCGGACGATGGCGACCGTGACGTCGGTGACGGCGGAATACTCCAACTCGACACGACTGTCGGCGGGCCGGTTGTAGATGCCGGTGGGGAAGGGGCCGACCAGGTGCGTCTCGCCGGGCGGAACCACGACTTCCTTGTCGTCCACCGCCTCGCCGTCGACGGTCTGCTGGGTGACGATCGTCAACGTCTTCGGTGTGCTGTCGTTGTTGGTGATGATGACGGCCTCGCGACCCGTGTTAACGAACTCGTCGCCCCCGGCGTCCGCGGCCACGAACTCGATCTCGCTCTCTTCTCGAACAGCCTGAAGCACGCTCAGCAGCGCCATGGCATGGATCCTTTCTGTCTGTGTGCGTGCCCGCGGCGATCGCCGCGGGCGCGGTGAACGTTCGAACGGCGCCGAAGCGCCTCATGATCAGGTGACGCCCGACGTGCTCCAGTTTCCGAACTCGCGGATCTTGGCCGTCACGCTGACGGTGATGCCCTCTTCGAGCGGCTCGGAGCGCGTGAAGTTCGTGATGGAGTACGTGGCGATCGGTCCCTCGCCGCTCGATCCGGCCCGGTCCATCGCGGCGAGGCCGATCGGGCCGCTCGAGAGGAACGCGTTGCGGATGGCCTCGAAGCCGGCGTCGCCGGGGAGCCACATCATCTCGAACTCGAGATCGCCGTCCCGGAGGCCCGGCAGCGTCGCCCGCCAACCGTCGTTTGCCCGGGTCGTGACGTCCGCCTCGCCCGCCTCCAGCGAGAGCGTGACGTCTCGGACGTTGTCGAGCTCCACCCACGGGTTGGCCGTGGTATGGCCGCCGAGGCGGAAGAACAATTTTGCGAACATGCCCTGTGTGGCGCCCATTCTGGAACCTCCCTGTTCTCTTAGTCAGCCTGTCTGTCGCCTGACCCGGTATGTGATGGTCATTACGGCGGTGAAAACGCTCATCCGCTCCAGATGCTCGACGGGCATGAACGGCTCGTGCTCGCTTCCGATCCACTGCGCCTCCGGCATGGAGTCCAGTTCCTTCTGCCGCAGTCGATCCTCGATGCGCTCGACCAGCCCGAACATCGCGTCGATCTGATCCGTGTCTTCGTGCGACACACGCCGCTGCACGCTGATCTCGACGGAGAAGTCGAAGTGCGCATGCGACCTGGATACGGGCGTGACCACGAGCCCGCCCGGCGACACGATCACCTGTGCGTCGGCGCCGATCTTGCCAAGGTCGAAGAGCGGCATGTACTCACGCACCGCAACCAGTCCGGGCGCCAGCGGCTCGCTGTTGAGCGCCGCGGCGACCGCGTTGGCGAGCCTGACGACGACCGCGCTCACTGCCTGCCTCCCCTCTCGAGCACCGCGGCGGCGCCCTCGATGAAGGCCACGCGCCGCTCGATGGTGATGATCGCGTTCCGCGTGTGCCCCGACTCCATGAGCAGCTCGTCAAGCCGCTTCTCGACGCCGTCGAGACGCGTGTTCACCACGCCCCACTGCACCGTGAACGCAATGAGGGCGAGCACCCCGGCCAGAGCCGGCGCCGCCCACCGCGTTTTCCCGTTGCCGTTGCCGTGTTCGCAACTCATGAGGCGGCCTCCTTGCCGACGAGCTTGGTGTGGATCCGCATCGTGCGGCGGCTGTGATCGCTGAAACGGAATGGAGGCTCCCCGCCGGGCGCCATGACCTCGTAGATCCACGTCTGCGAGCCGTCGGAGTCGAGGATGCGGTCGTGGAACTGCGGCTCGACGCGGGCGCCGGAGAAGACCAGGTCCTCGGAACGCACGAGAAAGTCCTTCGACTCGGTGCGCTGCAGGACGCCGAAGCGATCCTGCTGCTCGAACTCGGTCCTGCCGACGGTCGCCTGCAGCTCCACGGTCTCCCCGCCGCGCGAGTACACGACCGTCCGCGACATGTGCGCGTGCCGCTTGCGCGACAGGAACTCAGATCCGCGTTCGAGCAGGTCCGCCACGGCTCGCCTCCGTCACTCACTGGCTCAGACGCACCCAGACCGTGGCGTCGCCGTCCGCGGCCGCCCTGACGACCTTGCCCACGAGCGCGTTCGAGCCCGTGTCGTCGTCGTCGGTGACGACGTCGTCGCCGGCGTCCCAGTACACGGTCGTGCCGGCGGCCAGCGCCTCGCTGCCTCCGGTCGCCTTGGGGAACTCGAAGACGCCGGACACCGCCAGGGCGCCGAGCTGGTTCGCGGGGATGTCCAGCCGGGCCACGCCGACCAGGTCGCCCTGGACGATCACGTCGCCCGCCGAAACCGCGGCGCCGGGCGTGTAGTCCACCGCCAGGCCCTCATGTCGAAACTTCACACCTGCCATTGCTGGCCTCCTTGCTGTGTCTGTGACTGTGTCGCTGTCAGTGTCAGAAGCTGATTTCCTCGACGCCGCCCGTGGCCGCGCCGCCCACGCCGCGCATCACCACGTGGCGAATGAACTGATTCGCCCCCCTGATCCGCGCGGCCTCTCCCGGGTTGAGACGCGCCTGTTGATCCGCCGGATCCGCCGGCGCCTCGACGCGGTACTCGATGGGGTTGTCGGAGTCCGCGGCGCAGGAGAGAAGAAGCTCCCGCGCGCCGCTGCGGCCGTCTGCGCCGCCGGCGTCGGCCGACCTGAACACATCTGTCCAGGTCGGCCCGGCGCCGACGCTCAGTCTGTTGTTGCGCCGCGCCATGGATCAGTTCTCGCCCTTCATCTTCACCGCCGCGCGGTGGTCCTGCATGCGGATTCCGAAGTCGAAGTAGCCGCGCCACTGCATGCCCAGCGTGTTGAAGTTGGTCTCGCCGCTCTCGATGGTGGGGACGCGGCGCCCACGCAGGTAGGCGATGTCGATCGCCGCCACGTCCATCGGGTTGGCAAAGAGGTACCACGCCTTGTCGGTGCCGCCGGCGATGCCCTGAGCGTTCAGGTACGGAGACGCCACCGGCGTGAACTTGCCCACGTGCGGGTTGTTGGCCGGCGAGGGCAGGTTGGCCGTGGTCGTCTCGTTGACGCGCGTCTCGGTCATGAGCTGCTGGGACCGGACCTTGAGCGACGTCGGCACCAGCAGGACGCTGGGCATCAGCATGATGGGCTTGCCCTCGCTGTCCGTCTGGTCCAGGAAGGCCTGCTCGGCCAGCGTCAGCGAGTCGATCGACAGAGCCGTGTCGGCGCCGTCGAGGAAGTTGTCGTTGCCCGCGGCGAAGAACGAGCCCGGGTTCGACAGCAGGAGCTCGAAGAGCGCCTCCTCGCGCTTCAGGGCGCTCATGCGGCCGATGATGCGCGGGATCTGCAGGAAGGCGCCGAGGTCGTCGTTGATGATCATCTGCCGCGTAAGCGTGATCATCCGCCCGTAGGTGTCGATCTTGTTCTTGTAGCTCTCCTCGCTGAGCTCGGCGGTCTTCAGCTCGCCGTCCGCGGCGACCTTCTCGAAGACGCCCTGCCCAGTCAGGCGGAAGCGGGTGACCTCCCTGAAGTCGCTCACGTCCGACTCGGACGCGATCAGCGACGCCACGCTGGGCACAGCCTCGTAGGCCATCAGCATCACCTTGTTGGCGATGTTGGAGAGGATGCCGGAGAGCGAGAGCGTGCTGAAGCCGGCGCCGCCCGACGCCTGGATCAGCTGCTGATCGGCACGGAAGGCGGCCTTGATCGTGTCGTTGTCGATCTTGCCGGCGCGGGCGTAGCCGCCGGCGGCGGCGATGACGTCGTAGAAGAGCGTCTGCAGCCCGGCGCCGCGCATCCCGGGCGCTGTCGCGGCCTCCATCGTCTTCTCGTCGTAGTGCTTCCCGGCCGTCGCCTCGTTCATGCCGGCCGACATGCACAGGGCCGCTTCGATCGCCATCGGGTTGGACCCCGAGGAGTTGCCGCGCACCGAGTTCACGTTGGGCCGCGATGCGCGCAGCACCTCCAGCTCGGTCTGGCTCTTGCCCCAGCCCTCGCCGATGGCCTTGGCCTCGATGTCGTCGTGCTTACCGGCGCAGATGGCGCGGATGTCCTTGATGCGGTTGGCCTCCGCCTGGTAATCCGCCCGAATCTTGGCGACGATGTCGTCGGTGTTCGCCGCGGTCGCGGTGAGCTGGGGCGCCGGGGCGTCCTTGGGCTCATCCTTCGGGGCGTTGCTCGGCGGATCGCCCGCCGCCTTCTTCGCCTCGATCTCGGCGTTGTACGCAGCCTGCAGCGTCTTGCGCTGCTGATCGGTCAGAGACTCAAGCTCGAATCCCTGTGCCTTTACCCATGCTTCAAAGCCCATCTTGTTCGCCTCCTTGCGTTGATTCGCTGCGACTCGCGCCGCGGTGTCGTCGTCGGCGCCGAGCGCGACGAACGAGATTTCCTTGAGTTTGGATGCACGGACCACGTACAGCGGCCCTGTGAATTCACGTCCGTTGACGTTGACGGTCGCGCCCGCGGCGACCTCCTCGACCGAGTCGGCGGAAGCGCCGACCGAAGCCTGCCACGGGAACCCCGCCAGGCTGCTCTCGACCACCTCACGCGCCACAGCGCCGGCGCCACTCACGACGCCGTCAACGAGCAGCTCGTTCGCGACCACTTCCATCTTGGTGGTGTGGCCGACGATCAGGCTCTCACGATGGTCCTTGAGGACCGGCCTGCTCTTTCCGGCGATCTCCATGCCCGCCAGGTCAATGACGACGGGATGCTCCCATGCGAACAGTCGCATCAGTCCGCCGGTGTAGGCGGTGATGCTGAAACGTCGCGGCGAGGGCTCGCCGTCCTTGGCGTCGCCTCTCGCCGCAACGAGATCCCCAACCGGAGCGACCAGCTGGAGCGATGATGGCGTGTTCCCGGCGCTGGCGCGGATCATGCGTCCCTGGAGCGTCTTATTCATGGGTGTTGATCTCCTCGAGCGCGAGGGCGACCGCCTCGGCGACCATCGCCTGCATCGACGACGCGGACTCGGGCTCCGACTCCGGCAGGCCGAACTCGCGGCGCAGATCCATATCTCTGGCCTTCTCTTTGAACCGCTGGCGCAGCTCGTGCTCCCAGTCCAGACCCTTGCGGGCGTACTCGGCGGCGAGCGTGGTCGTGTTGTTGTTCAGGCGGCGCTCCTGCGCCATCGCCTCCTTGGCAGGGTCGACGTGCTCACGCCCGTCCCAGAACCACTGGTGATCCAGTTCGCCGGCGGCGATCATGCTGCGCACCTGCAGCGGGAGCAGGCCTGTGATCAGCACGGCCTCGTCCAGGAACGCGGCGAAGAGTCGGTCGAGCACCTTGCGCTCGATGAAGTCCTGCTCCACCTCAAGCGACTTGAAGTACGTCTGGTGGTCGAGCCGGCCCGAGGCGTAGTTGTAGCCCGAGCTGTTCCCCGCGGCGACGTTGAACGGCATGTTCAGGCAGCGGGCGATCTCGTTGAGGATCTCGCGCTTGAACTCGTTGTACGTGGTCGTCGGCTGCTCGGCCCGCATCTGCTCCATGCGCCAGCCGCCGGGCATGGTCAGCAGCGCCCTCGCCTCGAGCTCGATGGAGTCCATGGGCTCCACCGCTTCCGACTCACCGCCCGCGGGGGCGTCGGTGTAGAGGATGCCCGCGAAGTTGGCCGCGGTCTCCGCAGCCCCGATCGTCGCCAGCGTGTAGCGGCGCAGCAGCGCGAAGAGCGGCAGCGCCGGCGTGATGTCGGGGATGCCGCGCGACTGGCCGGGCCGGTCGGCGCGGAAGTAGTGGATCACGTTCCGCGCGGGGACGGTGTCGTACTCATGACCGAAGGCGAACTGCCCGGAGCGCGCCACATCGCCCGGGTGCCGCTTGAGGAAGTGGTACTCGACGGGGTTGCCCCACGCGTCGAAGACGACGCCGTCGACGGCGTTCGGATCCAGGGACGTGATCGTCGGAGTCGCGACCTGGTCGGCCTCGAAGAGGCGTAGGTCGAGCTTCACCCTGGAATTGAGCCTCGGGTTCTGCGCCATGACGCCGAAGGCCTCGCCGGCCTCGGCCCGGGCCATGCGCATGGCGCGGAGCTTCTCGGGCAGATCGATCGCCTTGCACCACTGCGCGAACGCCTCTTCCACGCGGTCGTTGATGTCGGGGTTGTCGGTGAGCAGTTGCAGACGCGGACCGGATCCGACCGTGTCGTTGGCGAGCGTGAGGACGATGCCCTTGGCGTAGCTGTTGTTCGCGGTCTCGTAGCGGCCTCGGTCGCGGAGCATGCGGCGCACGCCCGGCGAGGCCGCGGCGTCGGCGCTCAGTGAGTCGGCCATCGCCCAGTGGCGGCGGCTCACGTCGTTGTTGGTCGCGGCGTCAAACCGACCCCGGATCAGGCGACGCGCGGCGTCGACAACGACGCGGGGCGGCGAGCTTGCACTCGCCTGCGTCTCCGACTTGCGTCGACCGAAGAGCGGCATCAGCTCATCTCCCCCGCGCCGGGCGGCGCCAGACGAGACATACGAAGGCCGCGATCGCGGCGCTTCGCAGCGCTCTTCGATGCAAGGTAGCGATCCGCCTCGATCTGGTCGCGCAGCGAGTGCTGCTCGACAGCGCCCTCGTCACCCCGGGCCATCTTCGGGCCCGCGGCGTTCTCGGCGATCTCAGATGTGAGGTTCTCGGCCATCTCCGTGATGAGATAGCCGGTCAGGGGGCTCGCAGGCGATCAAAAGCGGCACATTCGGAAGATCGTTCCAGCGTCTGGAACTCGGCCCGGAAAATCGTTCCAGATGTGGAACTCGGTTCGCCGCCTCACCCTCCCACACGCTGCTCGGACGTGATGAAGCGACGACCGCAGTGCCGGCACTCACGGCTCCGGCGCGTCACGCCGCCCGTCGCCTGTCGCGTGTAGTACACCGGCGCATGGCCGCACCCGCAGTCGGGGCAACGCACACCGCGCTGCTCCTGCTCCTGATCGTCCTGATCCAATTCAGTCTTCCGTGACGACGGCTCCATCATCGCTGCTCCGTCCTCTGCCTGCGCACGTCGGAAAGACGCACGCGCCGGCGAGACTCCTGTGGTTTCTGACCGACTGCAAAGAGCACCGCGCCCGCCATCGACGCCGCGACCGCAGCGCCGACCTGGCAATCGAACAAGTGGTTGTCCAGCCCCGGCTGCCTCAGCTTCCATTCATCCACCGTCCGGCCCCGCGCCTGTGTGCGGATCCAGACCTCGCTCACCATCTGCTCCGCGTACATCGAGTGGCGATCCGGCTTGCTTCCGAAGAGCGTCAACGCGCCCGGATCGCCGACCGCGGTCCCGAACCGCGCGTGCACGAACGTCTTCCACCAGTTGGCGTCGTACAGCACATGCCGCACCACGCTCCGCCCCGTGTTCACCGGCACACGCCAGTTCAATCCGATGCGATCACCACGCTTGCGCTTGTACTCGCCAAACGGCGTGCTCGACGCGCCCACATATCGTCCGTACGAGGGCATCACCGTCTGCGCGAACCGCGACTGGCGGCAGTACTTGTGCACCACGTCGCGGCTGGAGCCCCACGCCGCGTCGATCAGGCACTTCTCGATGCGCACCACGCCGCCGCCATCCCGCTTCCACTCCCTCCCGATCGTCCGCTCGCTCAGCCGCTCCAGCCCGGCGTAGATCGCGCCCTCCATGCCGGCGCCCGGCGTCGCCTGCTGCAGCGTCCGCCGCACCTCGCGCAGCGTGAAATACTGCGACGCCTGCTCCGGCTCCGTGCCGTAGTCCACCACGTACCCCGTGAAATCTTCTTCCCACGCCGCGATGAGCCAGTACAGGCACTTGCCCTGCACGTCGATGAACATGGTGAGCTTGGTCGCCGTCGCCGGCACGACGCCTTTCGCGTGGCTGTTCGTTCTCGCCGCGATGTCCTCGGCGTCGAGCATGTCCTCACCGATCGACTCATCGGGCAGAGGCTCGTTCTGGTACTCCGCGAAGAAGGAAGCCTCGTTGCGGAGCTTGAGGTTCATCGCGTGCTGGATGGCGCTCAGCTCGTCGGCGTTGTGGCGAGCCTCCCACGCGACCTCGGCGCCCTCGTCCATCGCTTCGCGGTTGCGGCGGTAGAACTCGGTCGCCTCGCAAGCGCCCTGGTCGCCGCGAAGATCGTCCTCGCGAATCTGCGCGTACTGCGTCCACAGCGCCTCGTTGGTCGGGAAGGAGTACACCATCTTCGTCCGCTCGCCCTGCCAGTCCGGGTGCTTGTCGCGATCGAGGATGCGGTCGGCCAGGTCGCCGCGACGGACCACCGTCATGGGCATCAGGCCCGCGATCTTCTTGCCCGGCCCGGCCAGGCCCAGGATGGCGCCCGCCAGCACACGCTCGCGCTTGGCGCACTGGCTAGGGCTCTGCGCGCTCTCGTCCGTCTGCGGATCGTCCACCAGCACCAGCGACGGCCGCACGCTGGTGCCGTCGGCCCTCGAGTGCTTCATGCCGCGGATGCGCCCAGTGATGCCCGCCACGCGCACTACGGAGCCGGACGCCGGGCTTCCGGGGATCGTCGGGAAGACGATCTCGTTCTCGGTCCAGACGATCTGCGTCCTGACCTCGTGGTAGAGCTGTCCGCCGGCCCGCTGGTGAATGCCCTCCATGGCGCGCACCGGCCCGACGCACTCGGAGAAATCCTCCTCGATGAGCTCGTTGTTCTCGATGTTCGATTTGATCGCGTCGAGCATCTGGACGGCGTGGCCCTCGTCCGACCCGATCAGCGTCACGAACTCGCGGTGGCCGTACAGGATCGCCCACAAACACGCCGTCTCGCAGATCGTGGTTTTGCCGCTGCCGCGAGGCATCGACATCGCGAACAGACCGCCCTGAAGCACGGCCCGCTCGATCTTCGAGAGCACCTTGGGATGATCGATCGACCAGGGCAGGTTGAAGATGGCGGGGAAGTACGTCTCGCAGAAGAGCTTCAGATCGCGCGAACACGCCGCCTTCCGTTCGGGGTCCACCGGCTCGTGGATCCAGGGACCGCCGGCGATGTCGCGACCGCTCCGCGACCTGGCGACGGATCGCTCCCGCATCGCCTCGCGATGGGCCTCGTACGCAGCGTTGCCGGCGACGGGGGGATATTTCTTCATTGTGTGAACAGCGCCTGATCCTCATACGCGCGCTCGATGCGCTTGACGGCGATGTCGAAGTACTTGGGCTCTTTCTCGACGCCGATGAAGCGCCGCCCGGTTCTCACGCACGCGACGCCGGTGGTGCCGGAGCCCATGAAGGGGTCGAGGACGAGGCCGTCCGGTGGACAGGAAACTTGCGCCAGCGTCTGAATGAGACCGAGCGGCTTCTGCGTCGGATGATCGACCTTGCCCGGCTGCCCGTGCCTGTACGAATCCGCGACGATGACGTTGCTGCGCGGAGCCTCGGCGCCATCGAAATACCGGCCAGGCTTGTAGGCATAGACACACAGCTCGGCCCCGGACGACCAGCCGGAGCCCGGCGGAGGAGGCGCGGGGCACGCCTTGGACCACACGATGAACCGGGTGCTGTATCCCTCTTCCTCGAAGACGCGAACGAGATCGCTGAACACGCGATGGCCGCAGAACCAGTAGGCGCTGGCGCATTCGTTCACGAGCCGCAGCGTCTGCACCTGAGCCCTCTTGACGATCGCGGAGACCATCGGCCAGTCTTCATCCCCATCGAAGAAGTCAAGCCTGCGAGATCCCCGCCCAGCCTGCCGATGATGCACCGAGCCCTTGACGCTGATCCCATACGGCGGATCAGTCACAACGCAGTCCACACTCCCCGCCTCCAACGTCGGCAGCACGTCGAGGCAGTCGCCGCGGTAGAGACGCACGGCGCCGTCGGGGCTGGTGTAGTCAGGGGCGGGGGTCGCACACGGGGCGACCTCGCTGGTCGCACGCTGCTCAATTTGCATGGGAGGGTCCGGGCCGGGGGTGAGGTTTCACACGCCTTCAGGGCCGCTATGACGCGGCTGCCGGGCCAGACTCCGGCTGTATGTCCGGACTATAGCAACACTTCCGGCGAGAGAAAACAAACTGATTTTGCTTCGGAGACTTACCACGCGAGCA
>RECZ01000123.1 GCA_007693765.1 Phycisphaerales bacterium | reverse complement strand
TTTTGGAGCAGAAGTCCTAACGCAAACCAAAACGTCTGAAACGCATCGAAGTTCATAGCACGACACAGCCTTTGGCTGTGTCGTGGCACCCGGAATTTGGCTGTGTCGTGGCGCCCGGAGGGGATGCGGCGGCCTTGTGGCGGGGTTCTCGGGCGTTGAGAGGGCGGGGGCGCAAGAGTCGCGGAGTTTTTTCTTGTCGGGGGGGAATCGGGCCCTATATTCAGGGTGCGTGCATCGGCGCGTGCTGCGTCCGCTTGGAGCGGCGTGGTGGAGAGAGGGCCGAGGAGGCCCGACATACGACGATCGCCGGCTGTTTTTTGTTCGCCGCGGCTCGCGGGGGCTTGTGCGGGGTGTATCGGCGCGGCCGTGTTCGGTTCGTAGGACGGATTCACCAGACGAGGAGACCAGACCACATGCGACTTTCACTGACCTGCATCGGCGCGATGAGCGCCGCGTTCGCCTTTGCCGCCCCCGACGCGCGCGCGGGCTCGCTCGCGACGCTGAGCCTCGAACCGCTGGTGACATCGGGCCTCTCGCTGCCGCTGTACCTGATCCAGGACCCGGTGAACGACGACACGATGTACATCGTGCAGCAGCGCGGGCGCGTGCGCACGATGCAGAACGGCGCCCTGACGGCGACGGACCTCATCGACCTCACCGGCGTGGTGAGCACGTCCGGCAGCGAGCGCGGCCTGTTCTCGATCGCGTTCGACCCGGACTACGCGAACAACGGCTTCGTGTACGCCTCGTTCACGGAGCAGAGCGCCGTGCACGACTCGGTGATCCGCCGCTTCACGCGATCCAGCGCCAACCCGCCGCAGCTCGACCCGAACAGCGGCGTGGATATCCTGCGCGTGGCGCAGCCTTTCACGAATCACAACGGCGGCCTGATCAAGTTCGGCCCCGACGGCTACCTGTACGTGACGCTGGGCGACGGCGGCAGCGGCGGCGACCCCGGCAACCGTTCTCAGACGCCCAACAACCTGCTGGGCAAGATGCTGCGGATCGATCCGGACCGGACCGCCGCGGGCGGGTACACCGTGCCGTCGTCCAACCCGTTCCTGCCGGGGAACAACCCGCCGATCGCGACCGCGGCGCCGGAGATCTGGTCGTTCGGCCTGCGCAACCCGTGGCGGTGGTCGTTCGACTCCGTGGGCCTGGGCGCGACCAACGCGATGCTGATCGCCGACGTCGGCCAGAACGCGCGTGAGGAAGTGAACTACGAGCCGGCGAACACCGGCGCCCGCAACTACGGGTGGCGCCGCTGGGAGGGCACGCTCCTCTTCAGCAGCACCACGCCGCTGGCGTACGAGCCGCACACGCCGCCGATCCACGAGTACAACAACCCCGCGGTCGGGCGCTCGATCACCGGCGGCTACGTGTACCGCGGGCCGACGATGTGCTCGTTCAACGGTCGGTACATCTTCGCGGACTACCAGTTCCGGCGCGTCTGGTCGATGGACGTGACGGGCGGCACGGCGTCGAACGTGGTGGAGCACACCGCCGAGTTGGTGGCGAGCATCCCGGCGACGAGCCTGCCGCTGGTGTCCTCCTTCGGGCGCGACTCCAAGGGCGAGGTGTACTTCGTCGGGTACAGCCCCGGGTCGATCTACCGCATCGTGAGCGATGATCCGCCGCTGCAGGGCGACATCAACGGCGACGGCGCGGTGAACTTTTCCGACCTCTCCGAGGTCCTCTCCAACTTCGGAACGACGTACGACTTCAACGACCTCTCCTCCGTGCTGAGCAACTTCGGCGCGGTGTGCGGCGCCTGAACGACGGCGCGTAACTCCGGAACCTTCGGCAGGGCGCTCGCGCAGGCGGGCGCCCTGTTCGTTTTGCGGGGCGCGGCGGTCGCGGCGGCGCAGGCGTCGGGCTCGGTCAGGCCTCGGGGCGCATGAAGGGGAAGAGGATGACGTCGCGGATGCTGCGCTGGTCGCAGAGCAGCATGACGAGGCGGTCGACGCCGAGGCCCATGCCGCCGGCGGGCGGCATGCCGACCTTGAGGGCGTTGATGAAGTCCTCATCGAAGTTGCGGAAGGTGCTCTCCTCGTCGTCGAGGCCGGCGAGTTGTCGGCGGAACGTCGCGGCCTGCACGTCGGGGTCGTTGAGCTCGGTGTAGTGGGGGGCGATCTCCATGCCGCCGATGAAGAGGTCGGCGCGGTCGGCGAGGGCGGGGTTGTCGCGCTTGGGGCGGGTGAGGGGGGAGAGGGCGGCGGGGTAGTCGGTGATGAAGGTGGGGCGGGCGGGGTCGAGCGTGGGCTCGGCGGCGTCCTCGAAGAGGGCGTTGACGACGAGCGCATCGTCGAGGCCCTCGTGCTTGAGCTTGCGCCGCTTCGCTTCCTCGCGCACGCGCTGCGTGTCGGTCATGGGGAAGCCGAGGGCGCGCTCGAAGAGCTCGGGGTAGGGCACGCGGAGGAAGGGGGATTCGTAGTCGATCTCGGCGCCGTCGTAGGGCAGGCGGAGGGGGGCGCCGTCGGGGCGGGCGTGGAACTCGCGGGCGACGACGCGGGCGAGGTCGCGCACGAGGTTCTCGGTGAGGTCCATGACGGTCTCGACGTCGCCGTAGGCGTGGTAGAGCTCGAGCATGGTGAACTCGGGGTTGTGGTTGCGGTCGAGGCCCTCGTTGCGGAAGTTGCGGTTGACCTCGTAGACGCGCGGCATGCCGCCGACGAGCAGGCGCTTGAGGTAGAGCTCGGGGGCGATGCGCATGAAGAGGCTGATGTCCAGCGCGTTCATGTGGGTGACGAAGGGTCTGGCCGCGGCGCCGCCGGCGAGGGTCTGGAGCATGGGCGTCTCGACCTCGCTGTAGCCGCGGGCGTCGAGGAAGTCGCGGGCGGCGCGGACGAGTCGGGAGCGTGCGGCGAGGACGCGCATGGTCTCGGGGTTGGTGTAGAGGTCGACGTAGCGGCGGCGGTAGCGCTGCTCGGTGTCCTGCAGGCCGGCGCGCTTCTCGGGCGGGAGGGCGAGGCTCTTGGCGCCGGGGCGGAGGGAGGATGCCCAGACGGTGATCTCGCCGGCCTTGGTGCGCATGACGGGGCCCTCGGCGATGACGAGGTCGCCGAGGTCGGTGCGCTTGGCGATCTCGAAGCCGGTCTCGTCGCAGTCTTTCTTGCTGACGGCGATCTGGAGGTCGGGCGGCGGCGCATCGGGTCGTGCGCCGAGGCAGACGGAGTCGTCGCGGAGCTGCATCCAGACGAGCTTGCCGTTGTCGCGGTGGAGCATGACGCGCCCGGCGATGCGCACGACGGGGCGGGCGTCGGTGAAGCCCTCGGTCTTGGCGTTGGCCTGGTGGTCGAGGTCGGCCTGTTCGTTGTACCGGGCGCGGACCTCGGCGAGGGGCATCAGGTTGTCAGTGCGCTCGCCGTAGGGGTTGACGCCGAGCGCGGCGACGGCGTCGCGGTTGGTGCGGCGCTGCTGCTCGAGGTGGTGCGTCTCTTCGGCGCTGCGGGGGGCGTCGTCGTGGGCGGCGTGATCGGTCATGCGTGCATGGTAGAGAACGCCCGCGCCGGGCGCGGCGGGATCAGATGCCCAGCGGGCGCACGCTCACCTCGGGGTTGGCCAGATCGCCTCTGACGCGGTAGGTGACGAGCCGATCGGTGATGGCGCCCATCGCGCTGCCGACGGCGCCGAGCATGCCCTGCACGCGTTCGAGCGGGCCGGCGTTGGCGTTGAGTCTGAGGGAGGAGTCGAAGCCGATCGTGCCGGTGGCGCGGACGCCGACGACGCTGGAGATGATCTCGCTGCGGGTGAGGAGCACGCCCTCGGGGGCGAGGTCGAACTCGATGTCGGCGCGGTCGGTGTATTGGGCGTCGGCGCGGCGGAGGCGGGACATGACGTCCATGGCGTTGGCGAGCGCGGTGATGAAGGGGAGGTTGACGAAGCGGCCCTCGCGCACGGTGACCGTGCCCTTGCCCGCGAGGGCGCTCACGGGGTCGGCGAGGCTGGTGTTGGCGGCGCCGCTGCTGTTGAGCAAGCCGGCGATCTTGAGGGGCTCGCCCTCGGCGCGGGTGCGCAGCAGGTCCTGGAGGAGCAGGCCGGTCGCCTCCCACTCGAGGGCGAGGGGCATGGCCGCGTCGTTGAGGTCGGCGTGGAAGTTGCTGACGCGGGCCTCGCCCTGCAGGAGCGTGAACGCGCACTGTTCGAGCGTGGCGACGCCATCGCGGAGGCGGGCGTCGATGGCGCCGGTGTCGACGTGGAGGCGGTACTCGCCCGCGGCGACGTTGATGTCGGTGAGGCGGACATCGGCGTTGATGGATGAGGCGCCGAGCGGGTCGTTGAGGTCGGCGGTCCCGGAGATGTTGACGGCGATGGCGCCCTTGGCGTCGCGCTCGCGGACGAGGCTCTGGATCTGGGGCGGAAGGACCTCGTAAGAGGATTCGTCGAGTTCGATGTCGAGCGTGAACGCGCGGATGTCGGCGCGCATGCGGTCGATGTTGAGGCGGCCGTCGATGTGCATGTGCGCGAGTTCGCCGAGGGCGGACTCGGTGACGATCTCGTGCCAGACCTCGCCGTCTTCCTGCTCGGGCGAGGCGTCGAGTTCGAGGTTGAGGCCGGCGAGGCGCATGGGCGAGCCGTCGCCCTCGTCGTACTCGACGCCGGCGTTGCGGAGGGCGATGTGGCGGATGCGCAGCACGTTGGAGAGGCGCACCTCGGGGTCGACGCGGTCCTGCTCGCGGACGTTGTCGGCCTTGACGAAGGGGATGAGGCCCTTGAAGCCGCCCGTGGGGTCGCGGATGAGGTGGAGGTAGGCGTCTTCGAGTTCGACGGCGCGGATGACGATGGGCTGGCCGATGCGGGGCACGCCGTCGAGGGTGACGCGCATGAGGCCGACGTCGGCGATGCGGGTGCGGTCGCGCGAGGTGAGGGTGACGTCGTGGAAGGTGATGACGCCGGGGGCGCGGAACTCGAAGCGATCGAACCCGATGTCGGGCTCGAGGTAGGTGTTGACGATGCGGACGACCTGTCGCGCGGCCCAGTTGTCGACGCCGAGGGCGCCCCGGAAAACGACGAGGTACAGCGCGCCGGCGCCCAGGGCGAGGATGGCGATGACGACAAGGGCCTTCTTCATCATGATGTGCGGTCTCTCTCTGATCGTTCCGTGCTCGGGACGAGCGCCAGGAGGCGTTCGCGCGCGATGCGGGCGGCGTCGGGGTGCGTATCGACGCCCCACGCCGTGCGTCCGATCATACGCGCTGCCACGAGCGTGGTTCCCGATCCGCAGCAGGGGTCGAGCACGGCGGCGCCGGGCGGGGAACAGGCCTCGACGAGCAGGGAGAGCAGCGCCAGCGGCTTCTGCGTGGGCCAGCCGCAGCGTTCGTGGGACATGTTGTTGATCGCGGGGATGTCGAGGACGTCGGTGGCTTTTTTTCGTTGCCCGCGCATGCGCCGGCTGGTGGCGGGGACCATGGGTGGGTTGAAGTAGTGGCGGTCGGGGTGGAGGCAGTAGTAGAGGATGTCGTCGTGCTTGCGCGCGAAGCGGCGGGGCGAGGAGCCGCCGAGGCCGTAGGACCAGATGAGGTGGTTGACGAAGCGGTCGGGGCCGAGGAGGTCGTCGAGGAGCGTGCGCACGTGGTGGCTGCTGCGCCAATCGACGTGGATGAGGATGTTGGCGTCGGGCGTGAGGGCGGGGAGGCTGCGTTCGAGGCGTTCGCGCAGCCACGCGGCGTGGGCGTCGGGCGTGGCCCAGCGGTCGGCGTAGGCGCCGGCGTGGGCGGCCTGATCGCGTCCGGTGTTGAAGGGCGGGTCGGCGTAGAGGAGGCCGACGGAGGCGGGGGCGAGGTCCGGCGCGGCGTCGAGCCAGTCGGCGCAGGCGATGCGCGCGTGCGTGCCGGCGTCGAGCCAGCGCGGGCGCTGGCGTGGGCCCGCGTCGGGGGTGTTGGTGGGTGCGGGCATGGCGCGGCGCAGTCTAGCCGCACGCGCGGGGCCGATTGGCGTACACTCGCGGCATGTCAAGAACCCTGAGCCGTGCGAGCGTTGCCGACGCGGTCCGCGTCGAGATCCCCGGTGTCCCGTCCCGCGGCGCGACGCTGCGTCTGACGGCGAGCGATGAGCGCGCGAACGCGCCCGACGCCGCGCCGAAGCGGTCCGGAGCGGGCGCTAAGCCCAAGCCCGTCGACAAGAAGGCCGCGAAGAAGACGGGGAAGAAGGCCGGTAAAAAGGCGGGCAAGGGGCGTGGGTCGTCGTCGCGGAAGGACGCGACGCCGATGGCGGCGCGTCTGGATCGGCACGTGCTCTACGAGCACTCGGTCCAGGCGGTGGAGTCGGAGATCGACTTCGTGGACGACACGTTCAAGGACCTGCGCGGCCGCCGCGCGAGGACGCTGCGTGAAGACTTCTGCGGCACGGCGAACACCTCGTGCGAGTGGGTGCGTCGGCGCCCGACGAACGTGGCGATCGGCGTCGATCTCGACGCCGAGGTGCTGGCGTGGGGAGCGCGGCACAACGTGGGGCGGCTCAAGCCCGCGGCGCGGAAGCGTGTGTCGCTGCGCGAAGAGAACGTGCTGACGGTGAACACCGAGCCCGTCGACGCCGTGCTGGCGATGAACTTTTCGTACTGGATCTTCAAGACCCGCGACCAACTGCGCGAGTACTTCCGCTCGGTGCGCGACAGCCTGGCGCCCGGCGGCGTCTTCTTCATGGACTGCTACGGCGGCTCCGAGGCGCACAAGGAGGTGCGCGAGAAGCGGAAGATCGAGGAGGGCGTGCGGGGCGGGTTCACGTACGTGTGGGACCAGTCGCGGTACGACCCGATCTCGGGCGAGATGCAGTGCTACATCCACTTCCACTTCAGCGACGGCTCGAAGATGAACCGGGCCTTCTCGTACAACTGGCGCCTGTGGTCGCTGCCGGAGATTCGCGAACTGCTGGCCGAGGCGGGGTTCGTGCGGTCCACCGTGTACTGGGAAGGGACGGAGGAGGACACGGGCGAGGGCGACGGCGAGTTTGTCCCGGCGGAGCGCGGGGACGCCGACCCGGCGTGGATCTGCTACATCGTCGCCGAGAAGTGAGCGGCGGGCGGCGGCGCGGCCGCGCGACCTACCATGGGGGTTTCGTCGCCCTTCCCCCGCAGCGTGAGCCCCGCCCATGAGCGTGCAGCACAACGTCGCCGGTCTTGAAGGCGTGCTCTCGAGCGAGCACGCGGGGGTGTTGTCGCTGCTCTCGGAGGGCTTGGCGCGCGTGGAGGAGCGGCTGCAGGAGCGGATGCGCTCCGAGCTGCCGCCGGTGCGGGCGCTGTGCGAGCACGTGGAGCGGTACCGCGGCAAGATGCTGCGCCCGGTGATGACGCTGGCCTCCGGGCTGGCGGTGCGGGGCGAGGGGTTCGGCGCGAGCGACATCGACGATGCGCACGTGACGGTGGGCGCGGTGGTGGAGATGATCCACCTCGCCACGCTGGTGCACGACGACGTGCTCGACGAGGCGGAGACGCGCCGGCGCGGGGAGACGGTCAACAAGCTGCGTGGCAACGAGATCGCGGTGATCCTGGGCGACTACCTCATCTCGACGGCGTTCCACCTGTGCAGCACGCTCGATTCGCAGCGCACGGCGCTGCACATCGGCGCCGTGACCACGCGCCTGTGCGAGGGCGAGCTGCTGCAACTGCACCACCGAGACGACCTTTCGCTTGATGAGCCGACGTACTACGAGATCGTGGAGCGCAAAACGGCGGAGCTCATCGGCGCGGCGTGCGAGTTGGGCGCGATGTACGCGGGGGCGGACGAGGCGGCGTGCGCCGGGATGCGGGCGTACGGCGTGAAGCTTGGCGTGGCGTTCCAGATCCAGGACGACCTGCTCGACCTCACCGGCGACGAGCGCGTGGTGGGCAAGCCCGTGGGCAAGGACATCGAGAAGGGCAAGCTCACGCTGCCGATCATCCACCACCTGGCGCACGCGCCGGCGATCGAACGCGGGCGCACGCTGACGCTCATCGAGGGCTGGAACGAGGCCGTGGGGCGGGGCCCGGCGGCGGCCGCGGCGGCGCACGATGCGCTGTTGGCGGCGCTGGAGGGCACCGGCTCGGTGGCCTACGCCCGCGAGGAGGCCCGGCGGCTGGTGGGGGAGGCCACGGCCCGGCTGGAGGGGGCGACGCCGGAGAGCGCGGCCAAGTCGTTTCTGCGGGCGGTGGCGGAGGCGGTGGTGTCGCGGGCGTATTGAGGGGGGTGGGGAGTGTTTTTGGGGGGCTGCTGTGTTGCGGCACTACACCCCTGCGGGGTGTAGTGGCACCCCCGGGGGGATGGATGGTTTGTTGTGCTGCGGCACTACACCCCTGTGGGGTGTAGTGGCACCCGGGGGGGGGTTAGTGGCACCCGGAGTGGGGTGGAGTGGCACCCGGGGAGGGGTGTGGGTAGACTCTTCACCCCCTTCCGTCGCTCGGGGCGTGTTGTTCCGAGCCGCGTGAGTCCATGACGGAGACTTACAGATGAGTCGTTTCAATCGTTTCGGCGGGCCCGGCACTGTGAAGGCCGCCCGCACCAGCGCCGCGGGTGTTCGGTACGTCGATTACAAGGACGTCGAGAACCTCCGCCGCATGCTCAGCCCCAACGGCAAGATCCTCGGGCGCAAGCGTCTTTCGGTGACGGCCCGCGATCAGCGCATGATCGCCGCGGCGATCAAGCGTGCCCGCTACATGGGCCTGCTGCCGTACACCTCGGCGACGCTCTAACGAAACCTTCTGTGGTTGATGGCCCGGCCGTGCGCGGTCGTGGCGTCGCGTTGCTGCGCGGCGTGGTTGTCGCTGCGCTGGGGGTATGATGGGGCACGCACGAGGGCCCGCGGCGGCGCGGGTCGACGGAGGTGTTCGATGAGTTGTTGCCCCGGCCCGAAGCACGGGCCAGAGTTCGATCCCGACCGCGAGGCGCCCTCCGAGGCGGACGTGGCCCGGTTCTCGGAGGGGTACGACGAGGACGAGGGCTGGCACGACGACGAGGCGTTCGACGACCTGCGCGAGCCCGACGCGGGCAAGGCCGCGCAGAAGAAGATCATCGCGTTCGTGGCGGTGCTGGTGGCGATCGCGTTCCTGTTGTCGTACGTGCTGTGATCGTCGCGGGCGCGCGCATGAGCGTCAGCGGGAGCGCTGTTGCTCGCGGAGGTGGGGGTCTTCGGGGGCGACCTCGCGGGTGGTCATGACCTCGACGCGCTGGTTGACGCTGTGGCCTTCTGGGTCGTAGGCGAGGGGCACGACGCGGTCGGCGTCGCCGACGGCGACGACGCGGAGACGTGACCAAGGCACGCCGCGGGCGGCGAGTTCGTGGGCGACGACGAGGGCGCGCTGGTGAGAGAGACTGAGCGCGCGTTCGACGCTCTGGCCGGCCTCGGCGGCGCTGACGTGCCCGCGGACCTCGACGATGAAGCGCTGGCCGCGGAGGAGCGCGGCGATCTCGGCGACGGATTCGCGTTGCTGCTCGTTGAGCGAGTCGGCGTAGTCGCTGAAGGGGATGACGCCGCTGCGGCTGTAGTAGTCGCTGGTGCGGACGGACTGCACGCTGCCGTGCGGCCCGGTCTGTCCGGGGGTCGTGCTGACGCCGGAGCCGGTGCGTTCCTGGATGCGTCGGATGAGGGGGATGTCGTTGGGGTTCGTCGAATTCATATCGACGGGGTTGTTGAACGCTTCGCGGATGGCGATGGCGGCGTCGATGAAGGGGGGGTGGCTGACGTTGGTCCAGCCGGAGGATTGGACGGTGTCGTCCTGCACTTCGCTCTCGCTGCGCGAGACGGTGGGGCCGTCGGACTCCTTGTTCATGTTCATGGCGAGCATGATCACGAAGAAGCCCATCATGAGGGTGACGTTGTCGGCGAAGGAGATGAGCCACTCGGGCGCGCCCTCGTGCTCCTCGTGCTTCTTGCCGTGGCCGCCGCCGTGCGACTTGTGCCGCCGCTTCTTGTGCGGCTGCTTGCCGGCCTCGTCGTGCTGGTTGGGTTTTTCGCGATCGTCGGCCATGGCGTTCGCCCGGAGCGGGCCCTCTTCTCAGGTCAGGCGGCCTTGAGCTTGTCGCGCCCGGCGATGGGGATGAAGGCGAGCATGCGGTCGAGGGTGACGCGGGGGTTGTCGCCGGCCTGGATGGAGAGGAGGCCTTGGAGGATCATCTCGCGTCCGAGGATCTCTTCGCTGGAGCGGAGGGCGAGCTTGTCGCCCATGGGCCCGGCGATGGCGTTGGCGAGGATGGTGGCGTACATGGTCGCGACGACGGCCACGGCGAGCATGTAGCCCATCATCTCGATGGAGCCGCCGAGGTTGGCGAACATGCCGATCTGCCCGATGAGCGTGGCGGCGAGGCCCCAGCCGGGGCCGTAGAGCTTGATGAGGTCGAAGAACTTCTTGCCGGCGCCGTGGCGCTCCTGCATGGCCATGATCTCGGCGCGGAGGGTGGCCTCGATGTTGTCGGGGTCGACGCCGTCGATGGCCATTTTGAGGCCGGAGGCGAGGAAGGCGTCGTCGATGTTCTCGACCTCGGACTCGAGCGAGAGCATGCCGTCGCGCCGGGCCTTCTCGCCGAGCGTGGTCATGGTCTGCACGACGTCGGAGGGGCTCTTGCCGTTGTAGAAGAGGAAGCACTTGATGTAGCCGGGCACGCACTTGAGCTTCTCCATGGGCATGGCCATGAAGAGCACGCTGATGGTGCCGCCGAAAACCATGATCAGCCCCTTGTCGGAGTAGAACATCATCCAGTTGCCCTTGGACGCCATCTGGCCGACGGCCAGCAGACAGAGCAACCCGAACACAACTCCGATGACGCTGGCTTTGTCCAAAGTGCCTCACTCCGAGGGTGTCGCCGGCGGCGCGGCCGATCTACGCCCTTTCCAATCGGCGTGATCGGTTCGTGTGTGGCGAGGCCGGAGGCTCTGCGCGGCGTGCGGGCGCATGTCCGGCCGGTCGAGACGGCGCAGACGGCGCAGACGGATCGCGACGGGGGCGCACGGGGTTATGGGTCGCGGCCGGCGCGGCTACATGCGCTCGAGCGTGGGCAGGCCCAGGGTGTGCAGCGCGTCTTCGAGCGTGCGGGCGGTGAGGGCGCAGAGGCGGAGGCGCGCCAGGCGGGCGCCCTCATCCGGGGCCTGCAGCACCGGGCAGGCGGCGAAGAAGGCGCTGAAGGCGTTGGCCAGGTCGTAGGCGTAGGCGCAGAGGCGGTGGGGCTCGCAGGATTCGGCGACGGCGTTGAGCGCGCCCCGGTAGCGGAGGAGGGCGAGGGCGAGCGTCTTTTCCTCGGGGGCCTCGACGATGAAGGGCGCTGCGGCGGCCGTGTCGGCGTCGCCGAAGCGCTCCTGCGCCTTGCGCGAGATGGAGCGGGTGCGGACGAGCGCGTAGAGGAGGTAGGGGCCGGTGTCGCCCTCGAAGGCGAGCATGCGGTCGAAGTTGAAGACGTAGTCCTTGACGCGGTCGCCGGAGAGGTCGGCGTACTTGATGGCGGCGACGCCGACGCTCTCGGCGATGGCGCGCTTTTCGGGCTCGGGGAGGTCGGGGTTGCGCTCGCGCACGGCGGCGAGGGCGCGCTCGACGGCCTCGTCGAGCAGGGCGCTGAGCCGCACGTTCTCGCCGCTGCGGGTTTTGAAGGGGCGGTTGTCCTCGCCGAGGATCGTGCCGAAGGCGGCGTGGACGAGCGCGGCGTCTTCGCCGCGGCGTGTGCGCGCGTAGCCGGCTTTCGTCGCCGCGGCGAAGACTTGCTTGAAGTGCAGCGACTGGCGGGCGTCGACGGCGTACACGGCGCGGTCGGCGCCGAGCGTCTGCACGCGCCGGCGGATGCCGGCGAGGTCGGTGGTGGCGTAGAGGAAGCCGCCGTCGCCCTTGCGCACGAGCAGGGGCTGCTCGATGCCCTCGTCCTTGAGCGGGACGACGAGCGCGCCGTCGCTCTCGACGGCGACGCCGCGGGATTCGAGGTCCTGCACGATGTCGGCGAGTTCGTCGCGGTAGGAGGATTCGCCGGCGGTGTGCTCGGGGCGGACATCGGCGTGCAGGCGCGCGCACACGGCGAGGCACTCGTCGAGGGTGACGCCGGCGATGCGCTCCCACAGGCGCACGGTGGCGGGGTCGCCGGATTGCAGGGCGACGAGCGTGTGCTTGGCGCGTGCGATGGCCTCGTCGGCGCCGCGGACCTGCTCTTGCAGTTCGGCTTCGGCCTTGGGCCCGAGGCCGAAGCGTTCGACGGCGGCGAGGCCCTTGCGGTCGGCGTCGCACTCGCGCTGGGCGGCGCGGTAGATGCGGTCGAGGTCGTCCAGGGTGAGGGCGCCGAGGTCGAGGGCGTTGCGCTCGACGGCGAAGCGGACGGCGTTGACGACCATGGCGATGGGTAGGCCCCAGTCGCCGAGGTGGTTCTGGCGTTTCACGTCGTGGCCGAGGCGGGCGAAGACGCGGGCGAGGGCGTCGCCGATGACGGTGGAGCGGAGGTGGCCGACGTGCATCTGCTTGGCGAGGTTGACGCCGCAGAGATCGACGACGA
>RECZ01000001.1 GCA_007693765.1 Phycisphaerales bacterium | reverse complement strand
CGACCCCGGCTTCATCGGGCACGACTTCTTCTCCATCATGGCCACGGACCCGCTGGGCCTCACGAAGCAGGGCTTCGCGGTCGTGCAGGTGATCCCCCCCGGCGAGTGCCCCGGCGACGTCACCGGCGACGGCGTCGTCGACTTCCAGGACCTCGCCATCGTGCTCGGTTTCTTCGGCGTCGATTGCAACGAGCCGGCCGAGGCTCACCGCTGAGCGGGGGAGCCGGGCGCGGGCCGCACGCGCAGGGCGTCGGGCACGATCGTCGGGATTGCTCGAACCCCTCGTTGACGTGGGCGCCTTGCGTCGGATCCCGGCCTTCCACTCATTGGAGGCTTGGCCATCGTCCGGCGTCGCAGTGGGCTCCCGAGGGGTCGATTCGGTTCGAACAATTTCCAACAACCGCACTCCGACGCCGAGCGCGTGCGGTCCGCAACCCGACCATACCCGCGCGCCCGCTGGAGGTCGACACTTTTCCGCGTTTTCCCCGCGTCTTCCACGAACCTGGGACCGCCGCACGCGAACAGACCCGGCAAGCCCCGTGCGTCCGCCGCGGCGTCGGGGGATACACTCCCCAACGGCGCCCATACGGGTCGCCGGAGCCGGTGGATGACGATCCGCCCGCCGTCCCCGCGACACGCGTTGACGCCCCATCCCGGGCGGGCTACAACGGTCCTTCCCCTTCCGGCGCCGCACAGGGTGCGTCGCGTTGACCCGACGAGAACGAGGAATTTCCCCATGTCTTCCAGCCGTGCCCGCCGCGCCGTCGCCGCTTTTTCGCTCGCCGGTCTGTTTGTTGCGCTGGCAGGATGCAGCGCGCAGGAGCAGCGGCTGGCCTCGTACCGCTCGAACCCGACGCCGGAGATCGACACGCGCTCGCAGCGCCCGGACGACATCAACAACCGTCTGACGATCACCAACGACACGAACCTGCGCCTTTTCAACGAGGACCTCGGCCGGCTGTTCCTCATGGACCGCCCGAGCCGTCTGTCGCGTCAGCGCATCCCCTACTAAAAACCGCTTCCGCACGCGTTTCCGCTCGCACCGGCGCGGGCCGCGGCTGACGCCCGCCCGCTGGCGGGCGTGTCGCGCGGGGCGTATGTTCCATGGCTATGCCAATGGGAGTGCTCGGGCGCGTCACGGGCGCGTTCGCTTCGTTTGCGCCGGGCTCGATGCCGCTGATGAGCCGGCGGAGCTATCGCTGGGAGCTGACCAGCGTGTGCTTCCTGCCCATGGCGGTGACGTGCGTCGAGGCGAACGTCATCAGCGTGATCGCCAAGAAAGCGTTCGACGCCAGCGACTTCGCCATCGCCACGCTGGCCGCGGCGCCGGCGATGGCCAACATCACCAGCGTGCTGTGGACGCGCATCATCCGCGGGCGCGACCGCGTGCGGGTGGTGAACGTGATGCAGGTGTGCACCCTGCTGTGCGTGGTGGCGATCGCGGTGGCGCCCTTCAACGACGCCGGCAAGCTCGTGATGATCGCCAGCACGCTGCTGGCGCGCGTCTTCCTCACGGGCATCATCACCGCCCGCTCGGACATCTGGCGCGCGAACTACCCCCGCGCCGCACGGGCCAGGGTCACCGGGAAGCTCACCGTCGTCGCGGCGCTGGTGGTGGGGCTGACCGCGCTGCTGATCGGGGCCTCCATGGACGCCGCCGAGAACGATCGGGCCGACGGGTTCCGCGTGATCTACCTCGGCGCGGCGGCGCTGGGGCTGTTCGGCGTGTGGGCGTTCTCCCGCGTGCGCTGGCGCGGCGGGCCCGCGGTGACGCGGCTGGAGCGCGTGCCGCGCGCGGACAACCGCCGCGCGCTCTCCGGCGGCGCCTCCGACATGCTGCGCGTGCTGCGCGACGACCGCACCTACCGCGACTTCATGAGCGCCCAGTTCGTGCTGGGACTGCCCAACCTCGCGGCGATCCCGATCTTCGTCATCGCCCTCGTCGACACCTTCGGGCGCACCTACACCGAGTCGCTGCTGCTGACGCAGGTGATCCCGCTGGCGCTGCCCATCCTCACCATCCCCCTGTGGGCCCGCCTGCTCGACCGCATGCACATCGTGCGCTTCCGCGTGTACCACTCGTGGTTCTTCGTGTTCGCCAATCTGCTCATGGGCGTGGGCCTGCTGTCGGAGACGATGTGGGTGGTCTACGTCTCGCGCGTGGTGCTGGGCGTCGCCTACGGCGGGGGCATGCTCGCGTGGAACCTCGGCCACCACGACTTCGCCAAACGCGACCTCGCCACGATCTACATGGGCATCCACGTCACGCTCACCGGTGTCCGCGGCGCCGTGGCGCCCTTCCTCGGGGCGATGCTCTACGCGGGGTTCGCGTTCTCCGCGGCGGGCGTGGGCTTCAGCATGCCGGGGCTGGGCTCGTGGACGTTCATCGTCTGCGCCGCTGTGAGTGTGGTCGGCGCGCTCATGTTCCTGCGCCTGCACCGGCGTCTGGGCGCCGCGGCGCACGGCGCCCCAAAGGACGCCTAACATCACGCGGCCGCCAATCGAAAGGACCCGACGCATGCGCACTA
>RECZ01000157.1 GCA_007693765.1 Phycisphaerales bacterium | reverse complement strand
AGAGTACAGCGCCGGGGTTCCGGGTCAATGGGAAATCCCGAGGGTCCGAGAAGATATGGGCATGCACGCCGCGTCCGGACCGTGCGGTGCATCCCCGTGTGCCGTGGCGTCGCGCAGCGTCGCCACGCCTGAGACGCCCGACCACCGCATCCGACGAGCACGCGGCGAGCGCCGTTCATCGCTCGGCCCAGATCAGTTCGTCGATGCCGCATGGTTCGCAGTGGCGGAAATACTTCGGACCTTTCTTGTGGATACGGACGATCTTGCCACGCGAGCCGATGGCGCCGCAGATCGCGCAGGTCGTTGGCATCGTCGTTGTCTTTGCGCATGACCCGCAGCGCCAGTAGTACCCGTAGCGGCCCCATTGCGCGGCCAGATCAATGCCGCCGCAGGAACCGCACGCGGGTCCATCGGGCGCGGGGAGCGTCGTTCTTTCGGTCGTCTGAGCCTTCGGCGCTTCGCTCCGTGGTGGAGAAGCCTCCACCGCGGGTGTATTTGCAACGCGGGGCGTGTGTTGCGACTCGAGAAATGCGACAACCCGGGTGGTTTCCTCCGGCAGCATGTGCCACACGCCGTAGTCACTGTCCGGGTTCACGAGTAATGAGAGACTCGGCGTATGGCGGCGCAGTTCCGCCCGGATCTTCTCCGGAGTCGAGTCCGCCTTGGTGACGAAAATCTGGAACGGCTCGGAGGGTTCTTTCCAGCCGCCTATCCGGCGGATCACGCCCGAATCGGAGATCGCCACGATGATCTGGATGGGCATGAAGCGGAAACCACGCTGGTCGGTGCCATTGATGATCTTCGCGAGCGTGCGAATCCCCGTCGGCGCTTTGCCCAGCAGCGACTCACAATGGCGATTCAAGAGCGTGCGGAGGAAATCCGCCTGCCGATTCGCCTGCTTGATCGGCGAGGGGAAGCCGTGCTCCTTGCCTTGATATCGGCGTGTCCATTCATCGCCGCCGTGCCCATCGTCGCGGACGGTCACGACGCCCGTCGCGGACTTGCTCTCGACGATGAACATGCCCCGCCGATGCACGACGAGGTGGTCGATCTGGCACACCCCCGGGGCGCCGTTGTGCTCGGGCTGGTGGGGATCGACGAAGCGCCGGTTGTTCAGAATGTGAACGCCCGGCTCATCCCCGAGCGCGCGATGGAGGTAGAACGCCATCTGGCTTTCCGCCGCCTCGCCCGCGGCCCGGCGGCGCTGCGCCGCGTCCTGGTTGTGATGCTTTCTCGACGCCATGAACAGCCCCGGCGCATGGGTTCACGGAGGGAGCGCGCGACCGAGCGGCCCCCGGCGGCGACTCACCGCTTCTCGATCGGCACGTACGCCACGCCGTGCGGGCCGACGTAGTCCGCGCTGGGGCGGATGAGGCGGTTGGCCGAGAGTTGCTCGATGCAGTGGCCGGCCCAGCCGGAGATGCGGCTCAGGGCGAACATGGGGGTGAAGAGGTCGAGCTTCAGGCCCAGGCAGTGGTACGTGGTCGCGGAGTAGAAATCGACGTTGGGGTAGATGCCCTTGGCCGCGACGGCCTCGTGCATGATGTCCTCGATCTTCTTGGACATCTTGTAGAACTGCTCGTTGCCGGTGTCCTTGGCGAGTTGTTCGGCGAGCGTCTTGAGGTACGTCGCGCGGGGGTCGTACGCCTTGTAGACGCGGTGGCCGAAGCCCATGATCTTCTTCTTGTTGGCGAGGGCGTCCTTCATGTACGCGTCCACGCGGTCGAGCGAGCCGATCTCGTTGAGGGTGTGCATGACGCCCTCGTTGGCGCCGCCGTGGAGCGGGCCGCGCAGGGCGCCGATGGCGCCGCTCATCACCGAGTAGATGTCGCTGAGCGTCGAGGCGATGACGCGCCCGGTGAACGTGGAGGCGTTGAGCCCGTGGTCGGCGTGCAGGATCATGCACGTGTCGAAGGCCCGCTCCATGGTCTTGGTGGGCTTCTCGTTGTTGAGCATGTAGAGGAAGTTGGACGCGAACGAGAGGCTCTTGTCCGGGGCGATCACGTCCTTGCCGCTGCGGACGCGGTCGAACGCGGCGATGATCGCCGGGGCGCGGGCCATGATGGCCAGGCCCTTGGCGCGGTAGGCGTCGGGCTCGACGCTGTTGGGGTCGTCGTTGTCGAAGAGGGCCAGCGCCGAGACCGCCGTGCGGAGCACGTGCATGGGCTGGGCGTCCTTGGGGAACGTCTTGATGAGCGTGAGGATCGGCGCCGGCAGGTCGTAGTGCGCCCGCAGGTCCTTGGTGAAGGCGTCGAGCTCGGCCCGCGTCGGCAGGCGACGGTTCCAGAGCAGGTACACCGTCTCCTCGAAGGTGCTGTGGCGGGCCAGGGCGTCGATCTCGATGCCCACGTATTCGAGCACGCCCTTCTCGCCGTCGATGAACGACATCTCCGTCTCGGCGGCGACAACCCCTTCCAGCCCTTTCGTGGCGGTGCTCATACAGCGTGATCCTTTGATGTTCGAAGTAAGTCCGTCGGCGTTTGCGAGCCCCGGAGCGCGATGCATCCATCCGCAGACGCGACGGGCCGGGTGGCCCTCGGACGCCGGGGGAGCGACTATACGAACCCACCCGCCCACGGGCAACGCCGCGAAGCATCCCGGCGCGTTCGCCCCTCATCCCCGCACCGGAGCCGCGTCGTGCTGATCCAAGGGAGGCTGCTCACCGATCCCGCTTCGCCCCCGTCGCCCGGATGGGTGCGGACCGAGGGCGGCCGCATCGCCGAGGTGGGCGAGGGCGCCCCGCCGCGGAGCGAACGCCCGGACGTCGGGGGCCCGGACGCGATCATCAGTCCTGCGTTCGTCGATGCGCACCTGCACATCCCGCAGTTCGACAGCGTCGGCTGCGACGGCATGCCGCTGCTCGAATGGCTGCACCGCGTCGTGTTCCCCGCCGAGACGTGGTGGGGGGTGGGGGGGCACGCGAACATCACGACGGGCGCGATCCGCCGATTGGTGCGCCAGGGCACGTTTGCGTTCGCCGGATATCTGACAAGCCACGCCGAGGCCAGCCGCGCCGCGATCGGGATGCTGGAACGATCGGGCCTGCGCTGCGCCGTCGGGCGCGTCGCGATGGACCGCGAAGCGCCCGAAGAACTCACGCGCGAGGACCGCTGGCGCGCATCGCAGCGCCCGACACCCTCGCCCGTGCTCGAGCCGCACGGATTTGGGAGGTCAGGGGGTTCCGTGGCTTCCGGGGGGGGGGCCGGGGGGCGCGTCGAGGCTTCGGCGAATCCCCGCTTCGCGATCGCGTGCTCGGAGGAACTGCTCGCCGAGATCGGCTGGCTGGCGCGCGAGCGCCCTTCGCTGGTGGTGCAGACGCACCTCGCCGAATCGCGCGACGAGTGCGCCCGCGTCCGCGAACTCTTCCCGGATGATGCGCACTACACCGGCGTCTACGACCGTTTCGGCCTGCTGCGTGCGCGCACGATCCTCGCCCACTGCTGCCACCTCGCGCCCGAGGAGTGGGCGCTCATCGCCGAGCGCGGGGCCGTCATCGCCCACTGCCCGGGCGCCAACGTCTTCCTGCGCGCCGGGCTGTTCGACCTGAACGCGGCGCGGGACCACGGCGTGCGCATCGCCCTCGGCTCCGACGTCGCGGCCGGGCCGGATGTCGCCATGCCCCGCGTCGCCCGCGCCATGATCGAGGTCGCCAAGTCCCGCGCCATGTGCGTGCGCGACGACGCCGTCGTGCCCACGCCCGCCGAGGCGTGGGAGGCGATCACCCGCGGCAACGCCGACGCCCTGGGCTGGGCCGACGCGGGCCGCATCGAGCCCGGCGCGAGCGCCGACCTGCTCGCCCTCCGCGTCCCCGAAACGTGGCGTGACGAAAACCTCATCGGCCGGCTGCTCTACAACTGGGACGATTCGCTCATCGCCGCGCGCGTGCTCGCCGGTCGCATCGTCGATCCCGATACGATCTGACCAGTGCTCCTCCCCCTCGGCACAGACCGACCGCTGAAACGACCCACGCTCGTCACCCACGGGCTGATCGGCGCGTGCACGCTCGTGTTCATCGCGCAGATGCTCGTGGCCCCGAGCGGGGGCGGGAATGAGGGCGACGTCGTCCGCGCGATGGACGGCCTCGTGCTGCGCCCGCGCGAGATCACGCCCTGGACGTTCGTCACGTACCAGTTCCTCCACGGCGACCTGCTGCACCTGCTCGGCAACATGCTCTTCCTGTGGGTCTTCGGGCCCAACGTCGAGGACCGCATCGGGCGGGCGTGGTTCCTCGTGTTCTATCTGCTCGGCGGCGTCGCCGCGGGCGTGGCCCACTGTTTCGTCAGCCCGAACCCGGTGGTGGGCGCGAGCGGGGCGATCTCCGCCGTCACCGGCGCATACCTCGTGCTTTTTCCCCGCACCACGATCCGCGTGCTGCTGTGGTTCTTCATCATCGGTTTCTGGCGCATCCCTGCGACGTGGTTCATCGGGTTCGCCATCGCCAAGGATCTCTTCTTCAGCCTCAGCGGCGGCGGGGGCGAGATCGCCTTCGGCGCGCACCTCGGCGGCTACGCCTTCGGCGCGGGCGTGGCCATCGGCCTGCTCTGGCTGCGCCTCATCCCCCGCGAGCAGTACGACCTCTTCACCATCGGCCGCCAGGCGCAGCGCCGACGCGCGTTCAAGTCCGTCGCGGCCTCGGGCGACGCCCCGTGGGTCGCCAACACGCAGCGGTCGCGCGTCCACAAGAAATCGGCGAAGGATCAGGCCAAGGACGACGCGCGTGCCAAAGCCGTCTCCGAGATCGTCCGGCTCGTGCGCGAAGAACGCATCGACGAGGCCGGAAAGGCCTACCGCGCAGCGCTCGACGAGCACGGCCCCATCGTCCTCTCCCGCGGGCAACAGCTCGAACTCGCCAACCGCCTCTTCGCCGCCGGCGACGCCGAGGCCGCGGGCATCGCCTACGACGCCTTCCTCGCGAAACACCCAAAAGACGCCGAGTCGCCGCGCGTGCGGCTCATGCTGGGTCTGATCAGCGCCCGCCACCTCAACGACCCCGTCCGCGCCAAATCCCTCCTGCGCGACACGGCCGACGCCCCCGGCCTCACCGCCGACGAACGCGCTCTCGCCGCCACGCTGCTGAGCGAACTCGGCTAGCCTCCACTCCGAGCAGACCATGAGCCGAACCCGCATCAAAATCTGCGGCGTGCGCGACCTCGACACCGCCCTCCACGCCATCGACGCCGGCGCCGATGCGCTGGGCTTCGTCTTCGCGAAAGCATCGCCGCGATACATCGACCCGCGGCTCGCCTTCCAGATCATGGGCGCGATGCCCCCAATGGCGACGACCATCGGCCTTTTCGTCGACGCCAGCATCGAGCAGTACATGAAGATCGAGCGCCTCTGCCCAACCGATTACGCCCAATTGCACGGGCGCGAGAGCGAGCACGTGGTCAGCGCCTGCGGCCCGCGCGTGATCAAGGCGGTCCGCTTCGATCCCGAGACGATCGCGCACGAACTCGAACGGTGGTCGAACATCCCCGAGGTCGACGCGATCCTTGTCGACGGCTCCACGGGCGGGCAGGGCGTGGCGTTCGATTGGACGGCCCTCGCCGCGGCCCGCGACGCGGCCCAGGGCGTGCCCATCTTCCTCGCCGGCGGCCTGACCCCGGAGAACGTGGGCGAGGCGATCGCCGCCGCGCATCCGTACGCCGTCGATGTCTCCAGCGGCGTCGAGATCCCCGGCGAGCCGGGCGTGAAGGACCCCGACCGCGTCGAGGCCTTCTGCGCCGCGGTGCGCGAGGCCGACGCCAGGGTCTGACCCGCACCTACGAAGCGCCAGGGCCGTTCTGAAGAAATGGGGGTGTATTCCCCCTGTGTCCTCGGGCCTGAACTGGATATGACCTTGGAGAAGAACGGTGCGGCTCGCTCGGGGCGGGCAAGCAAGCCGGGGTACTACTGGAAAGGGGCGCCCTCATGCGACGCGACGAGAAGATTGATCGACTACGCGAAAGCAGGCGCTCGTTGGTGCGCACGCCGCGCGAACGCGATGAGGTCCGCACGGAGTTCGATGGTGTCTGCGGCACTCGCACCGTTCGGGTCACGCGTGAGCACACCGATTCCGGAGAGGTGGAATCCATGCACGAGATCGGTTCAGTGAGCGAGCCGATGTCCTGACGGGTGATCGCGCTGCTTTCAGTCCACCGGCGTGAACGTCGCGCCCGGCTGGGCGTCGAACGACACGAACTGCCCAACACGAAACTCCGTTGCCCGCTGATGCCCGTTCGTGCGGCAGACGATCGGCAGGTGCTGGTGCACCTGCACGCAGACCGTGTCGTCGCCGGGATCGATGGCGCAGACCGTGCCCTGGATGCGGCGCGGGCGCCCGTACACCGGCTCGACGTAACGCCCGCCGGTGTTCACGACGTCGATGCGCCTCGCCTGTGCGCGGATCACGCCGCGGATGCGCTTGCCCGCCTCGTGCGGTATGGGGCCGTCGATGACCAGGCGCATGCGGTAATCCGTGCCGGGCACGCTGAGGATGACGTGGTCGTCGTGCTTCTCGGCGAGCACGCAGCGCGCGACGATGGGGTTCTGCTTGGCGTCGGGCGTCGGGTTCGCGGCGGGGGCGGCGTCCGGCTTCGACGGGGCGGGGGCGGGCGCGCTGGTGGTCATCGGTCGGTCTCCTGCGTGGTCGCGTCGCTGGACGGGACGACGTGCATGCTAGCGGGCGCCGGCGGCCGCATCCCGAGAAAGTTCGCCAGCAGACGCGGCCCCTCCGCCGTGAGAAAACTTTCGGGATGAAACTGCACGCCGTCGAGCGTGGCAACACCCGCGGCGTCGCCGCCCCAATCGCGGCGCAGCCCCATGACCACACGCGTCGGGCGCCCGTCGATCTCTTCATCCGTCCAGGCGCTGATCCGCCAGCCGGTGGCGGGGATCGTCTCGGGAAGCACGACGAGGCTGTGGTACCGGGTCGCGATAAACGGGTTCGAGAGCCCGGCGAAGATCCCGGCGCCGTCGTGGTGCACCATGCTGGTTTTGCCGTGCATCACGCGCGGATGCCGGGCGACGGTCATCCCGTTGTGAAAGCCGATGCACTGGTGCCCGAGGCACACCCCCAGCACGGGCACGCGCCCGGCGAACCGCTCGATGATCGCCCCGGAGACGCCCGCCTCGGTGGGCGTGCAGGGCCCGGGCGAGACGATCACGTGCGAGGGCGACATCGCCTCGGCCTCGTCGGGCGTGACGCGGTCGTTGCGGATCACGCGCAGCTCGATGTCGGGGTCGAGTTCGCCGATGCGCTGCACGAGGTTCCACGTGAAGCTGTCGTAATTGTCGATCAGCAGGATCATCGCGGGCGGATGGTAGCGGGCGGGACACCCGGTGGGGACGCTCAGAGCGCGCAGCCCGGCGGCGTCCATCGCTCCAGCCGGTCAGGCGGCGATGGTGCCCGCGACGCCGTCGCGTGTGACGTAGAAGAACCGCGAGGTGATGGGGTAGGGGAGGCGCTGGTAGTCCTGCAGCACGCGGGTGTGGAGCCGCTCGACGAAGGGCTCGGGGTTGTGCGAGAGGGCGACGAACATGTCCCGCGCCGGTGTGGCGACGAGGAAGTCCCCCCCCAGCTTCGGCGCCAATTCGCCATACAGCCCGCCCAGCAGCAGGCGGGCGGCGTCGTAGCCGTCCTGCTGCGCCAGGATCACGGCCCTGCCGCCCTCCTGCGAATCAACGAACTGCATCCGCACCTTGGGCGAGTAGTCCTCGAGGTTCTCCCGGGCGATGCGGTCCAGATCGTCCGCGGTGAGGTTCCAGCGCAGCATCTGCTCGGTGGTGATGCTCACCGTCATGTGCGGCAGGTCGATCACGAAGAGGATCACCGTGTCGTTCACGAACGGCACGTGCGCCACCATGTCGCGCGACAGCCGCTCGAAGATCGTCTCGGGCTGAATACGCGGCATTATCCGCGAGCGGGCCAGCTCAATGGGCATCGAGAGGGCGTTCACGGAGTCCGTCGCGAAGAGGTGGTCGAGGTACTGCTCGACGATCTCGGCGCCCTGATCCGGGTCGTGGGCCACGAGGCGGAAGAGGTTCTCGAGGTCGAGACGCCGGCCGTCCACGAGCATCTCGCGCGGCCCGATGAGCTGCACGTCGAGCTCGGGGCGCATGCGCTTGAGCATCGTCTGCACGGCCTCGGCGAAGGCTTCGGGTTCTCGGGGCATGGACGGCATCGCTCATCCTCCTCGGCCGGCGGACCGTGGCCGGCGTGGTGTCTCGGGGGACTACATCGTCTCGCCCGACCCAGGGGTCCAGACGCGATGCGCGTTCTGTGCGGTTGGGAACGCCCCTGTGCTCGCGTTCCGCATATCCCCTCCAACACACACCTATTCGCCGCGGTACCCTGTGAGGATGCGTCTGTGTCACGTCGGTGAAGAATCCGGCCGCGTCGATATCGGGCCTGGGCGCCCGCTGGCGATCATCGCCGGGCCCTGCTCGCTCGAATCCGCCGAAGTCGCCCTCGAAGTGGGCAACGCGGTCCGGCAATCGTGCGCGGATCTCGGGCTGGCCTTCGTCTTCAAGGGAAGCTTCGACAAGGCCAACCGCTCCAGCGCGCACTCCCCACGCGGCCCCGGCATGGAGGCCGGCCTCGACATCCTCCGCACCGTGCGGCGTGAACTTGGCGTCCCCGTCACAACCGACGTCCACGACCCCGCGCAGGCCGAGCCCGTGGCGAAAATCGTCGACCTGCTTCAGGTGCCGGCGTTCCTCTGCCGCCAGACCGACCTGCTCGTCGCCTGCGCCAAAGCGGCGGGCGCACACGGGCGCGCCGTCAACGTGAAGAAAGGTCAGTTCGTCTCTCCCCGCGAGATGGCCGGCCCGGTGCGCAAACTCGCCGACGCCGGGTGCAAAAACGTCATGCTCACCGAGCGGGGCACGTTCTTCGGCTACCACCGTCTCGTCAACGATTTCCTCGGCCTTGGCGATCTGATCGAACTCTTGGGCGATGACAGCCCCCCCGTGTGCTTCGACTGCACACATTCCACCCAACTCCCCGGCGCCAGCGACACCAGCGGCGGACGCCCCGAGCGGGCGCCCCTCCTCGCCCGCGCCGCTGTCGCGGCGGGCGTCCACGCTGTCTTCATCGAGTGCCACCCCGATCCCGCGAAGGCGGTCAGCGACGCCGATTCCATGCTCCGGCTCGATGACGCCCTCAGGCTCCTGCCCGTGCTCGCCGCGCTCAGAGCCGCGACGGACACGCCAACCCCCGCGGCGACCACGCCGCGTTGAGCCGCGCCGCGTCCCGGCGCTACACTGTGAATCGCCATGAAGTGCGATAACGAAGGCTGCGAGAACGAGGCCACCGTGCACGAGGTGGTGATCCGCAACGGCAAAAAGGTCGAGCGCCATCAGTGCGAGCAGTGCGCCCGCTCGACCGGCATGATCCAGCACGTCTCGCCCTCAGCCCACGAACTCCTCGCCAAGGTCATCCTTCCCCAAGCCAAGGAGATCGCCGAAGGCGCCGGGCAGAAGCGCATCTCCTGCCCCGGCTGCGGCATGACCATCGCCAGATTCCGACAGCACGGGCTCCTCGGTTGCGCAGAGTGCTACACGGCCTTCGCGCAGCAACTCGGCCCGCTGATCGAGCGAGCCCAGGAGGGCGCCACCGCCCACATCGGGAAATCGCCCAAGCGCACCGGGGGCGACGCCGCCCGACACAACCGCGCCGCCGCCCTGCGACGTCAACTCCGCGAGGCCGTCAGCGCCGAGGAGTACGAGCGCGCTGCCCGCATCCGCGACGAACTCCGCACCATCGAGAACGCCAACGGGGGCCGCCGCGGCCCCCACGCGCCCTCCGCCGACGCCGGGAATGAGCCGTGAACGCGCCCGTGCCCAACGAGAGCGGCGCCCAGTGGCTGCGCAGCGACGGCGCTGAGGGCGACGTCGTGATGTCCTCGCGGGTCCGGCTCGCCCGCAACCTCGCCGGCTTCCCCTTCCCCAACGCCGCCGACAACGAAGAACGGCAGGATGTCCTCGACCTCGTGACCCGCGCCGCCGCGGGCGCGGAGCTCGCGCCTAATCTCGTCACCCTCGAACTCGCCCGCCTGCCCGACGTCGATCGCTACGCTCTCGTCGAGCGGCACCTGATCTCCAAGCAACTCGCCCACGGCGATGCGCCCCGCGCCGTCATCCTCTCCAGCCCGGACGAGTGGCTGTCGGTGATGATCAACGAGGAAGACCACCTGCGCATCCAGGCCATCCACGCCGGCCTCGATGTGCGCGCCGCGCACACCGCGGCGGACGCCGTGGACGACAAGCTCGAGTCTCGCATCGATTACGCGTACTCCAACGAACTCGGCTACCTCACCGCCTGCCCGACGAACGTCGGCGCCGGCATCCGCGTCTCCGTGATGCTGCACCTGCCCGCGCTGCGGCTCACCGGCGACATCGACAAGGTCCGACGCGCCGTCAAGGACATGAAGCACACCGTGCGCGGCTTCTACGGCGAGGGCTCCGACGTCGTCGGCGATTTCTACCAGATAAGCAACCACACCACGCTCGGCAAGACCGAGGGCGAGATCGTCGACTTCATGGAGACGCAGCTCGCGCCGACCATCATCGGGTACGAGCGAAAAGCACGGGAAAAGATGCTCAACGCGCGGCGCACGCATCTCGAAGACAAGGTCCACCGTGCCTTCGGCGCCCTGCTGCACGCGCGGCTGCTCACTTCCGACGAGGCACTCGAGAAGCTCAGCCTCGTGCGCTTCGGCGTGCTCTGCGGCGTCCTCAAGGGCCCCGACCCGCGCGTCGTCAACGACCTCATCCTCCTCACGCAGCCCGCGCACCTCCAGCGCGTCTCCGGGCGCACCATGGAGCAGGGCGAGCGCACCGTCGCGAGGGCTTCGCTCGTGCGTCAGCGGCTCGGCGCCGCGACCTGAAACGAGCAGCGACCGTGCGCAACTCCGGGGGCGACGATGGCCAAACAAGAGCCCGAACCCACCGCCGGCGCCGACGAGGGCGCGTTCCTCTGGCCGCCGCGCAAGCCGGTGGCCGTCGAGACGCATACCCCGCCCGCCTTCGAAGCGCCCCCCGCGTCGACCGCCGGCACGCCCGTGCCCACGCCCACAGGCGGTCGCGCCCTGTGGCGCGCCGTCGAACGTTGCTGGTTGGCCCCCGTGGCGCCGCCGCTCGCAGAACGCATCGAGCTCACGGGCTGGGCGCCGGACCCCTTCGGCGTCTTCTGCGACCGCTGCGGCGGACCCGTCGGCCCGCACGAGGCCGACGAGTTCGGATGCGCCGCGTGCCTCACCACCACCGTGCCCTGGGCCCGGTTTGTGCGCCTCGGGCCCCACGTAGACCCGCTGCGGGCGTGGGTGCACGAGGTGAAGTTCACCCGCTGGCGCCGGCTGGGCGTGGACCTCGGGCGGCTGCTGGGCGAGCGGATCCGCCTCGCCGGGGCACCCCGTGAGCGTGTCTGCGTGGTGCCCATGCCTACGACCTTCCGGCGGCGGATGTCGCGCGGCGTCGACCACGCGGGGGCCATCGCCGAGGGCGTGGCCGAGGTGCTGGACGCCCCGCTGGTTCGCGCGTTGGCGAGGTCGCACGCGCCCAGCCAGCGTTCGCTCGCGCCGACGGAGCGAAAACGGAACGCCGCGAAGTCCATCCGCGTCCGCGGCAAGGCCGATCTCCGCGGTTGGACGGTCATCCTCGTGGACGACGTCCGCACCACCGGCGCCACCCTCGAGGCCGCGGCGAGGGCCCTGCGCGGGCGCCACCGGGGCGGGCGCACCCCCGCGGATCGCATGAAAATCTGGGCCTGCGCCCTCGCGGTCGTGGCGCCGCAATCGCGGCGGGGGGAATCCCAAGAAGGGTTCCCCGGGGCCGATCCGGAGGGGTAGGGGGGCGCCTATAATCACAGGTGGACCTTGGGGGAAGGCTCCGGCTCCCGGGGGGCGATGTGAAGAATTGGGGAAAAAGTGGAGCGGCTTGACAAGCCGCGAAGAGTTGGTACTGTTGTCGGTCCGCCACGTCCCTTACCGGTCGTGGCGTGCCGCACCAGCGGGCGTGACGCCCGCCGCGGCGATCCTCTTTGAAAAGTGAACAGTTGGTACTGCCGCGAGAATGTGCGGCGACGCAACGGCTGTACGAGCCGCGTCCCCTGGCAGGGGCGAGCGTCGTCGGAAACCAACGCCGCGATGGGAGGTCACAGCCTCGTCGCGTCGGACATTCTCGTGCCACATGTCGATTCCAAAGAAAAGACAGATGACCGAATGTTTGACACCTTACCCGCGGGGTCTTAGCCGACCCGCGGGCGGCAGGTCGAACCCTCAAAAGGGGCGAGGCTTGTCGGACCGCCGGTCGCGTGCAAGCGCGGCCGGTTAACAGGCAAACCTTCTGCGATTGATGACCCGGGCTTGCCCGGGTTGTTCATAAGCAATCAATTGAAGAGTTTGATCCTGGCTCAGATTGAACGCTGGCGGCATGGTTAAAGCATGCAAGTCGAACGAGAACCGGCTTCGGCCGGGGACAGTGGCGGAAGGGCGAGTAATGCATTCCTTACGTACCCCAAGGCGGGGGATAGGTCGGTGAAAACCGGCGTAATACCCCATGTGCTCTTCGGAGGAAAGGCTTCGGCCACCTTGGGAGCGGGGAATGTCCTATCAGGTTGTTGGTGAGGTAAAGGCTCACCAAGCCTTAGACGGGTAGCGGGTGTGAGAGCATGACCCGCCGCATCGG
>RECZ01000058.1 GCA_007693765.1 Phycisphaerales bacterium | reverse complement strand
CCCTAACCTCCTGATCCGTAGTCAGGTGCTCTATCCAATTGAGCTACGCCCGCACAGAATCGAGTCGCCGACGATACCCGCGGCGGGCGGGTGGGGCAAGTCTGAGGCGTGGGGGGACTTGATCCAGGGCGGGAAATCGGGATACTACGTGGCTCGCCCCTTCTGGTTCGGTGGGCCGGCGCTGGTCGCCGGTCGGGCCTGTCGGGGCGGGGTGGTTCGTCGCATCGCACACACTCGGGTGCGCCCCGCACGCGCGGGCGTCGCCGCAACGCTATTCAGGAACATCCGTCTCATGGCTCACTCAGTCTCCGCCAAGAAGCGCATCCGTCAGAACGAGACCCGCCGCGCCGTGAACCGCTGGCGCCTGCGCACGATGCGCGAGGTTCTCAAGGACCTGCAGGAGAAGCTTCTGCACGGGAGCGTGAAGGACGCTGAGGCGTCGTTCAAGCAGGCGTGCGCCGTGATCGACAAGACGGCCGGCAAGGGCGTGATCCACAAGAACAGCGCCGCCCGCAAGAAGTCGCGCCTCAGCGCCCGTCTCAAGGCCAAGCAGCAGGCCGCGTCCTAAACCCTCGCCAACAGCCCCCGGGCGTCGCCCCGGGTTGCGTTTGCGTCGAGCGATCCGGCTCGTCGCACCCCCAACAGTTTTGTGAGCAGCGCCCGTCGGCCCGAGCGACGGGTATCCTCGTGCGCGCATGTCGAACAGATCGCAGCCACGCAGCGACACCCAGACCGCCTCGCCCCGGCGCGTGGGGCGGCGTGCGCCGTACGCGGTGCTCTCGACGCGCCCGCTGCACATCCTGGCGTTCCTGGCGCCGCTGATCCTCGTGTACGAGGTGTGCTCGGCCCTGTACCTGACGGACCCCGAGAGCGGTGCGATGGAGACCATCCGCGCGCACCGGCTGATGTACGGCTTCTTCGAGGTCTTCGGCGTGAGCGGCGTGTACCTGCCGGGCGCGGTGATCGTCGTGGTGCTGCTGGTCTGGCACCTGATGCTGCGCGACCCGTGGTTCCTGCGCGGGCGCACGCTCGCGGGGATGCTGCTCGAGTCGTGCGCGTGGGCGTTGCCGATGTTGGTGATGTGGCAGGTCGTCTCGCTGGCGATCACGGGCGCGGGCGAACTGGCCGCGGCGGAGGCGGGGGGGTCGGGCCTGGCGGGGATGTCGCTGCCGGCGCGGCTGACGATCGCGGTGGGCGCGGGCATCTACGAGGAGCTGCTGTTCCGCATGCTGGGCATCGCGGCGTTGCACTTCGTGGCGTGCGATCTGTTGCGCATGAAGAACCGCGTGGGCGCGGTGGTGGCGGTGGTCGGCACGGCCGCGGCGTTCGCGCTGTACCACGACGTGTACCTCGCGGGCGCGGGCGTGGACTGGGCGCGGCTGCTGTTCTTCTTCCTCGCCGGCGTGTACTTCGGCGTGATCTACCTGTGGCGCGGCTTCGGCATCGTGGTGGCGACGCACGCGCTGTACGACGTGGTGGTGCTGACCGCGGCGGGGTGAGGTGGTGTCTTCTTCCGGGTGCCACTACTCCCCTTTGGGGAGTAGTGGTTGAGCGTTCGACTCGCAGGTTGATTCCGGCACGCCTGCCGCTGCGCGGTCAGGCGTGGCACCCACAGAGGGGCGTGGCGCCCGGTGGGTTGTGTGATCAGGGAAGAGCACTACACAGCCTTCGGCTGTGTAGTGGCACCCGGAGAGGGGTGTCGCGCCGACATTTCTGGGTGCCACTGCTGACCCAAAGGGCAGCAGTGGTTGCGCGATCGTGCGCGGGTTGTGTGATCGAACACGCCTGCCGCTGCGCGGTCAGGCGTGGCACCCCATGTGGGGCTTGGCGCGTCGACTTCTTTTCCGGGTGCCACTGCTCCCCTTTGGGGAGCAGTGGTTGAGCGTGCGTGCGCGGGTTGTGTGTTCAGGGAAGAGCACTACACAGCCTTGGGCTGTGTAGTGGCACCCGGAGAAGGGGCGTGGCGCGTGTTGGGTTGTTTGAGGGTGGGTCAGTACTGCACGACGGCGTGCAGGAAGTCGTCGGGGTCGAGGGCGGCGCGGGCGTTGAGGGCGGTGAGTTCGATGAGCACGCTCACGCCGCGGATGTCGCCGCCGAGGCGGGCGACGAGGTCGCGGCAGGCGCCGAGGGTGCCGCCGGTGGCGACGAGGTCGTCGACGATGAGGATGCGCTGGCCCGGCTTGATGGCGTCGGCGTGCATCTCGACCTTGTCGACGCCGTACTCGAGCTCGTAGGCGGCGCTGACGGTCGCGCGGGGCAGCTTGCCGGGCTTGCGGATGGGGATGAAGCCGGCCGAGAGGGTCTGGGCGATGGCGATGCCGAAGATGAAGCCGCGCGATTCGGCGCCGACGACGAAGTCGATGTCGGCGTCTCGGAAGGGGTTGGCCATGAGCTCGACGGCGAGGGCGAGGCCGGCGGGGTCGGCGAGCAGGGGGGTGATGTCCTTGAAGACGATGCCGGGCTTGGGGAAGTCGGGCACGTCGGCGATGAGGTCTTTGAGGCGCTGGACGGGGGATCGTTCCATGGTGGTGCGCTCGCG
>RECZ01000035.1 GCA_007693765.1 Phycisphaerales bacterium | reverse complement strand
GAGACGGGGGGTGTGGGGGCGTCTGTGTCGGCGGTGGGGGGGCTGAGGTGTTCGAGGAGGTGCGCGAGGGTGGGCCAGCCGCGTTGGGCGTTCCAGATGAGGACGGGGGATATCGCGCCGAGGAAGAGCGCGGTCGCCGCGAGCGGCCAGAGGGCGCGGCGCGCGGGGCGTCGGGGTGTTTGATGATCGGCGCGCGTGCGGGCGCGCACAAGGAGCGCCGCGAGGGCGAGGCCGGGGGCGAGCAGCAGCATGGTGTACTTGAGGAGGAAGCCGGCGCCCGCGGCGAGGGCGAGGCCGAGGAGCGCGGGGCCGGAGCGGTTGCGCAGGGCGCGCCAGGCGCACATGCAGGCGACGGCCCAGCAGGCGAGGTAGGGGCCGTCGATGGTCATGAGCATCGCGAGCGCGTGGTGGACGGGCGCGAGGTTGAAGGCGAGCGCGCCGAAGAAGGCGGCGCGGCGGTCGTCGCTGAGGTCGTGCGCGAGGCGGGCCACGGCGAGCGAGGCGACGGCGGAGGCGATGGCGGCGGGGGCGCGCACGGCCCAGGCGTGGTCGCCGAGCGTGGCGGTGGCGAGCGCAATGAGCCACGCGACGCCGGGGCCCTTGGTGTAGTAGGAGAGGTCGAGCCGGCGCGACCATTCCCAGTAGTGGGCCTCGTCCTCGACGAGCGTGTACGGGCAGAGCCAGACGAGGTAGACGAGCCGCAGCGCGAGCAGTGTGAGCACCAGCGCCCACGTCGCCGGCCAACCGGCCCACGCGAAGAGCCGGGGCGGGTCGCTGCGCGATGGGTCGTGCTGCCGGGGGTGCATGGGCGTGGTCAGTGCTTGCGGAGGCGGCGGTAGTCGACGGCGGTGAAGATGAGGAGGCAGGCGACGCCGCCCCAGAGCAGGAGCAGCCCAACGGGCCCGGACTTGTGGGCGAGGTTCTGCCCCGCGCCGATGGTGATGAGGGCGAGGACGCCGGGGAAGAAGGACCACGTGTAGACGAGCAGCGGGCGGCTGTCGCGCAGGCGCATGCCGGCGACGGCGCCGGCGAGCACCATGACGAAGCAGGCGACGCTGTAGGCCAGGCGCTCGTGCCGGTAGCTGGTGATCTCGCGGAAGAGATCGCGCACGCGGGCGTCGAGCGCATCGGCGGCGCGGACGACCGCGGGGGCGCGGTCGGGGCGGGCGCGGGCGTGGTCGAGCAGTTCGGCGACGCTCATGCGCAGCAGCGGCGAGGCCGCGGCGTCGGGCGTGGTGAGGGGGCCGATGGCGGCGCGCGACTGGCGCGGGCGCCCGGCGCCGGCGGCGTCGTGCGTGGCGATGTTCTCGAGTTCGAGGGTGAGGGTGAGGGGGGCGTCGTCGGGGGATCGTCCGGGGTCGTCGATGCGGAGGACGGCGCTGCCGACGGTCTGCAGGCGGGCGCGGTCGCCCTCGAGACGCCAGATGAGCTCGACGCCCGCGGCGTCGTGGGGCACGAGGCGCCACTGGCGGCCCTCGTCGGCGATCGCGGCGGCGCGGACGGAGACGGACTGGCCCTGTGCGTCGATGAGCCGCACGGCGCCGTCTTCGCGCAGCGCGGCGCGGAGTTGTTCCTCCACGCGACGGCGTTCGAGCGTGGCGATGAGCGCGCGGCGGCGCGTCTCGACGGCGCCGATGCGCTGCGGCTCCTGCTCGAGCGTGCGCAGGGCGGGGGTGCTGTAGAAGCGCGGGCGTTCGCGGTGTCCGCCGGGGGCGGCGACGCGGAAGTCGGTCGTGCCGGCGTCCCACGCGGCCTGCCCGGCCTCGCTGACGGTGGCGCCGTAGAGGCGGATGACGGCGAGGGCGCGGTCGTCGCCCATGCCGCCGTCGTAGATCCAGACGCCGGCGCGCTCGGCGACGGCTTCGCGTTCGAGGCCGCCGGCGCCGCTCTGCACGGCGACGACGCCCTCGAGCACGAGGCGGTCGGGCGCTCCCGGGCCGGCGTCGGGGTCGCGCCCGAGGTGGTTGGCGCGGTCGGCGTGGACGATCACGCCCTCGGGGAGGCGTACGGCGCGTCCGCTCTGGGAGGCGTTGACGAGCATGCGGGCGACGTCGCGCGACACGAGGCGCTCCATCGAGCGGAAGAAGGTGGGGATGACGGCGTTGGTGAGCAGCGCCAGCACGAGCGCCAGCACGAGCCCGGAGATCGCCGCGGGCGCCAGCAGCGCCCGGTGGCTGACGCCGCCGACCATGGCGGCGAGGGCCTCGTTGTCGGCGGCGAAGCGGTGGAAGGCGAGTGTGGCGCCGAAGCCCGCGGAGAAGGGCAGCGCGAACTGGAGCATGGGGACGATCGCCAGGGCCATGAAGCGGAGGGTCTGGGCGGGGTCGAGGTCGCCGTCGGCGAGGGGTTTGATGGCGATGACGAAGGCGATGGACACGACGAGGATGGCGCACGTCAGCAGGACGCTGCGCAGGAGTTCGCTGGTGAGCAGTCTCCACAGGATGAGCGGCGGGCGGTGTCGCATCGTCGGCCATGGTGGAGCGTTGCGCGACCGAGGGCAAGCGGGGCGGATCGCGTTCGCGGACGTTTTGGGGGCGCGGGGCGCGTGGCGCGGCGGGCTGG
>RECZ01000002.1 GCA_007693765.1 Phycisphaerales bacterium | reverse complement strand
TGAAAGCGCGGCGGGGGTGGGGGGGCAAGGGTTTGTGCTTGCGGGGGGACACCGACTTGCTTTGCAAGTCGGTGGCACGGGGGGGTGTGTATTTGGGTGGTTGTGGTGGTTTGCACTACACAGCCGGGGCGGCTGTGTAGTGGCACCCTATGTGGAGTGGCGGCCTGCCGCGCACCGACTTTGGGGTGAAGTCGGTGGCACGGGGTGGGACTTGTGGGGATGGGTTTTGCGCATGGGAGAAGACACCGACTTGCTTTGCAAGTCGGTGGCACGGGGGTGTGTATTTGGGTGTTTGTGGTGGTTTGCACCACACAGCCGGGGCGGCTGTGTAGTGGCGCCCTCCTGTGGAGTGGCGCCTACTCGTCGCGGGTGACGGTGGTGGCGGAGGGGGGGGTGTGCTGGTGGGCGGGCTGCCGCTCGGCCTGTTTGCGGCGGCGCTCTTCGGCGATGTCGAGGTAGGGGGCGGCTTCGCGGGTGCGCCCGGCGGCGACGAGCATCTGGGCGATGCGCAGGGCGGGGATGTGGTCGAGGGTGTCGAGGTCGAGGGCGATGCGCATCTGCTCGATGGCGGCGTCGAGTTCGCCGGTGGCGGCGAGGGCGGCGGCGTACTGCTGGCGCACGGCGGCGTCGTCGGGGGCGAGTTCGATGGCGCGGCGGATGTCGGCCATGCCGGCCTCGGCGTCGTCGTTGGTGATGCGGAAGGCGGCGCGCTGCGCGAGGATGGCGCCGTCGTTCGGGCGGCGCTGCACGGCGCGGTCGAGGATCGCCGCGGCCTCGGCGACGCGCCCGGATTGTGCAAGCGAGGCGACGGCGTCGGCGCGCAGGGCGTGGAACTCGGGGTGTTCGTCGATGGCGCCCACGATGAAGTCGAGCGCTTCGGCGGGTCGTCCCTGCGCGGCCATGAGCGTGGCGATGTGGCGTGCGGCGGGCTCGGAGAGGTCGGAGCGTTCGACGAGGATGCGCAGGGCCCGCTCGGCGCCGGCGAAGTCGCCCAGCACGGCGAGCAGGTAGGCGTGGTCGGCGGCGCGGCTGGGGGTGGAGCCGAGGCCGACGCCGCCGTCGCGCCACGACGAGGCGAGGCGGTGGAGGCGCTCGGCGCGCCGGGCGGCGTCGAGGTCGTCGGGCGGGATGGCGGCGCGCTCGGGCGAGAGCGCGACGCTGATGGGCACGTTGACGTGGCGCTCGTGGGCGCCGGCGCGGAGCAGGAGCGCGCGCGTGGCGCCGGCCTGCGCGGTGAACGCGAAGGTGAGCAGCGCGAGCGGGATGAAGGCGTAGGCCGCGGGCCGCAGCGCGCCCTTGAGGCGGAGTTGGAAGTTGTGCATGCGGACGTTGGCGTCGAACGCCAGGCGCCACGACTTCCACGCCATGAAGGCGACGCACGCGGCGACGCCGATGGCCATGAGCATGGGTATGGCGTCGTAGGCGCCGCGGGTGGCGAGGAAGGCGAGGGCGAAGACGACGGTGATGGCGATTTCTTCGGGCCAGGTGAGGTCGTAGGTGCGGGTGGCGCCGGGCTTGCGCGCGGGCTTCGTCGCGGGGGCGTCGTCGCGGGCGCGGCCGCGTTTGGTGGACTTGGCGATGGGCGGTGCGGCGAAGGTGAAGGCGAGGGCGTCGTTGGGGCAGACGCTGACGCAGTCCATGCACTTCATGCAGCCGGGGTCGACGACCATGCCGTAGTCGCGGATCTCCTCGTGCACGCGCACGTTGGATGTGCACACGGCGGTGCAGTGGCCGCAGCCCTCGCACTTGTCGTGATCGACGACGATGCGCCCGGGGGCGATTTTGTCGGCGGGGGCGAAGAAGCCGCCGTAGGGGCAGCCGTAGGTGCAGAAGCCCTTGGCGCCGAGGAAGTAGACGCAGACGAAGCCGCAGATGAAGAGGAAGGGGATCGCGATGAGCGGGCCGGGGAAGGTGGCCCAGAAGTCCTCGGTGATGAGGCCGTCGGAGAAGCCGGGGAAGGGCTGCACGTGGCCGAGGTAGGGGCGTGCGGCTGGCCAGTGGTTCTCGAGCAGGGGGGCGACGACGTCGCGGCGCACGGTGGGCCATACGAACATGTACAGCGCGAAGAAAAGCGGCACGAAGACGAGCAGGCGGGAGCGGAAGGGGCGCGGTCGTATGCCGATCTTTTTGAGCAGCCAGGCGCAGAGGTCCTGCAGGGCGACGACGTGGCACGCCCAGCCGCAGAAGAAGCGCCCGAAGATGAGCGTGGAGAGGATGGCGAGTATGAAGAAGACGAAGCCGGCGTTGATGACGCCGGTCTCGAGGGTGTACATCGATTCGGAGGGCTCGACGGGGGAGAGTGTGCGTCCGAAGCGGAGCCAGAGCAGCACGTGGATCACGATGACCACGTGCACGCCGATGAGCACGAGGGCGCGCTTGCGGGCGTTGCGCGAGGGGCGGATGGCGGTGCGCGGGGCGCCGGCGGACCCGCCGTTGAGCACGGGGAGGGCGACCGCGCGGGGCTTGGCGGCGTTGGCGCGAGGTTTTCTTTGGCGCGGTTCGCGTGGGGGCATGGGGTGAGGGCCGCTCGCGTCTGCACGGGACGTGTTCGGTCTGTCCGCGATGGTACGTCGGGCG
>RECZ01000170.1 GCA_007693765.1 Phycisphaerales bacterium | reverse complement strand
GGCGTAGCCCGGCCGTAGCTTCCCCCAACTCGGGCGCGGGTTTTGCCCGTGCCGTTGGCGGTGACGGCGGTCAGGGTGGTTCGATCTTCGATGACCAGGAAGAGGATCGGATGCCCGGCCGTCCCATCACCGACCAACAGCACAGGTTTTACATGACCCTTCGCCAGAAACACCCGCAAGCGACCGCCGCCGCCATGGCGGGCTTCAGCATCAGCACTGGCCATCGCTCCGAGAAGGATCCACGTCTGCCCTCGGAACGAGCCCGGGACCGGCGGCATGGCGGCGGCAAGCCCGACCCGCTCGCCGGGCTGTGGGAGGAGGAGATCGTGCCCCTCCTTCGCGCCACGCCCGGCCTGAAGCCGATCACGGTGCTGGAGGAGTTGCAGCGCCGGCTCCCCGACCGCGATCTCATGCCGGCGCGGCGGACCCTAGAGCGCCGGATGCGGCTGTGGAACGCCGTCCACGGACCGGACCGGGAGGTGATCTTCCGCCAGAGCCATCCACCGGGACGCCAGGGAATGTCCGATTTCTTCGACGCGCGCGACTTGGCGGTGACCGTCGCCGGAGCGCCGCTCGCGCACCTGATCTACCACTTCGCTCTGGTCTACTCGGGCTGGGAGCATGCCGAGGCGGTCCTCGGCGGCGAGAGCTTCGCCGCCCTGTCCGCCGGGCTGCGAGACACGCCCTCTGGCAGCTGGGCGGCGTGCCGGAGGAGCACCGGACCGACAGCCTCGCCGCCGCCTTCGCCAATCTCGAACGCGACGCCCGCGAGGACACGCGCGTGCGCTACGAGGCGCTGTGCGACGACTACGGCATGGAGCCCACGCGCAACAATCGCGGCGTCGCCCATGAGAACGGCTCGATCGAGAGCCGGCACGGGCATCTGAAGAGCCGGCTCGACCAAGCCCTCCAGTTGCGCGGCTCGCGCGACTTCGACAGCCTCGACGACTGGCGAGCCTTCATCGCGCAGGTCGTCGGCCGCCACAACGCGCGGCGACGCGACGCTCTGCGCATCGAGGCGGCACATCTGCGGCCCCTGCCGCCCCGGCGCAGCTGCGATTACGACGAGGCCGCGGTCCGGGTCACGTCCTCGGGCGGCTTCACGCTGCGCAAGGTGTTCTACACCGTCCCCTCCCGGCTGATCGGCCATGACCTGCGGGCGCGGCTCCATGACGACCGGGTCGAGCTGTTCCTCGGCGGCCGATGCGTCGAGACCCTGCCGCGTGGTCGCGCCCCGAACGGCGGGCGCGGCGCCCGCGCCCACGTCGTCAATTACCACCACGTCATCCACAGCCTCCGCGCCAAGCCGCAGGCGCTGGCCAACCTGATCTATCGCGAGGGGCTCTTCCCGCGCACGGAGTACCGCCGATGCTGGGAGGCGCTGGAGGCCGCCATGCCCCGCGCCGCCGCCTGCCGCGTCATGGTCGACCTGCTCTGGCTCGCCCATGACGAGGCTTGCGAGGCCGACCTCGCCGGCGCCCTCGCCGCCATCCTCGACGACGGCGCCCTGCCGGACCTGAAGGCGCTGACGAGACGCTTCCAGCGGCTCTCGTCCGAGCAACAGGACGTCCGCGTCACGATGCCCGCCGCGGCGAGCTACGACGCCCTGCTCGCGGCGCGGGGAGCCGCCGCATGACCATCACCATCGACACCGCCAAGCTGCCCACGCTGCTCACCGCCCTGCGTCTGCCCACCATCGCCCGGCTCTGGCCCGACTTCTGCGCCAGGGCCGACAAGGAAGGGTGGCCCGCCGCCCGCCTCCTCGCCGCCCTCGCCGAGCTGGAGCTCGCCGAGCGCGAGCAGCGCCGCATCCAGCGCCACCTCGCCGAGGCGCGCCTGCCCCCCGGCAAGACCCTCGACACCTTCGACTTCACCCTCGTGCCCTCCCTCGGGAAAGCCCGGATCATGGCCCTCGCCGAAGGCGACGCCTGGCTCGGCAGCGGCCACAACTTGCTGGCCTTCGGCCCGCCCGGCGCCGGAAAGAGCCACGCCGCGGCAGGCCTCGGCCATGAACTCGTCCGCCGCGGATACAGGGTGCTCTTCACCCGCACCACCGACATCGTCCAGCGCCTCCAAGCCGCCCGGCAGGCGCTCACCCTCGCGCAGGAGATCGCGAAACTCGATCGCTTCGACCTGCTGATCCTCGACGACCTGTCCTACGCCCGAAAGGACCAGGCGGAGACCAGCGTCCTCTTCGAACTGATCTCGGCGCGATACGAGCGCCGCTCCATCATGATCACCGCCAACCAACCCTTCAGCGGATGGGACGCGATCTTCCCCGACAAGGCCATGACCGTCGCCGCCATCGACAGGCTCGTCCATCACGCGACCATCCTCGAGATGAACGTCGAGAGCTACCGAAGGCGCACGGCCCTCAATGCCGCGACATCGCTCCGCGACACCGCGCGCGACATCGATCCCGTCTCAGCCAGCGACACTGAAAAGGAGAACTGACCGGAAACCAACCGCGCCCAGCCATCGCACCTTGATCCCACCGACCGCTCCGCAGCACTCTCACCTCGTCACCGCCGACTCGTCACCAGCGATGTCGCGGACCCGTCACCAGCGATGTCGCGCCACA
>RECZ01000003.1 GCA_007693765.1 Phycisphaerales bacterium | reverse complement strand
CGGCGCAGCAGCGAGTCGGAGTCGACGATGACGTTGTCGTCGAAGGGGATGTTCTCGGGGCGCGCTGGTCGCGTGCCGACGGAGATGACGAAGTGGTCGGCGCCGACGAGCTCCGTCCCGCCGTGGTCGTTTGCGACCTTCACGCTGGAGCGGTCGACGAACGACGCCCGCCCGTGGATGACGTCGATGTCGTTCTGCTGCAGGTGGCGCGTCGCCACGCTGACCTCGGCGGCGATGATGTGGCTGCAGTAGCTGGTGAGCTCCTGGATGCGGATCTCACGCCGGCGCCCGGGGGTGTCGGGGGCGTTCATATCGGGTGCGCCGGGGGACTCGGGGGACTTGCCCGCGGTGAGGTTCAGGATGGCCTCGCGGAGCGACTTGGAGGGGATCGTGCCCGTGTTGAGGGCGGCGCCGCCGACGACGCGCTGGCGTTCGACGACGCAGACCGACTTGCCCAGCTTGGCGGCCTGTATGGCCGCCTTCTGGCCCGCCGGCCCGCTCCCGATGACGCACAGGTCGTATCGACGCATGAAAATCCTTGTTCCGAAGGCGGTTTCGCCGGTGAGTATCGGTCATCTGCGCCCCTTGCCCCAGCCACTTTGCGGGGGCCCCGAGCCGGGGGGGTGGGGGGCTATTAGCGCATTCTTAGCGTCAATCGCGCCCGTCGAGGGGCTCCGGTCGGGGACACTACGCGTCCCGCTTGGCGGTGGGACACGACACGCCCGGAATTGGCGGAGTGACTCAGGATCCACAACCTCAGGAGAACTCGTATGAACCGTTTGGTCATTGGCGGCATTGCCGCGCTCGCGACGACGACCGTCGCCGTTGCACAGGTGCAGGTCGACACGAACCTGCCCTACTACACGCCCACGCAGGGCGTCTCGGGCAACCTCATCAGCGTCGGGTCCGACTCGATGAACAACCTCATGACCCTGTGGGGCGAGGAGTTCGCGAAGTTCTACCCGAACGTGCGCCTCGAAGTGGAGGGCAAGGGCTCGTCCACGGCGCCCGCGGCCCTCATCGAGAGCCAGTGCCAGTTCGGCCCCATGAGCCGCGGGATGCGCGCCAGCGAGATCGACGCCTTCGAGCGTCGCTTCGGCTACAAGCCCACCGAGCTGCGCGTCGCCATCGACGCCCTGGGCGTGTACGTCCACAAGGACAACCCCATCAAGGCGCTGTCGATGGATCAGATCGAGCGGATCTTCTCCGTCTCCGGCGCCGCCAACATGACGTGGGGCGACGTCGGCCTCACCGGCGAGTGGGCCAACAAGCCCATCAGCCTCTACGGGCGCAACAGCGCCTCGGGCACCTACGGCTACTTCAAGCAGGTCGCTCTGGGCAACAACGACTACAAGCCCTCCGTGAAGGAGCAGCCCGGCTCCTCCTCCGTGGTGCAGGGCGTGGCGACGGACCTCTACGGCATCGGCTACTCGGGCCTCGGCTACATGACTGCCGACGTCCGCGCCGTGCCCCTGAGCGTCGATCAGGACAAGGCCTACGAGCCGAACGCCGAGAACGCTTCGACCGGTGATTACCCGCTCGCGCGATTCCTGTACATCTACGTGAACCACCGTCCCGGTTCGCAGATGGACCCGCTCCGCCGCGAGATGATCCGCCTGTTCTTCACGCAGCAGGGCCAGGAGGTCGTCGTCAAGGACGGCTACTTCCCCGTCTCCGCCGCCCTCGCCCGCGAGGAGCTGCGCAAGATCGGCCTCACGCCCACGTTCTGATCGGCAACCGCTCCGTGCGCCGCGTCCCTCGCGGCGCCGCGCCTGCCTGATACGTTTGTTCACGCCGCACGCACGAGAGTTCGTGCGGCGTTTTTTCCCCCGTCGCTCCCACCCCACACTCCTCCCGCGAGCGATTCCGTGAAGCGGATCTTCCAGAAGCCCCAGCCGAACAACGGCGGCCGCGCACGGTCCACGAGCAAGCGCGTCTACATCGTGGACGCCATCGCCAACGCGGTCGTGACGACGGGCGGGCTGGGCGTGGTGGTGGCGGTGTTCGCGATCTGCTTCTACCTCGTCGCGGTCGTCGTGCACCTCTTCCTGCCCGGCAGCGTGGAGGAATCGATCGAGCGTCGCGTGGCGATCGCCTCGGCGCCCCTGTTCACGCAGGCGGACGAGCACATCACGTCGGCGTTGGTGCTCAGCGAGGACGGCGTGCTGCGGGCCTTCAAGATCGAGACCGGGGAGGTGACGTACGAGGAGTCCGTCACGCCGGAGGGGCGCACGATCACCGCGTGGAGCCGCATGCCCCGCGACGGGCACACCGCCATCGGCTACGACGACGGCACGTTCCAGATCGGCAAGATCGAGTTCCGCTCCGAGTTCCTCTTCGATGAGGAGGCGGAGGAGGCGCTCAAGGACCTGCCCATCGGCGCGGCGAGCATCTACCGCGACGGCGTGGTGCAGCGCACGCCCATCGGGCAGCTCCGCAAGATGCGCCCCGAGATCGAGCTCGCCGCGCCCGCCACGCTCCGCTCGGGCGAGGGCGCCGTGCGGCTGATCAGTTACCAGGTGAACGTGGCGCAGGAGTTCGTCGCGGCGATCCGCGAGGACGGCTCCGCGATCTTCAACCGCGTGCGCAAGAC
>RECZ01000145.1 GCA_007693765.1 Phycisphaerales bacterium | reverse complement strand
CCGCGACGGCGGCGGGGGCGACGGCGCCGGGGGGGCGGGTGAGGTCGCCGGCCTCGGTCTGGCCGGTGTTGTAGGTGCAGGAGTTGGTGTCGACGAAGGCGGCGTGGTGGGCGCCGGGGGTGGTTGGGGCGCCGCAGGCGTCGCCGGGGGGCGGGCAGGATTGGGTGATGGTCCAGAGGCCGGTGGCGGTGAAGCCGTCGGGGAGGGTGGGGGAGTCGAAGGCCGCGGCGAGGAGGGTGGTCGTGGCGGGTTCGACGACGGGGAAGGCGTACGCCGTGGAGGCGAGCGCGGGCCAGCGGCGCTGGGCGCCGAGCGTGGTGGCGGCGGTGAAGTGGAGTTCGGGGGCGTCGGCGCAGTCGAAGGCGGGGAGGGCGGCGGTGAAGTCGCCGTTGGCGTCCGGCTGCATGGGGATGTCGGTGATGGGGGCGCCGGGGCGCGGGCGCAGGTGGGCGGTGACGGAGCCGGGGTCGAGGGTGTCGGCGCCGGGGTCGATGCGGATCGCCGCGGCGGAGTGGGCGCCCGGAGCCGCCCCCGGAGCCACGGCGGCGGGGAGGTCGAGGGGCACGATGCGCAGGCCGCCGTCGGTGGCGAGGAAGCGCTGCGGGCCGTGGGCGCCGACGGGGGGCATGAAGGCGCGGCGGCCGGAGTTGTCGGCGGCGTCGATGTAGTACTCGATCTCGGTGGGCGAGGGCATCGCGTCGATGAACGCGGCGCGCCACCTGGGGCCGTGCGCGGGGGCGAGCGGGAGCGGCGTCGTGCGCCATTCGAGGAGGCCGCGTTCACGCCAGAGGAGGTTGGTTGCGCTGTCGATGACGCCGGCGTCGCTGCGGTCGTCGATGAAGGCGCGGGCTTCGATGGGGGCGTTGAGGGGTTGGTCGGCGCGGATGCGCGGGTGGGCGATGCGCAGCATCTCGCGGTCGTGGATGGAGCGCACGCGGCAGTGGACGGCGTCGGTGTGGTTGTAGAACCCGGCGTGGGGCACGCCGACGACGCGGTAGCCGGGCATGGCGTCGCGATAGATCTGCAACGCGGCCTCGTCGGCGCCGATGCCGAAGGTGGGCACGAGCACGCGATCGTTGACGATGTAGGAGTTGAGGTAGTTGGCGAGGTTATTGCCGCTGTAGGGCGGGGTGTCGACGCGGATGATGGTGTAGGGGTTGCCCCAGGGCGTGGTCATGGATTCGAGGAGGGCGACGTTGGCCTCGGTGGGCGCCGTCTCGGGGTGGCCGGGGGGCGGGCGCTTCACGAGGACGGTCTCTTCGTCGACCCACTTGGCCCAGCAGTCGACGTGCTGGATGCCGTAGGTCTCCCAGTTGCTGAGGATGGTCCAGTCGGTGACGCCCATCTGCGCCTGGGCGTCGCTCTTGAGCTGGGCCTCGGTCATGAGGGGGAGGTTCTCGCTCACCATGAGGCACGAGGAGAACGCGCGCCCGTGGCCGTCGCTGAGGAGGTTGCCGCCGGTGGCGTAGAAGGTGAGGGGCGTGCGCGCGAGGCCGAGGGCCGCGGCGACGGTGGCGTTGGCGGTGGCGTCGGCGGGGTTGTTGGGGGTGAAGTTGCCGGTGGGCGTGGCGCAGTACTGCCCCGCGTAGGGGTAGCCGTTCCAGAGCGGGTCGGCGAGGACCATGGCGCCGTCGTCGGTGAAGACGCAGTACGGGCCCCAGTCGCGCGGCCAGAGTGAAACCTGTCCCGTGAAGACGAAGTTCAGGCGCGATTCGGGGATGCCGAGGCTCGAGCAGTAGCCGATTGCGGCGTCGCGTTGGCTGTTGTTGGCGACGAGGAAGGTGAGCGACGCGGCCTCATCGATCTCGGTGTAGACGATCGGCGGATGCGCCGGCGGCCAGCGCACGAGGACGGTGTCGACGGGCTCCCACGCGGCGACGAGGCGCGTCGGTCCCTCGGTGGGCACGGGCGTGGGCGCGCCGGCGTTGGCCGCGAGCGTGAGTAGTGCGAGCAGCGGCAGGACGAGCGTGAATTTGCTGATTATGAGACGGGGCACGGTGGTCCCTCCTGTTGGGTTCACCATACTGCGCGGCGGAGCGGGGACAAGGGTTCATTTTGGAAGTGGGTATGGAGGATGAAAAAACCCGGCCGCGGGGCCGGGTTGTGTGGCGGGGCGGGTTGTTGGTGGATGGGCGGTCAGGGGCAGGTATCGCCGAATCTGGCGAGGACTTCGGAGAGGTCAATGAAGTCCACCGTGTCGTCGTTGTTCACATCGCCGGGGATGTTGGGGCCGGTCTGGCCGAAGTTGCTCAGGACGATGGCGAGGTCGTCGAAGTCGACGCGGCAGTCGATGGTGATGTCCGCGGGGCAATCGGCGCCGGGGGCGCAGCCCTGGAATTTCGCGAGGCGCGCATCGCCGGCCGGGGAGTTTGTAAACGAGCCACCGACATAGAGCGCAGGGCCCGCTCCGGATCGATCGTCGAAGGAGGCCAGCGCGTACACGAAGTGGCCTAACAATCCGCTGCCGAGCGACGACCAGGCTTCGTTCCTCCACCGCGCGATGTTCATCGTGTTGACGCCGCCGGCGTTGAAGAAGAGACCGCCGGCGTAGAGGGCCGGCCCGTCGCCGTCGTCGAAGACCGCGAAGCAATCCACGCTGTAGTCATCTGCGCCCGATCCGAGCGC
>RECZ01000131.1 GCA_007693765.1 Phycisphaerales bacterium | reverse complement strand
TTCTCTCGGTCCTCGAAGAGGGCCAGGCCGGCGAGGTCGATCTCAGAGAGGTCGATGGTGCCGAACTGGCCCGGCCCCGCGCTGGCCGACTCCGCCGCGGCGCGGCCCTCGAGCTCCTCGCGCGCCTGCTGCACAGCGCGGCCGTACGTCTCCCAGTCGATCAGGCCCTTCTCGAGCAGCTCGCTCAGCTCGCCGATGGTGTTCTCGTACCGCTCCAGCGGCGTGCGCGTGGCGTCGTAGATGCGCTGGGCCTTGCGCTGCAGGTCGTTCATCCGCTCCTGCTCATCCGCGACGGCCTCCATGGCGCCCTGGAAGTCTTCGAGCGCCCCGGTCTGCCCGGCGATCGCCTCCGCGGCCTCCTGCGCCTTGCGCTGGATGTCGTCGAACGTGCGCAGCAGACGCTCGCTCGCCGGCGGGCTCTGCACCAGCCCGTCGATGCGCTGCTGCAGGTAGTCGAGCCCGGCGTCCACCGTGGCGACCAGACGCGCCATGCCCTCCGCCGCCTTGCCCGCGACGCCGCCGCCCATCCAGTCGGGCAGCATCGCCGCGCCCTCGACGATCCGCTGGAAGTGCCGCAGGATGAACGAGGCCATCTGCAGGATGGAGCGCTGCACGATGTAGGAGCCGAACGCCAGGGCCTCGAAGACGTCGAGCAGGAAGCCCACGGCCCGCACGGCCATGCGCATCCCCCCCGCGACCTTCTCTCCCAGCGTGCTCCCTGCGGTCGCCGCCTCCACCAGCCGCTCCACCACAGCGCTGAGCAGCGGCGCCACCTGGATCGCAATCTGGTTGCCCACGCCCTGGAAGAGCGTCTTGAGCCGCAGCACCGAGTCGTTGGCGGACTCGATCTTGGCCGCATCCACCGCGCTGAACGTCGCGCCCAGCCGCTCCGCCTCGCGCGTCGCGGCGTCGAGGCCGTCGGCGCCGAGGGCGAGCACGTTGATGAGGTCCATGCCCTGACGCCCGAAGAGCAGGTAGGCGGCGCGGGCCCGCTCGACGGGGTTCTGGATCTCGCTGATCGCCTGGGCGATCTCGCGGAACGCCTCATCGGGCCGCATGCTCGCCAGGCGGGCGGCGTCGAGACCAAGCCGCGCCATCTCGTCCGCGGCCGGGCCGCCCCTCGACGCCGCCTCGCCCAGCGTGCGTGTCATCATCTGCAGGCCACGGTTCATGACTTGGGTGCTGACGCCGTTGAGTTGCGCTGCGTGGTGCAGCGCGATCACCGCCTCGGTGGCGACGCCAAGCGACCGCGCCAGCTTGGCGGTGGCGTCGATGCTGGCGAAGGCGCGGCGCGTGACCAGAGCCAGGGCGCCGCCGGCCGCCGTGGCGAGCGCGGCTCCGAACGCGCCCACCACGACGGCGCCGCGCAGCATGGCCTTGCCGAATCCGGCAAGGTTCATACGGGCCCGGTTTAAACCCTGCGAGAGCGCCGTGGTGCTGGCGCTGACGTTGACCACGATGGAGCCGATGGTCGCCATGCCTCAGCCCTTTCTCCCGCCGGCGGTCGCCAGGCGGAACAGCCCGCGCACCCGCTCGGGGGTGGCCTTCTCGCGCCGCCCGCGGCCGCCGCGGTCACCGAACAGCAGGAAGTCGGTGATGCGGGCCAGTCGTGACCGCTTGCCGCTGAGCAGGTTCTGCACCAGGGCGCAGAGCTGGGCGATGCGCACGTCGGCCCGCTCCTCGCCGAAGGGGCCTTCGACGCGGACGAACGCCGCCCACTCGCTCAGCTCGTGGCTGCTCATTCGCTGCTCGAGCTCGGCGACGGTGCAGCCGAGGGAGAGGGCGAGCCGGAAGAGGAAGCGCCTCCCGGGGCGCTCACGGAGTTTTTTTCCAGTTCCTCCACGTCGCTGTTGGTAATGCCGTTGAGCCGCAGCGCGGCGTTGAAGACGCGCTCCACCGCCCGGGCGCTCTTGCCCGCCAGCTTCTCCACATCGGCGACGGTGAACAGGTTCTTGCCGTCGGCGTCGACGATGCAGCGCACCAGCAGCTCGGCACGGATGTGGGGCCGGGCGCCGCCGGGCTTGTTGTACTCGAGCACGATCGCGTCGAAGCGGTCGCGCTCGCCGGCGGTGAGCGTGCGGATCTCCACGCACCCCCCCCACTCGGGCACGTCGATGCGCTCCGTGGGCAGGTCGCAGGAGGCGAGGATGGATTCGCGGGTGAGGGACGTCGTGACTTGCATGAGACAGCCTCGTGGGTGGTGAACGCCGCCGGGCGTGGCGGCGGGGACGGCCGGCGTCAGGAGCCCTTGGTGAACGTGGCGACGCCGGTGAACTTGATGGTCATCGAGAAGGTGCGCTCGCCCTCGTACTCGCCGTCGGGCGGCACAGACGTCACGAAGCCGTCGCAGGTGTCGACGTCGCCGTTGGGGTACGTCACGACAACCGACTCGACGGCGTTGGAGTCGAACTTGGCGATGGCGGCCTCGTACGCGTCGGGCGTGTAGAGCAGCTCCACCTCCAGCTCACCGCTGTCGCGCATGCCGGGCAGGAAGGTTCGCGTGCGCGCGGTGCTCCCCGCGTGCGAGGTGTCGATGGTGTCGCGCTCGCGACTCGGCCCGCTGATGGAGCGGATCTCGCCGAAGTTGGTGGCGCCGATGGCGAGGGTGACGCCGAAGATGGTCTGGGCTGCGCTGCTCATGGTTCGCTCCGTTCGATCAGGCGCCGGTGGGCGTCGCTTCGCGGTGCCACACGCGGAAGCTCAGCGACACGCCGAAGACGCGGTTGTTCTCGTTCTGGGGCTGCGCTTCGATGAGGTCGGCGTCGCCGTCCTCCATGCGCACACGGTCGATGAAGACGCCGGCCACGGTGGTCCGGTCGAGGTCGCTCATTCGCAGCCGCACCGCCTCGGCCAGCTGCTTGGCCTCGTCGGGCGTGCGGCCCCAGCAGGTGAGGTCGTAGAGCGGGTGGGCCAGGCCGCTCTGGCCGTTGGCGCTCTGCACGCGGGCGCCGCTGGCCCGCTCGTAGACGATGGCGGGCAGCGGGTCGCCGGAGCGGCGCATCTGCGGGTGGACGCGGTCGCCGACGATGGCGCCCACAGCGCCGCCGGTGAGGTGCGTGAAGATGGCGCGGTCGATGAGGCTCACGCCGCCCTCGCTTTCGCGGCGGCGCGCTCGGCCCGCAGGGCGGCCCGGGCGACGCGCTTGGCCTCGCGCTCGAGGCCGTTGCTCAGCTCGCGCAGCAGGATGCGACGCGACTCCTCCTTGGTCATCTCGAACGCGGGCCGGAAGTGCGGATCGGCGGGCATGCGGCTGGTGCCGTACTCGAGGAAGGCGCCGTAGAAGGCGTCCGTCTTACCGCTCCTGGACTTGGCCTCGACCATGGCCGTCACCGCCGCGCCCTTGCGGTTGCGCCAGCGGCGCACTCGGGTCCGCACGTTGATCTGGCTGACGTAGAGGCCGGTGTCCATCGGGGCGTTGGAGCGCACCGCGTGCAGCGGCGGCTCGGCGGCGATCTTGACGGCGCGACGCAGGATGCGCTTGGCGACCCGCTGGTCGAGCTGCTTAAGGGCGCGGTCGATCTCGCGCAGTCCCTCGACGCGCATGGTTCCCGTGTTGCGCTTACTCATCGCGGCGCCTCCCGGTCGCCCTCGCGGCAGAGCAGGTGCAGCTCGATGTTGCGCTCCTCCTGGTCGAGCACGGCGTTGACGTCGAAGAGGCGGCCCTTGTGCTCGACGCGGAAGCGGGAGGCGTCGGGCCGCACCGTCGGGGGCAGGCCGCGCACCCGCACGCGGTGGGTGGCCTCGGACGCCGCCTGGTGGGCGATGAGCGCCTCCGTGCCGCTGAGCGGCTCCACAGCGCCCCACACGGTGGCGACGGTCTCCCAGGTGTCCACGGGCGTGCCCATGTCGCTGGTGGCGGCCACCCGCTGCTGCACGGCGACCCGGTGACGGAGCAGCCCGGCGCGCATCAGCGCGACCCCCCCGCCAGCGAGTAGACGCGGTTGGCGGCCAGCAGCGCATCGACGGTCATCGGCACGTTGGCGGTGATCGTGCCCACCACCACAGCCTCGCGGTGCTCGTACCAGTGGGCCACGAGCAGGCGCAGTGCGTGCATCGTGTTGCGCGGCACGGAGGCCGCGTCGGCGTATCCGGCGGTGTACGTGATGCGGACGTCGTTGGGCTCGCCGATGGTGGTCGGCCACCACGCGCCGCGGGCGGGCGTGAGGACCGTCTCCTGGTCGCTGGCCATCACGCGGTACTGGTCGGGGTCGAGGGTGACGTCGGCGCCGTCGGGGTCGGTGTAGACCACCGACGTCAGCGTGATGAGCGGCGGGTAGAGGAGCTCGATGCACTTGTCGGGGAAGCCGTAGTGGAGCCGCCGCTGCAGCACCGTGGGCAGCAGCTTGCGGCGCTGCACCGTCTCGGCGTGCTCGGTCGCCGCGGCGATGAGCTGCGAGACAAGCAGGTCCTCCTCGGCGTGGTCGATGCGGGCGTGACGCTTCGCATCCTCGAGACTGAGGGGGAGCGTGGACGCGGGCGTGACGACGATGGTGGACATGGTGCGGGGCCGGGTGCGTCCGGGCGCCGGCGGGCGCTTCCGGGGGTCAGACGACGGTGACGATGAAGCGGCCCGTGCGGTTGGCGCCGCCGTTGGCGATCACGATGCGCACGGGCTCATCGTGCAGCCCGATGGGCATCTCGGTCATGGCGGAGTCGGAGCCGTCGGTGAGGCTTCCCGCACGCACCGGCGCCACAGACTTGGAGGCGTCGACGTCGTCCTCCGCCCAGATCGACTGGCCGCCGAGTCCGCCGGTGATGGCGAAGTCGACGCCGTCGGCGTAGGAGTCGGCGGCGGCCTTGACGTACTCGACGCTCAGCACCAGGCCGTTGAACGCCCCGAAGCGGACGTCGGCGGCGCCGGAGCCGTCGGTCGGCACATCGATGGTCTCGCGGCGCGTGTGCGGCATGGGCTCACTCTCCGAGGATGATGATGACGTTGACCGCCTGCGTGCCGGTTCCGCTGATGTCGATCTCCTTGGCGCTGCTGCTGATGGCCGGGGCGGACGTCCCCAGCGCGATGAGCACCTCGCTGATCGCCTCGGAGGTCGCGCGGGCTGGGAGAGTGACCTCGCCGTCGGCGCCGAAGATCGGGTAGCCGTCGCTGGCGCCCGCCTCGATGGTGATCGGGTTGGCGTTGCCGGCCGCGGCCTGGAACTTGGCGTAGAGCACCTTCTTGCCGTTGCCGTCGACGGTCGCCCCGTTGGTGCCGGTGAGGGCGCGGAGGTCGATCGTGGCGGCGCCAGCGGTCATCGCCACGGTGAACGCGGCGACGATCTGCGTCGTGCCCGCGGCGCCGCCCGCGCGGACGGTGTCGAAGGCGTCGTGGACGACGGTGCGGCCGTTGGTGGCGAGCGAACCGGCGTTGTTGGCGATCGTCTCGGTGGCCGTGAGGTTCGATCGGTAGGTGAGGCTGACGGTCATGCGTGGCTCCTGCGGTCTTCCGCGGGGAGGGTGTCAGTCGGATCAGAAGGTCAGATGACCTCGTAGAGCACGAGCACGCCCACGGAGGTCGTGCCGGTAAGCGTGCCGCCGGTCTTGCGGATCTGCACGCCCTCGCCCGCGGTGAGCGCGGCGAGCAGGCCGGCGCCGTAGGTGACGTTGGCGGCGGCGGCGCCCGCGGTGGTGACGGTCGAGCCGTTGGCCGCGGCCACGGCCACGGTGACGGCGTCGACGGGGCTGCTGTTGGTGTCGCTGATGCGGATGTCGGTCGCGCCCGCAGCCGTGCCCGCGAAGACGAGCCGGATCAGCAGCGGTCGGATCGAGCGGCCCGCCACGCCGGGGATCAGCTCGAGCCCCGCGTTGACCTGGGCGACGGTGGCGGAGCCGACGAACGACTGCACCACCGTGCCGCCGCGGACCGCGCCGCCGTCGGCGACGTTGATGGCGCCGCCCGGCGCGACCTCGAGGCTGTCGCCGCCCTGCGGCCGGTAGACCTTGGTGTTGTGAGACATGGCTGGCTCCTGCGGGAACGCCGCTGGTTGGTTCGGATCAGACGGCCGCGGGGTCGGTGAGGAGGTTCACGCTCAGCACGCTGGCGCTCTGCTCGGTGGGCTCATCGCGGGCCGAGTACTGCTCGAGCAGCACCGCGTCGACCACGGCGTTGGCCGTGCCGCGCTTGAGCCGCGTGCGCACGAACCGCTTGCTGGGGCGCAGCACGTCGGTGACGATGACCTTGTTGTCGGCGTCGCTGGCGCCGGCGACGAACTCCGCCGAACCGGCGAGCACCTCGGACCCGGCGCCGGCGGCGGTGTCGGCCTGCAGGACCTGCAGGCTGAGGGCGCTGGTGGCGGTGACGTCGTCGAGGATGGCGACGGCGCGGACGCCGTCGAAGCCCGCCATGTCGACCCACGCGGCCCCGTCGAGGTCGGTGGTGGCGCCGGCGGCGCGGTTGTTCGTCCGGGTGATCTTGGTCTGCTGGGTCAGGTGCTTGGGCATGGTCGCTCCCTTCACGCGCTGGGCGTGGTGGTCTTGCTCTTGGTTCGCTTGCCGCGCTTCGTCGCCGGCCGTCGCGGCTCGTCGGACGTCATGGTCTCGACGGCCGCGGGGCCGGCGTTCTCGTGGTCCACGGGCTCCGCCTGGGCACGCTCGATGAGGGTCATGGCCTCGCGCTCGGGGACGTCGATGACGTCGCCCGGTCGCCAGGTCATGCCCGTCGAGGCTCGGGATGTGCACAGCCGTACGCGCACGCGGTCTCCGTTCCCGGGGCTCAGGCCCCGGCGATGGGTCAGGTGTTCATGACGAGGTGCTTGATCGGGTTCGTGCCGGCGTTGAGCACCTTGCCGTCGGCGCGCATGAAGGCGACGAAGCCGATCTGGTCGCTTTCGAGGAAGTGCTCGAGGCGGTGCACGACGACCTCGCGGACCTGGCGGACCTTGTACTTGGACAGGTCGCCGAAGACGATCGGCTTGGCCGAGGCCGCGATGGTGGGCATCTCCTGGTTGGTGAAGACCGGGTGGCCGAGCAGTCGGTCCGGCGCGCCCGTCTCCATGCCGCTCTGCCACAGGTAGCGGCCCTCGCCGTCCTTGAGCTTGCGGATGGCGAGTACGGTCTGGTCGTTCATCATCCACGCCGCGCCCATGCGGTAGGCGGGGTCGACGCTGTGCTGCAGGCTCAGCAGCTCATCGGCGGTGAACGCCGTTGGGGACGCCGCCTGCAGGCCCTGGGTGGAGCCGTTGACGATGCCCTCGGGCTGGCCCGCGCCGCCGGCGCCGGTGGTGAACTTCTCCTCCATGATGCGGCCGATGCGCTCGCCGAGGATCTCAGGGAGGATCGACAGCAGGTTGATGGGGCTGTCCTCCAGGAGCTCGTTGGGGATCAGCACCGTCTTGGAGGTGAACTTGCTCGCCTTCCAGACCTGCGCCCCGAAGTTGATCTTCTCGCGCCCGGCGGGGGTGTTCTCGCCGACGATCGCGCCCTTGTTGCCCGTGTCGTTGGCGGTGGGCCAAGGGAGGTCGCCGCCGCCCTCGGTGCGGATGATCTCCGCGGCCTGCATCACCGTGCCGAACTGGAGCATCGCCAGCTCGAGGCTGTTGACGAACCCGACCGGCACCAGGGCGGCGCCGCGGGCGATGTCGAGGTGGCTCTGGGCATCACGGGCCTCGCGGATCGCCACGCCCGGGTGAGCGCTGCGGAAGCAGGAGGCGACGCGGTTGAGATCGCTCGTGCCGTACACGCCGAACTGCAGCTGGCGGGCGTTGGCGTTGAGGCCGACGGCCTCGCACGCGGCGCGGTGGCGGTCCTCCATGCCCATGCCGTTCTGCTCGCGCAGCCAGCCCTGCAGGGCGAGGCCGCGAGTCTCATCGGTGACGGGCTCATCGCGGCCGGCGGGGTCGGCCCGGCGGTCCTCGCGCCCGGGCGCATCGGACCGGCGGTCGTCGCGCTGGCCCTGCTGGCCGGAGACGAGCTCGGCCCGCTGGGCGATCTCGATGCGCTTGGACAGCGCGTCGTAGTCGGCGTTGACCTTGGCCCACCGCTCTTCGGTCTCGGCGGTGATGGTCGCGTTCTCCGCGTTCATCGCCTCGGCCTGGCGCTGGATCTCCGCGGCGAGCGTCGCGCGCTGTTCGAGCATCTGCTTGAGGTTCATGGCTGCTGCCTTTCATGGCTCGCAGCGGCCCGCCGTCGGCTCAAAAAAAGAACACGGCGCAAGCCGCCGCGATGGTCTCAGGGGACATCGCTGCAGCCCGCGCCGTCTGGGCGGTTTGGGCGGTAGTTTGGCACGCCGGCGTCTGGGCGCCTCGTGCCGCGTGGACACACTCTATCCGGTGGATGGGGCCTGTCAACCCCCCAGACGTTGCGCCACCTGCACCGCCCGGGCCCGGGCCATCGCCCCCCGGGCGACCACCACACGGCGGCCCTCGGCCTCCGCCGCTCGCCACGCCTCGTAGGCCGCTCGGGCCTCGACCGGCTCCCCGTGGCAGCGCAGGGCGGGCGGGGGCTCATCGGCCCGGGCGCCCACCGTGGTGGCGTCGTAGGCGGGGAAGGTGACCGGGCCGACGTCGAGCACCAGTCCGAACCCTCTGATCTCGCGGATCTCCATCTCGCCCTCCCGGCGCCACTCATCGACGGCGCCGCCGAAGCTGAAGCTGGAGCCGCTGACGTCGCCCCGCTCCACGCTCACCGCCAGGTCGCTGGCGATGGCGGTGTTCGGCAAGACGATGTCGTAGTGCAGGCCGCGGGTGTCGGCGGTGATCGTCAGCGTGCCGCTGCGGGTGCGTCCGAGCACCTTGTCGCTGTCGTGGTTGAAGAGCGCCCGCACGTCGGGCCCGGAGGCCAGCAGCGAGTCGAAGGCTCCGGGAAGGATGCGCTCCACCGCGCCCTTCCAGAGGCGGTACTGCGTGCCGGGCGTGCCGTCGTAGTACACCGCGGCGTAGCCGGTGAGGCGCCGCGTGCCGTCCTCGCGCGTCTCGATGCGCACGCCCTGCGCGGTGTCTTCGGTGATGCGTCGGTTGGTCGTCATTGCTTGGGCTCCGGTGTGTCCCCGTCGGGGGTCCGCTTGGTGATCATCGACACCGCGGCCGCCGCGGCGTCGCGCTCGGCCCCGTCCATGGCGGTCTCGATCGCCGCCGCGAACGCCGACCGCGGGCTGTTGGTGTACGCGTCGTCGGCGGCGGCGTGGATGGCGCGAACCATCTCCGACACCACCCGCTCGCGCAGCGCCAGCGCGGCGTCGTCGCTCCATGCGGCGGCGTTGAGCCGCAGCGAGAGGCCGACCACGGGCTCGATCGCATCGCGCACCACGTGGCCGTGGTCGCGCTCGATCGACTCCAGGGCGGCGCCGAACGTGGCCGGGTTCTTGGCGGCACGTCGGATGTGCTGACCCAGACGCCGCGCCATGCGGCCGGCCACATCCTGCGCGACCTTGACGACCTGGGCGCTGGCGGCCTCGACGTCGAGCCTCGCGGCTCCCGGGGGCGTCGCCGACCGGCCGGCATCGGGTGGCCCACCACCACCGCCGCTGGTATCAGCGGGCGCATCGCCCGCCGGCGCGGGGGCAGTTCCGGGGGCGGGGTCGGGGGTGCGCAGGTTCAGGGGCACGATGTACTGCGACCCGGCGCCGTCTTCGAGGTCGTTCATGTTCTCGAGGCGGCGCACCTCATCGGGCGTCATCCACGGGCCGCCGGCGAGGGCCTTCTGGTAGTAGTTGGCCCGGGCGTCGATGTTGGAGCGGACGGCGGCGGCGCGGTTGAACTCGATGGTGTGCGTGTCGTCGAGGCGCTCGCGCTCGGTGAGCAGCTTGTCCTCCGCCTCTTCCTCGAACGCGGTGAGCCAGGGGTCGAGGCCGCGGTCGAGGTAGCTCTGCGACTCCTGCTCCAGCGAGTTGTGGCTGGTTCGGGTGTCGTCGCCGAGGAAGTGCGGGGGGATGCCGAACCAGTTGGCGATCTCGCGCACATCGAACTTGCGCAGCTCCATCATCTGGGCGTCGACCATGCTCATGCTGAACGGGTTGAGCTTCATGCCCTCCTCGAGAATCGCCACCTTGTGGACGTTCTCAAGGCCCTGGTGCATCTCGTTCCAGCTCTTGCGCAGACGCTCCTGCCCCTCGGTCCCGATCTTGCCCGGGTGCTCCAGAACCGCGCTGGGTCGGGCCCCATTGCCGAAGAACTTGCTGATGTACTTGCGCGCCGCCAAGCCCACGCCCACCGACTCCTTCATCAGTTGCAGCGGGCTGTAGCCCACGAGGCCGTCGTAGGAGAGGCCCTTGACGTGGAAGATGCTGCTGGCGTCGATGCGTCGCAGCGCAATGCGCTTGTCGTGCGAAGTGTACGAGTACACCAGGCGGCCGCCGATCCGCTCGGGAGTCACGTAGTCGGGGTCGAGCGGGATCAACTCCTCCGCTGCGCCGCCGGAGCCGCGCACGATGTAGGCGTATCCGTTGCCCTTCAGCAGGGCGTGGCCGACGATCACGACCTTGAAGTCGAAGCTCTTCATCTCCGCGTTGGCGCGGTGTCGCAGCAGCCCGTAGGCGGGGTGCGTGCGGTCGGGCTCCTTGCCCGCGCCCTCGGTCCGGTAGACCTTCACCGGCATCTTGGCGATGTCGAAGGCCATGCCGGAGATGGCGCGCCACACCGCGGCGTGCGTCATCACCGTGGAGCGGTTGACGGTGACGCCGCTGGATGAGGCGGAGCCGCCCGAGAGGAGCTTGATGAGCTGCTCCTCGCTGAGCGATTGCGCGGCCCGACGCTCGGTGGAACGGAACAGCGACGCGACAAGGCTCATCGGAACCTCCCGATCCACGCGTCGGCGACGAGCAACCCGCCCCCGACCGCAACGCCAACCCAGACCGTCGACGTCAACGCGACGCCGATGCAGCATAGCGCCACGCCCGCGATGAACACGAGGGCGTTGGCGCGATCATCGTGGCGGGTGCGCGTGCTCACAGCGTCACCAACCCTCTCGTCTCGTAGACGCTCACGCCGTCGTCGTCGGTCGACGCCACGCCCAGCGCCATCACCCCGGAGACGATGCAGTCGATCTTCTCCGTCGAGCGCGACTTGCTGGGCTTGATGTTGCCGGCGGCGTCCTGCTCGCACATGACGTTGGAGGCGCACCAGCGCAGGACCGGGTGCCCGCCGTGGTGAAGCCGCTTGGTCAGCACCAGCGTCTCGAGCAGCTTGGTGGGCTCGCTCAGGCTGAGGAAGCCCTGCCGCATCTGGACCACGTGGAACCCGTCCCCGGTGAGCTGCACCGCGATCTGCGAGGCGTTGTACGGGTCAAACGCCACCTTCTGCACGTCGTAGCGCTGCCCGATGGCCTTGATCTCCGCCCTGATCCGGTCGTGGTCCACCACGTTGCCGGGGGTGAGCGTGATGTACCCCTGCTTGGCCCATGTGACGTATGGCGCCCGGTCGCGCCGCTCGCGCTCTTCGGCGTTGGCCTCCGGGGCCCACGCCTTGGTGAGCAAGATCCAGTGGCCCTCACGCTCCGGGTGGCGGAACGCCAGGCTCAGGGCGCTGAGGTCCTTGGTCGCGGAGAGGTCGAGGCCCATCCAGCAGGGCTGCCCGTCGAGGATCGCGGGGTCGAACTCGTCGCCGCTCTCGTCCCAAGACGCCATCGAGAGCCAGCGGACGTCCTGCTCTGTCCACTGGTTGAGGCGGTAGCGTCGGAAGGCGTTCTCCTTGGTCGGAGACTGCTGCGCCTCGCGGCAGTCGGCGGCGAACGTCTCGGCGTCGATGGTGATGCCCAGCGAAGGGTTGGCCTTGGCCCAGACCTTGGGGTCGGTCCAGTCGTCGTCACGCTCTGCGGCCCGGATGTACTGGAAGAACGAGGAGTCGGTGATCACGCCGTCGCGCACCTTGGTGGCGTACTCGTGCTGCTCGTAGCAGATGCTGTGCCGGTCGTACCCCGCCGTCGTGATGCTGACGATCATGGGCTGCCGGCGGGCGGCGCCGCCGTAGCGGACGGCGTCCCAGAGCCGGCGGTCGCGCTGGGCGTGAAGCTCGTCAAAGATCAGGGCGTGGATCTTCTTGCCCTCGGCGCTGAACGCGTCGCGGCTCATCACCTTGTACGAGGCCGCCTGGGACTTGAAGGCGATGGTCTTGCGGGAGTCGATGCGCTCGAGGTGGGCGGCCAGCTCGGGCGACGCCCGCACCATCTGGCTGGCCTCGTTGTAGACGATCGACGCCTGCTCCCGGTCGGCGGCTGCGCTGTACACCTCGGCCCCGGGCTCGTTGTCAGCGGTCAGGAAGTACAGCGCCAGCCCGGAGCAGAAGGTGCTCTTGCCGTTCTTCTTGGGGATCTCGATGTATGCCAGGCGGTGGCGACGGGCGCCGTCTGCCCGCTTCCATCCGAAGAGCGGGTAGACCACGTCCTCGCGCTGCCACTGCTCGAGGTCGAAGGGCTTGCCCGCCCATTGCCCCATCGAGTGCCGCAGGAACCGGGAGAAGAACGTCACGACCCGGGCGGCCGCCGCCTCGTCGAAGTAGCAGCCATCGCGCAGGGCGTGCTCGTCGGCGACGCCGCGCACCCACTTCTGTGAGGCCGACTTGACCGAGCCCGCCTTCTTGCGCGGCGCCTTGGACCGTGATCTTGCGCGGGCGGCGGTCATCCGGTCAGCCTCATGCCGTTGAACTCTTCGAGGCTGCCCTCGCGCTTCACGGGGTTGTCGGGCTTCGCGTTGACGCGAGTTCGGGCGCTGGGGGTCATGCCGAACTCCACCATGTACGCCTTCATCTGCTCGAGCGCCTTGCTCGAGATGCTCACGTAGGGCGATGGCATCTGCATGCCGTTGGGCGTCTCGATGACGTAGCCCTGATCCTGGAGATGCTTCTCGGCGAACGCCCACCGCGCGTAAAGCTGGCAGTAGGCGGCGAGCGCCGCGCGGTCGATCGTGGTGACCAGGCCGAGCCGGTCGAGCTCCTTGACGACGCGGGCCCACTCGCGCTTGGCCTCGGGGCTCAGGTGCGCAGGGCACGTCGGCGCGCCGCGCTTGGGAACGGGCTCGCGCACGCTCGGCTTGCGCCGCCCGGGGTTCCCGCGCAGCTCCTTGATCGCGGTGGGTGTGGGCTTGCGGCCACGCATCAGAGCACCTGCCCCATCGCCGGATTCGGGGCCGCGTCCGCCGGCGTCCCCCCGGCCCCAAAACCCCCCTTCCCCAATTCTGCGCGCGCGTCTGTTTTTTGCACGTGTCGGCT
>RECZ01000144.1 GCA_007693765.1 Phycisphaerales bacterium | reverse complement strand
TTTTGACGTCGTTTTCCGTGGGCGGCGCTGCGCTTCGCCCACGGCTAGGTTCCGGCGCCCCTTCGGGGCGGGCGATGGTTCAGCACGTGAGCACGTGAGCACGTGAGCACGTCAGAACGTCAGAACGTCAGAACGTCAGCGCATCTGGGCGTCAACACTTCAGCGCGTCAGTGCCAGCAACCGGTTCACGCGTTCCTGGATGGGCGGGTGGGTGCTGAAGAGGGAATTGCGCCGGTGCTTCGTCTTCAGGGCTTTCTTGGAGGGGTTGACGATGAAGAGGTGCTCCGTGGCGCGGTTGCCGGCCTTGAGCGTTTCGCGGCAGCTCGTCAGCTTCTGCAGCGCCGAGGCGAGGCCCTCGGGGTAGCGGGTCAGTTCGACGGCGCCCGCGTCGGCGAGGTACTCGCGCCTGCGGCTGATGGCCATCTGCATCAGCGTCGCGAGCAGCGGGGCGATCACCGCCAGCAGCAGGGCCACGACGAACATGATGATCACCGCTCCTCCGCCGCCCTTGCCGCCGCGCCCGCCGCCGGCGCGTCCGACGCCCGCGTGGCGCGAATAGAACGTGATGCGCAGGAACGCGTCGCACGCGAAGACGATCAGCCCCACCAGCGTCGCCATGAGCATGGCGAAGCGCACGTCGAAGTGGCGGATGTGGGCGATCTCGTGCGCCATCACCCCCGCGAGCTCGTCGCGGTTGAGGTTGGCGCGCAGACCGGTGGTGATGGCGACGGAGGCGTGCTTCGGGTCGCGCCCGGTGGCGAAGGCGTTGAGGGCGCGGGAGTGGATGAGGTACACGCGCGGCATGGGCAGGCCCGCCGCGATGCTGAGCTCCTCGACGACGTTGAAGAGCTGCGGGTCGTCCTTCTTCTCGATGGCGTGCGCCCCGGCCATGCGCAGGATGGCCTTGTCCCCGCCGTACCACGACCACGCGCACGCGAGGGCCGCGAAGATCATCGCGACAAAGGCGCCCAGCAGCACCGAGGGGAGGAGCGTCTCGCCCAGCGATTCGCGGCGACGCTCGCCGCGTTCGAGCGACCGCTCCATCCGGTCGAGGTCGTCCGTGAAGTAGGTAAGGCCGGTGTCGAGGTTCCGCCCGATGGGGTCGGAGGCGAGCGACAGATGCACCGTCGCGCTGATCGCGGCGCCCACGAGGACCGCCAGCAGGACCATGCCGAACATCAGCAGCACGCTCTCGCGCTTGTTCCGCCGGATGAGGTCGAGGTAGGTGAGCGAAGGGGGGTACGCGCGCAGCGGGTCGCGCTCGCGGTGGATCGCGCCGGCGCCCGAGGGGGCGTCCTGTTGTGCGGGTGCTCTCGACACGCGGGGGGCGCCTCAGTTCTTCGAGAAGGAGACCTTGGGAACCTCGCGGGCCGCGGCGGTGTCGAGCTCGAAGTAGTCGCGGGGCTTGAAGGAGAACATGCCCGCGACGATGTTCGAGGGGAACTGCTGGATCGACGTGCTGTACCGCGCCACGCAATCGTTGTAGTGCTGGCGGGCGAAGCCGATCTTGTTCTCGGTGCTGGTGAGCTCTTCCTGCAGCGAGAGGAAGTTCTGGTTGGCCTTGAGGTCCGGGTAGGCCTCGGAGAGCGCGAAGATGCGCCCCAGCGCCTGCGTGAGCATGTTCTCCGCCTCGGCCTGGGCCTTGACGCCCTGCGCCTCTTGCGCCCGGGTGCGGGCCTGCACCACGGCCTCGAGCGTCTCACGCTCGTGCGAGGCGTAGCCCTTGACGGTCTCGATGAGGTTGGGCACCAGGTCGTAGCGCCGCTTGAGTTGCACGTCGATCTGCGACCAGCCGTTGTCGCAGTCCACCCGCAATCGCACCAGCTTGTTGTAGAGCGCGACCACGAAGAGCGCGAACGCGACGGCGGCGACGAGGATGATGATCAGCGTCATGCCCATGAGTGGTTCCTTGGTGGAGGCTTTGGCGGCGGCGGTCGGCGCGAACGTCGCGCGGGGGCGAGGGGCGGGGAGGCTGCGGGGTCCGGAGAAAAGCGGGCCGCCCCGACGCAGTCACCCCCTGCGCCGAGGCGACCACGCATTGAGGATATCAGATCGCTGCGCCGGATTCTGTAAAAAGATCCCCCGAATCGGCGTGTCCAACGTGGGCGCCCCTCGCTGGCGGACCCGCGGTGGGCGGTCGTGATGCGAGCGTCGAGTGTCACGAGGCGCGCCGGTGGTGCGGCACGAGGACCGCGGACGCGACGCCATGCGTGTCCGAACGCCATGGCATCGCCTCAAGCACGATGGGGGAGAGGCCGAACGGAGGTCGGCACGGAAAATTCATGCATCCCTGCATGGGCGGGCATGCAGCGCAAGATCATGCAAATACGCGTCTTGCGCCAGTCTTCTCAGCGCCAGACTCCCCGCGGCGGCGGCCATCGCACGGATTCCCGGAGTCGCCCGCTTGACATTATTATGCATCATGCCGAATAATGATGCATGACGGACAAGGCCCGCAGGCAGGCGGTGATCGTCGAGGCCCTCCGGGAGCGCACCGTGCGCAACCAGGAGGAACTCCGCCTCCTGCTGGCGCGCGAGCGGATCGAGGCCACCCAGGCCACGCTCTCGCGCGACCTGCGGGAGATCGGGGTCGTCAAGACGCCCGAAGGGTACGCCCTGGGCCTCGAGGAGGCCGGGGCGGGACGGAACGAGCGGGCGCTGGAGCGAGCCCTGCGGGAGTTGCTGATCGCGGCGAAGATCGCCGGCAACCTCGTGGTGCTGCGGACGGGGCCGGGGCGGGCGCAGGCCCTCTCCGTTGAGTTGGACAGGACGCCGCCCGAGGGCGTGGTCGGGACGGTGGCGGGGGACGACACGATCTTTGTGGCCTGCGCGACGGCGACAATCGCTCGCGAGACCCACGCGTGGTTCTCAGAGATCGCGGGCTTATAAGGCCGGTACGCAGCGGAACGGGTCGGGCACGGGCGACACGAGCGAGACGAAAGGATGCAGCGGGCGTGATTCGAGCGGTCGTCATCGGGGCAAGCGGGTACACGGGCGCGGAGTCCGCCGCGCTGCTGCTGCGCCACCCCGATGCGCACCTCGTCGGCCTCTTCGGCTCCGATCGGCGCGCCGGCGGCGCGGGCGCCGCCCCGTCCCGCTTCGACGAGCTCTTCCCGCGCTACCGCGCCCTGACGGACCTCCGCGTCCCGCCCTACGACGGCGCGGCCCTCGATGCCCTCAAGCCCGATGTCGTCTTCCTCGCCACGCCGCACGAGGTCAGCCACGAACTGGCGCCGGCGCTCGTCGAGAAGGGCGTGCGCGTGATCGACCTCTCCGGCGCCTTCCGCCTGCGCGATATCGACGTCTTCCAACGCCATTACGGCTTCGCCCACACGCAGGCCAACCTCCTCGAACGCGCTGTCTACGGCATGCCCGAACTGCACCGCGAGCAGATCGCGAAGGCCCCGCTCGTGGCGTGCGCCGGCTGCTACCCCACGGCCTCGGTGCTGCCGCTGGCCCCGCTCGTGCGCGCGGGCGCGCTCGACGCATCGTTCCCTTTCATCATCGACGCGATCAGCGGCGTGAGCGGCGCCGGGCGCTCGGCCGCGCAGGGCACGCACTTCTGCGAGGTGAGCCTGCAGCCCTACAAGGTCTTCGCTCACCGCCACGCCCCCGAGATCGAGCAGGCGCTCGGCGCCAGGGTCGTCTTCACGCCCCATCTGTGCGCGTTCGACCGCGGCATCCTCGCCACTATCCACGCCCGCCTCGCCCCCGGCTGGACGGGCGGGAAGGCCCGCGAGACGCTCGAACAGGCCTACGAGCGTGAGCCCTTCGTCCGCGTGTTGCCCGAGGGCGTGATGCCCGGCGTCGGCGCCGTTCGCCACACCAATTTCTGCGACGTCGGCTTCGCATGCGACGATGCAAGCGGGCACGTCGTGCTGGTGGGCGCGATCGACAATCTTCTCAAGGGCGCCGCGGGGCAGGCCGTCCAGTGCATGAACATCCAGACCGGGCGCCCGGAGACAGCGGGCCTGCTGTGAATCCCAACAACACCAACATGACCACGCACACCCCCAGCACGTGTCCGCCCGTCGGCCCGCTCGTCGTCAAACTCGGCGGCGCCGCGGTGGAAGACGCCCGCAGCGCCGACGCCCTCTGGCGCGCCATCGTCGCCCTGCATGCGCAAGAAAGCGGCGGCCTCGTGCTCGTGCACGGCGGCGGCGCCATCGTCGACCGGCGCCTCGCCGCCCTGGGCATGATCTCGCAGCGCCTCGACGGCGTGCGCATCACCCCGCCTGAACAGATCGACGAAGTCGTCGCCACCCTCGGCGGGCTGGTGAACGCCGGCGTCGTCGCCCGACTCTGCGCCCTCGGCGCAGTGGCCGTCGGCCTGCGCCTCAGCGACGGCGGGCTCACGCGGCTCGTCAAGGCCGATCAATACGCGTTCGACCCGGGGCACGTCGGGCGCGTCGAGCCGGGCGACCCGACGGTTGTCCACTCCTTGCTGGCGCAGGGCTTCCTCCCCGTGCTCAGCAGCGTCGGGCACGATGCGCACGGGCGCCTGCTGAACGTGAACGCCGACGACGCCGCGGCCGGCGTCGCGTGCGCCCTCGGCGCCCGCGAACTCATCCTGCTCACCGACGTCCCCGGCGTACTCGATGCCCACGGCGCGCTGCTCGACCGCCTCGACGGCGCCTCCATCGCGGCCCGCATCGACGCCGGCGAGATCGCGGCGGGCATGATCCCCAAGGCCACCGGCGCCCTCCGCGCCGCCACCGAGGCCCGCGCCCCCGCGTGGATCGCCTCCGCCGCCGACCCCGACAACCTGCTGGCGCTCGCCCGCGGCGAGGGGCTGGGCACGCTCGTCGTTCCCACGCCCGCGCACGCCGGCCGCATGCACGAGGTGTCGCTATGACTCGCGCCGTGCGCACATCGCCGCGACGACGACGACGGGCCGTGCCCCGCCGCTGAGCGACAGCGGCCCGTCCTCCCCGCAACGCCGCGCCGAACCGCGCGGCGAAGCACCACACGTATTCCATCGTTGATCGACCCCGGCTCGGCGCGTCCGACCGACGCGACCGTCCCGTTTGTCTTTGTTCCGGAAGGAGTCCGAACCATGCTGACCACGACCCACACCCAGGCGCTCTCGGCGCTGCCCTGCGACGACGTCCTCACCGGCGCCGAGCTGACGCGCGCCCAGATCGAGGGCGTGCTGGACACGGCGCTCGACGCCAAGCACGACATCACGCCCTACGCCGCGTCCCTCAAGGGTCGCAGCGTCGTCATGCTCTTCGAGAAGCCCTCGCTGCGGACGCGCGTCACGTTCGAGGTCGGCGTCTTCCGGCTGGGCGGGCAGGCGATCTACCTCGACCACCAGGACAACAAGATCGGCGCCCGGGAGCCGATCCTCGACTACGGCAAGAACCTCGAGCGCTGGACGCACGCCATCGTGGCGCGCGTCGACAAGCACGCCACCCTCGACGCGCTCGCCAAGGCCGCCAACGTGCCCGTGGTGAACGCCCTGAGCGACCTGTGGCACCCCTGCCAGGCGCTGGCGGACGTGCTGACGATGCGGGAGAAGTTCGGCACGGTCGAGGGGCTGCGCGTGGTGTACGTGGGGGAGGGGAACAACGTGTGCGCGTCGCTGGCGCTGACGTGCGCCACGCTGGGGGCGCACGTCACGCTGATCTCGCCCCCCGGTTTCGCGCTGCGCGAGGCCGCCGCGGCGAAGGTCGCGGAGCGGGCGAAGGCCTCGGGCGCGTCCTTCACCATGAGCGAGGACATCGCCGACGCCAGGGGCCACGAGGTGGTGTACACCGACACGTGGGCCTCGATGGGCGCCGGCGTCAGCCCCGAGGAGCGCTACCACGTCTTCGCGCCCTATCAGGTGGACGTGAGCGTGATGCGCAAAGCCGGGGCGGACGCGGTCTTCATGCACTGCCTCCCCGCGCACCGTGGGCAGGAGGTCACCCCGGGCGTGATCGACTCCGCCCGGTCCATCGTCTACGACCAGGCCGAGAACCGCCTGCACGCGCAGGTCGGCCTGCTGCTGCACCTGCTCTGCGCCGAGCAGGCGGGGAGCGCGGTCGAGACGGAGGTAAAGTCCTCGCCCGTGGGAAAGGCGGCGCGCTCGGTGGCGTGAGCGACCCGGGCGCGCCCGGTCGGTGATCGAACGAATAAACGACAGACGAAAGAGCGGATCGAGAGAGAACAGGAGCGGTATCGATGGCGAAGCGTGTGGTTCTGGCGTATTCCGGCGGTCTGGACACCTCGGTGATCATGCCGTGGCTCGTGGAGGAGCACGGCTGCGAGGTGATCGCGTTCGTGGGCGACGTCGGGCAGGGCGACGAGGAACTGGAGGGCGTCGAGCAGAAGGCGATGCGCTCCGGCGCGGTCGCGTGCGAGGTGGTGAACCTGCAGCGCGACTTCGTGGAGGAGTTCGTTTTCCCCACGCTCATCACCGGCGCGGTCTACGAGGGCCGCTACCTGCTGGGCACGTCGATGGCGCGTCCCATCCTGGCGCGGGCGCAGGTGGAGGTGGCGCGCAAGCACGGCGCCACCGCCGTCGCCCACGGTTGCACCGGCAAGGGGAACGATCAGGTGCGGTTCGAGAGCGCCTTCGGCGCGCTCGCGCCGGACCTGGAGATCATCGCGCCGTGGCGCGAGTGGGACATGCGCTCGCGCGAGGACCTGCTGGCGTACCTCGCCCAGCGCGACATCCCGACGAGCGCCTCGGCGGAGAAGATCTACAGCCGCGACCGCAACCTGTGGCACATCTCCCACGAGGGCGGCGCCCTCGAAGACCCGTGGAACCCGCCCCCGGAGGACGTCTGGATGCTCACGCGCGGCCTCGCGGACGCGCCCGACGCGCCCGAGGACGTGACGATCGGCTTCGTGCAGGGCCGCGCCCGCACCGTGGACGGGCGCGAACTTCCCCCGGAGCAGATCGTGCACGAACTGAACCGGCGCGCGGGCGTCCACGGCGTGGGGCGCATCGACATCGTCGAGAACCGCCTCGTGGGCATGAAATCGCGCGGCTGCTACGAGACGCCCGGCGGCACGGTGCTCTTCGAGGGCCTGCGCGCGATCGAGGAGCTCGTGCTCGACCGCGAGACGCGCCGCTACCGCGAGGAGCTGGGCCTGAAGTTCGCCCAGATGGTCTACGACGGCCAGTGGTTCACGCCCCTGCGCGAGGCGCTGTGGGCGTGCGCCGAGACGATCGCCAACCCCCTCACGGGCGAGGTCGTCGTGCGCCTGCACAAGGGCCACGCGACCGCGGTGCGCCGTCGCGCCGACGCCAGCCTGTACTCGGAGACGTTCGCGACCTTCGGCGCCGACGAGGTCTACAACCAGAAGCACGCGGAGGGGTTCATCCGTCTCTTCTCGCTGCCCCAGCGGATCGCCGCGATGAAGCGGGGGGGCCTCAAGTGACGGACCGCGGCGCACAACCGCAGTCGATGTGGGGCGGTCGCTTCGAGGGGGCGAGCGATCCGCTGTTCCGCGCCTTCAACGATTCGCTGTCCTTCGACTGGCGCCTCGTCGCGGAGGACGTGCTGGGCTCGTGCGCGTGGGCGTCGGCGCTCGAGGGCGCGGGCGTGCTCTCGGCGGAGGAACGCGCGCGCACGGTCGCGGCCCTGCGCGAGGTGGGCGAGGAGGCCGCGTCGCTGCGCGGCGCCCCGGTGGAGTCCGGCGCGGAGGACGTCCACTCGTGGGTGGAGTCGCGCCTCGTTGATCGCGTGGGCGCGCTGGGCAAGAAGCTGCACACGGGGCGCAGCCGCAACGACCAGGTCTCGACGGACCTGCGTCTGTGGACGCGCACGGCGCTGCGGTCGCGCATCCGCGAGGTGCGCCGGGCGCAGCGCTCGCTGGCGGGGCTCGCCCGTCGTTTCGAGGACCTTCCTTTCCCCGGCTACACGCACCTGCAGCGGGCGCAGCCGGTGCTGTTCGCGCACTGGTGTCTGGCGTACGTCGAGATGCTGGAGCGCGACGCCGCGCGGATGCAGAGCGCCCACGACCGCGCCGGCGAGTGCCCGCTCGGGAGCGCCGCCCTCGCCGGCAGCGCGTTCGCGGTGGACCGCGTCGCCATCGCTCGCGACCTCGGCTTCGACGCCCCGACGCGCAACAGCCTCGACGGCGTGAGCGACCGGGATTTCGTGGTCGAGTCCGTCGCGGCGCTGGCGTTGTGCGCCGTGCACCTCTCGCGCCTCGCGGAGGACTTGATCCTCTACAGCAGCGCCGAGTTCGGGCTGGTGGAAATGGGCGACAGCGTGGCGAGCGGTTCGTCCATCATGCCCCAGAAGAAGAACCCCGACGCGCTCGAACTCATGCGCGGCAAGACGGGGCGCATCGTCGGCGCGCTCACCTCTCTTCTGATGACCGTGAAGGGAACACCCATGGCGTACAACAAGGACCTGCAGGAGGACAAGGAGCCGCTCTTCGACGCGATGGACGCGCTCTCGATCTGCCTGCGCATGGTCCCCCCGGTGCTGGACTCGCTGAAGGTGAACGCGGAGGCGTGCGTCGAGGCCGCCAAGGGCGGGTACGCCAACGCGACGGAGCTGGCGGACTACCTGGTGGAGAAGGGCGTGCCCTTCCGCGACGCGCACGACGCGACGGGGAAGATCGTGCGGGCCGCGATCGCCCGCAAGGCGCCCATCGAGGGCCTGTCGATCGACGAGCTGCGCGCGCACGCGCCGCGGCTCGACGAGGGCGTGTACGCCCGATTGAGCCTCGAATCGACGCTCGCCCGGCGCGACGTGATCGGGGGCACGGCGCCTTCGCGCGTGTCGGCGGCGCTGGCCGACGCCGAGGCGCGGCTGGAGGGCGAGTGCGCGATCCTCGACCACGAGTGCGCGCTGCCCTTCGCTCTGCGGCCCGCGCGCGCCGACGACGCCCCGGGCGTGGCGGCCATCCTCAACGCCTGGGCGGAGCACGGCCTGAACCTCCCTCGCACGGTCGAAGACCTGGCCAAGCACACGCGCGACTTCACCGTCGCGACGGAGCGCGGCACGGGGCGCGTCCTGGGCTGCGGGGCGCTAGTCCTCAAGGGCGCGGAGGGCGCCGAGATACGCTCGCTGGCGGTGGACGCCTCCATCACGCAGCGGGGGGTGGGCAGCGCGATCGTGCGTCGCCTGTGCGACGATGCGCGGCGCCTCGGTGCGCCGAGCGTCTTCGTGCTGACGTGCTCGCCGCGGTTCTTCGAGCGGCTCGGCTTCGTGCGCACGAGTATGTACAGCGTGCCCGGCGGCGCCGGGGAGAGCGCGTGGAAGCGGCGCGACCGCTCCGGGCACGAATGGGCGTTCCTCGTGTGGGAGGCGGGCCGATGACCAGCGCGGTTGCGCAGGAGATCGCGGTCGTCGTCGGCAAGGCGGCGTGCCCGAAGGGGTTCGTCAGCGCCGGCGGCGCGTGCGGGATCAAGGCGGGCGGGAAGCCCGACCTGGCGCTGACGCTCTGCCCCGAGGGCGCGTCGGCGGCGGGGATCTTCACGACGAACCTGCTGCGGGCCGCGCCGGTGACGATCTCGCAGGCTCACCTTCGCGCTTCGGGGGGGCGGGCGCGGGTGGTGCTGATCAACTCCGGCTGCGCCAACGCCGCGACGGGCCCGGACGGGGAACATCGGGCGCAGGCGATGGTGGACGCCGCGGCGGCGTGCGCCGGGTGCGCGCGCGAGGAGGTGCTGATCGCGTCTACGGGGCTGATCGGCTCGACGCTGCCGGTGGACAAGATTGCCCACGGCGCCCCCGCGCTGGCGGAGCGGGCGTCGTCCGATGGGCTGATGGACTTCGCCCGCGCCATCCTCACCACGGACGCGACAACCAAGACGGCCCTCGCGCGGGTCGAGCACGAGGGCCGGTCATTCCTTGTCAGCGGCGTCGCCAAGGGCGCGGGGATGATCCACCCCAACATGGCGACGATGCTGGCGATGGTGCTGACGGACGCCGCGGTCGAGCCCGAGCCGCTCGACGCGATGCTCCGCATCGGGGCGGACCGGAGTTTCCACCGCATCAGCGTGGACGGCGACACCTCGACGAACGACTGCGTCTTCGCGCTCGCCTCCGGCGCGGCGGGGGAGTTCCCGGAGGCGCTGGTGCGCGAGGCGATGGCGCGCGTCATGCGCGCGCTGGCGATCCAGGTGGTGCAGGACGGCGAGGGCGCTCGGAAACTCATCCACGTGCGCGCCCACGGCGCCATCGACGCGGCGCAGGCGCTGGCGGTGGCGCAGACGGTCGCGTCGTCCCTGCTCGTGCGCACCGCGGTCGCCGGTGGCGACCCCAACTGGGGGCGCATCATCGCGGCGATCGGGCGGGCGGACCCGCGCGTGGACATGGTCCGACTGCGGGTGGAGGCGGGGGGCGTCGTGTTCTACGAGCACGATGCGCCCACGCCCGACGCCCGCGCCGTGCTGTCGCGCGTGGTGGGGGGGCGCGATGTGGTGATCGATGCGCGGCTCGGGCTGGGCGACGCCTCGGACGAGTTCTTCTCCTGCGACCTGACGCAGGAATACGTGCGGATCAACTCCGAGTACTCGACCTGACCACCGTGGATGCCCCGCCCCAAACCTCACAAAGGGTCGGGATGTACGCCGGGCTCTGATCGGCGCGGCGGGGGCGATTTCTCGGGTATGTTGCCCGCATGACGGAGCAGCCCCCTCCCGGTTCCAACGTCCCCCCGACACGCGACACGCACGGCGCCCCGGACCCCCGTCAGCGCGGCTGGCTGACGCGCTTCCTCGACTTCGTGGAGTGGCTGGGCAACCTGCTGCCGCACCCGGTCACGCTCTTTGCGCTCTTCGCGCTGGGCGTGATCGTGGCGAGCGGGATCGCGCACTGGTTCGGCCTCAGCGTGGAGGACCCGCGCCCCGAGGGCGTCGCGGGGCGTTCGCCGGACGGGATCATCCGCGTCGTGAGCCTCATGAACGGCGACGGGCTGCGCCGCATCGTCGAGAACTTGGTGACGAACTTCACCGGCTTCGTGCCTCTGGGCACGGTGCTGGTGGCGCTGCTGGGCGTGGGCGTGGCGGAGAAGAGCGGGCTGCTGGGCGCCGCGATCCGCGCGATGGTGCTCAGCGCGCCCAAGAACCTGGTGACGATGGCGATCGTCTTCGCGGGCGTGGTGTCCAACACGGCGTCGGAGATGGGGTACGTGGTGCTGGTGCCGCTCGCGGCGGCGATCTTCCACTCGCTGGGGCGGCACCCCTTCGCGGGTCTGGCCGCGGCGTTCGCGGGGGTGTCGGGCGGGTACAGCGCCAACCTGCTCATCGGCACGGTGGACCCGCTGCTGGCGGGCATCACGCAGGAGGCGGCGCGGCTGATCGACCCGGTGTACGAGGTGCACCCGGCGGTCAACTGGTACTTCATGATCGTCAGCACGTTCCTGATCACGATCGTGGGCACGCTGGTGACGACGAGGATCGTGGAGCCGAAGCTCGGCCCGTACGACCCCTCGCACGCGGAGAAGGGCATCGACGAGAAGAAGTCGATGGAGCCGCTGAGCCGCAAGGAGAGGAAGGCGCTGGCGGGCGCCGGTCTGGCGGCGGTGGCGATGAGCCTGCTCATCGCGTACTTCGCCGGGCCGCAGTTCACGCAGGAGGCCGATCTCCCCGCGGGCACGACGATCAGCGAGGCGCGCTCGTGGAGCGCCGAAGAGCTGCGCGCCCAGATCGCGGAGGTCGATCGGATGCAGCAGGAGGAGGGCCCGGCGAACGTGCCCACGGTCCGCCTCTTCCCGCCGGAGAAGGAGGGCTGGAGAGGGACCGTCAACGTGTTGGCCGAGCGCGTGCCCGGCTACGGCGTGCTGCGCAACCCCCTGACCAACGACGTGCTGAGCTCGCCGCTTTTGCGGGGCATGGTCACGCTGATCTTCATCTTCTTCCTCGTGCCGGGCTTCGTGTACGGGCGCCTCGCGGGCACGATGAAGAACGACCGCGACGTGATCGACGCCATGGCCGGGGCGATGAGCTCGCTGGGGCTGTACATCGTGCTGGTGTTCTTCGCGGCCCAGTTCGTGAGCTTCTTCAACTGGACGAACCTGGGCAGCATCACCGCTGTGGTGGGCGCCGACACCCTGCAGGCGATGAACCTCACCGGCCCGCTGGTCTTCATCCCGTTCATCCTGATGTGCTGCTTCGTGAACCTGATGCTGGGCAGCGCCTCGGCGCAGTGGGCGGTGACGGCGCCGATCTTCGTGCCCATGCTGATGCTCGTGGGCTACAGCCCGGAGGTGATCCAGGCGGCGTACCGCATCGGCGACTCCACGACGAACATCATCACCCCGATGATGAGCTACTTCGGGCTGATCCTCGCGTTCGTGGTGCGGTACGACAAACGCGCGGGCATCGGCACGATGATCAGCATGATGCTGCCCTACTCGGTGTGCTTCCTCTTGGGCTGGATCGTCCTGTTCTACGCGTGGGTCTTCTGGTTCGGGATGCCCGTGGGCCCGGGTGCGCCGACGTACTACACCCCCGGATCGCCCTGAGCCGCCCGGTTCCGTGCGGCCGCGCCGCGCGGGACAGGCCTTTGCCGTGAAACGGTGCGGGGGATAGGCTGATCGTCCCCCCGGCGGCGTTGTGTCCAGACGCCGCGCAACGCAAAGGTATTCTCGATGCGCATTTTTTCCACGCTTGTCATCGGCGCGTTGGCGCCGTTCGTGCTCTTCGGCGGCTTGCTCGGCGCGGCCGCGGCCGACGATGCGGCTCCCGCCAAGTGGGACGTCTCCGACCCACCCGGCCCGCGCACCAGCGTGACCATCGACACCGACGAGGGCACGTGGATGAGCGTGGATGTGTGCCCCGAGGGGCGCGAGATCGTCTTCGACCTGCTCGGGAACATCTACGTCATGCCCATCGACGGGGGCGAGGCCAAAGCGCTGACCACCGGGTACGCGTGGGACATGCAGCCCCGCTTCAGCCCCTGCGGCAAGCGCATCGCCTTCACCAGCGACCGGGGCGGCGGCGACAACATCTGGGTGATGGACCGCGACGGGACCAACCTTGTGCAGGTCTCGAAGGAGTCCTTCCGCCTGCTCAACAGCCCCGCGTGGGCGCCCGACGGCGAGTTCATCGTCGCCCGCAAGCACTTCACGTCCAAGCGCTCGCTGGGCGCGGGCGAGATGTGGCTCTACCACCGCACAGGGTCGGACGGCGTGCAGATGACCAAGCGCCCCAACGAGCAGAAGGACGCCGGCGAGCCGACGTTCTCGCCCTGCGGCCGCTACCTCTACTGGAGCCAGGACACCACCCCCGGGCGCACCTTCGAATACAACAAGGACT
>RECZ01000004.1 GCA_007693765.1 Phycisphaerales bacterium | reverse complement strand
TGCGCCGCGGTGCAGCACGCCCACGACAACCAGGTGGTGCACCGCGACATCAAGCCCAACAACGTGCTGGTGACGCGCGAAGGGCGCGTCAAACTACTCGACTTCGGCATCGCCAAGGTGATGAACCCGAACCTCGTCACCCCGCACATGGAGACGCGCCACCACCGAGCGCCCATGACCCTCGAGTACGCCTGCCCGGAGCAGTTCGGGCACGGCCTCGTCACGACGCGCAGCGACGTCTACGCGCTGGGCGTGCTGCTCTACGAACTGCTCACCGGGCGGCTGCCCTTCGACGTCAGCCGCAAGGTCGAGCGCGAGGCGGAGCGCATCATCTGCGACACCGACCCCATCCCGCCCAGCACGGCGCTGCGGAGACTGGAAAGCGACCACGCCTTGGCCGTCAAGACGGGGCGCCGTTCGTCGGGTTCTCGCCGCAGCCACGCGCGGATCCGCGCCGGGCTGCTGCGTGGCGACCTCGATTCGATCGTGCTCATGGCCCTGGCGAAGGCCCCGCCCGACCGTTACGCCTCCGCGGACGCCCTCTCTCAGGACGTGCGACGCTTCCTCACGGGCGACCCCGTCGAGGCCCGCCCCGTGCGTCGGCGCGCGCTGTACGTCCTCGCCAAGCATGCGCGCCGGAACAAGATGCTCGTGGGCGTGGCGGCGGTTGCGCTGCTGTGCGTGGTCACGCTCTCGATCGTCTCCACCGTCAAGTGGCGCGAAGCGGCGCAGAACCGGGCCGCGTCGGACGCCGCCCGCGCCGACCTGCGCGCCATCGCGGTCACCCTCGTCAACGACCTGCACGACGCGGTCAACCCCCTCCCCGGCAGCATCGAGGCCAGACGCACGCTCCTCCAGACCGCCGGCGATGCGCTCCAGCGCCTCGCCGACGAGCGCCCCGACGACGACAACGCGGCGCTCGACCTCGCGCGGCTGCAGGAGCGCGTCGCGGCGTCGCTCGCCGGGCTCCGCGCGGGGTACGCCGGCGGGCAGGGCGGCGCCTCCCGCGCCCGCGACCTCCACCGGCTCGCCCTGAACATCCGCACGGACGTCGCCCAGCGCCGCCCCGACTCGCTCGAACTCGTCTACAACATCGGGCGCTCGCACCGGCAGCTCGGCGACATCGAGATCGTCCTGGGCGACCGCGCCGCCGCGGCGGAGCACTACCGTCGGGCGATCGCCCTGCTCGCGCCGCACCAGAACGACCCGAGGATCGGCCGCGGCGCCTCGCAGGAGTTGATCTCGGGCGAGGACAAGCTCTCCGACATCGCCCTCGCCGCGAACCGCCTCGACGATGCGCGCACGCACGCCGAGGCGGCGCAACGTCTTCGACTCGCGATCCTCGCGCAGGACGACCGGGACTTCGTCCGCCGCAACGTCGCGGTCGGGTACGGGAAACTCGGCGCCCTCTCGCTCGAGGCGGGCAAGATCGACGAGGCCACCGAGCAACTGGAGCGCGCCGTCGCCCTGCGCCGCCAGTTGCTGCGCGAATCGCCGGACAACGCGGGCTGGACGCGCGACCTCGCGGTCTCGCTCTACAACGCCGCCGAGCCACACTTCGAGTCCGAACGCTTCGCCGAGGCGCTGGCGTCGCTGCTCGAATCGGTGTCGCTTCTCGACAACCTCGTCGAGCAGGACCGCGCCGCCATGCGCGAGCAGGATGCCCGTGTGCTGCTGACGTTGGGCGTCGTCAGCGCCCGAGCGGCAGAGGCCTCCTGGCTCGCAGGCGAGCGCGAGGCAGCGACCACGCTCGCGTCCCGCGCGCTCCGAGCCGCGGCGGACGCCCACGCCGGCGACCCGGAGAACCGACTGATCACGGACTCCTTCGCCGATGCGCTCGGGGCCGCGGCGATCGGAGCCGCAGCGCAGGGCCAACACCCTCTCGCGGCCGAGCGGTTGCGGAAGGCGCTCGAGCTGAGCGAACGTCCTCGCGAATCCTCCACGGGCGCGAGCGAGGCAGACACCGACGTCGCCTCCCTGCAACGCCGCTACGTCCTGCTGACGAGGATCGACGACCTCTGCGAGCACGCGGGCGCTTCGGAGATCGGCGATGACTGCCGCGCACGGGACGCATGGCGGAACGAACGCGCCGTGCTCGCCGACCGTCTCCGATCGCTGGGGAGGCTGCCGGCACGCCTCGAACAGCGCGCGGCGATCCTGCGGATCGTGCGCTGACACACAAATGGGCGCCCCTCCCCGCCCGGGCGGAACGTGGACCAAGCCCGGGGGCGTGGGCCACCCGTGGCGGACCCGCGCCCGGTTCGGACAAGCGGAAGTAAGTCTGTCTGGATACGCCGCTGTTCCCGCGGGCGTTGAATGAAAGATTCCCCCGCCAAGTACCTATCCGCCCCCGCTTGTGGCTGACAGAACCGCGCCTGACATTCGGTGCGAGTGACTTCCCGCCGCCTGCGCGTAGGTATTGTCGGTTCTGTCAGTGTCAGGACCAGAGGACTGCTGAAAATCAGGCCTCGCGTCCTGCGACCCCCTCCACCATCGCAACGATCCCCAGCTTCACCGCCTCGGGGAGGTCACCCCACGCGGCCGCGACGCGGGCGAGGTCGGGGTCACCGGCCCCCGTCCCCCCGGCCCCACCACTCGCGGACACGGGCGAACCCGGCGCGTCGTGGGCCGCCCCTTTGGCGTACTCGTCGGCTCGCTTCCCGCCCCGTGCGCGTTGCGCTGCGCCTGGCGCTGCGC
>RECZ01000124.1 GCA_007693765.1 Phycisphaerales bacterium | reverse complement strand
TCGAGGAGTGGTTCGAGTTCGTCAACGTCGCCTGGCCCATCTGGGACGAGTGGGGCCAAGCGCGCACCAACTCGGCGTTCTCTTCGACATACATCGGCGCGAACAACTTCAACCCCGCCGCGGGCCCGCCGGGGTGGTCGATCAGCCCCGGCTTCGAGCAGGAGGCGGTGGTCGTGGGCTGGCGGGTGGCGGCGATGTACTGCAACTGGCTGCACAACGGCCGCCCCACGGGCCCTGACGCGAACATCGACCTGCTGCGCACCGGCGCGTATGACATCTCCACCTTCACCCGCAACCCCGACGGGACGTTCAACGACCAGTGGACGCGCTCGCCCGGGGCGAAGTACTGGCTCCCCGACCTGCACGAGTGGACCAAGGCGGTGTACCACGACCCCGACCGCTACGGCGAGGGCGAGGAGGGGTACTGGCTGCTGCCCTACGGCACGAACGACCTCCCGCCCTACGACGGCGGCATCCCCGGCGACGGCTTCCCGATGGAGACGCCCTGGGGCCTGACCAACATCATGAACGTGGTGGAGGAGTACACGGAGACGCTGACGCACCCGCTGACGAACGAGTACGGCGAGGTGTCACTCCACGGTGAGCGCTTCCTCCGCAGCAGCGGCAACGACAACTGGCAGGTCGACTACAACGACTACCTCTTCCCCTCCGCTGGCGGCCTCGCGCTCGGCGGCGGCATCCGCATCGCGTCGCTGGTCCCCGCGCCGGGCGGGGTCGCGCTCTTCGCGTTCACGCTCGCGGCCGCTTCGCGGCGGGGGAGGCGTGCATGACTGCGACAATGATGCGCCCCGCGGCCGCGTCACCCGGAAGGCACGGCGCCAACGAGCCGCGACCGTGAGGGAGCGCTGTTGAGCGTTCGATCCATGTATGGCTGGTTCGAGCGCGGCGGCGCCTGTCCGGCCACCTCTCCCGTCGCGCAGCGATGGGAGAGGGCGGGGTGAGGGCTCCTGCATCGCTTCTTGAACTACCGCGCCTCATCTTTGCAACAGTGTGTGGGTGCGCGGGAGTGTTCGGGAATCGTGCTTGAGTTCTTGGTGTTTCGGAGGTCGGCTGCGTAGTGGTTGGCTGTCGGACAGAGGAGGCAGAGTAGGTTGGGGAGCGATGCAGTAGCCCTCTCCTGGCCTCTCCCGCCGTGGGCGGGAGAGGTAGTAGAGGTGGGTGGAGGGTCGTTGCGAACCGGACGCCTCGTGGGGGGCGGGCGCTCAACAGCGCTCCCTCACGGTCGCGGCTCGTTTGGGGGGGGCGGGTGCGCTGGTGTGTTCAGATCGGCTCCACGCCGTTGATCCACTTGCGCATGTCGAGGTCGTCGCGGTTGAGGTGGGAGGCCCAGTCGCGCAGGAGGTTGTCGAGCACGGGGTCGGCGTCGCCTTTGGGAAGGGGTGATGTGGGGCTCGGGCTGGGAGCGGGGGCGGGGTCGTTGGGGTGGTGCTTGTGGTTCGCGGCGGATCGTTTCGTGTTGCGGTCGGCGCCGGGGCGTTTCTCTGTGGCGCGTTTGGGCGGCTTTGGTGCGTGATCGGCGTGGGCGGGCGTGACGGCCGCGGCTCGGGGGGTGGGCGCCTTGCCGTCGCCGCGGCTGTCGATCGCCCGGGGCACGCCCTTCGCGGAGCCGGCGGCGCGGGCGACCGTGGAGGCGTCGTAGCCGAACTCGCGCATCCAGCGGGCGACGCCGTGGGGATCGAGGGGGACGGCGTCGCGCATCGGCGAGGTGTGCGCCGCCGGCGCGGGCGGGGCGACGGGGGCGAGCGTGCCCAGGAAGGCCTCGCTGGACATGGCGACGGCGCGGCGTCTTCGCGCCGCCTTCTGGATCGCCCTGTCGGACGACACCACGACCAGTTTTCGCGGCGAGGTGTCGGCCTCGATCATGCGCGCGATTAGCGAATCCGCGTCGCGCCCGGGGCCGGCGTAGACGATCTCGACGCCCTCGACGTTTTTCCGCAGATCCGGCCCGGCGCGGCCGCCGCCGGTGCCGTCGCAGACGATGGTCGTCTGGCCGGTTCGCCACTTGCTCGCCGCGACGAGGCGGGCGAGGTCCGACTCGTCCGAGGGGCTGAGGTCGGGGGACAGCCCCCGGGGCATGGCGCCGGTGGCGTGGAGCGCGTTGAAGGCGTCGATGATGAGGGGCACTGGTCGGGGCTTGGTGTGGTTATCGGGCGTATGAACGGCGTTCGGCGCCCGGGTGAGGAGACTGGGGGGGTCGCCGGGGGGGGGGGGGGGGGGGGGGGGGGGGGGGCGGGCCGGGGGGCGCGATCTGCATGTGGATGGCGGAAGGGGCGTGCCGCGCCTTGCCAAACGCCCGTGAGTGGCGGATACTCTCGCCCCCCTGTCAGGGAGAACAGAACACGCACACAGCGAGGTCACGAAAGCGAATGGCGATCCGTATCAAGTCACGAGGCGGCGAATCGGTGGAGCAGATGATGCGCCGCTTCAAGAAGCTCTGCGAGAAGGAAGGTCTGACGAAGGACGTGAAGCGCAAGCAGTTCTTCGAGAAGCCCTCCGAGCGCCGTCGGCGCGCCGCGCGCAAGAGCACCAAGCGCGTCCCCACCGTCTGAACGACGTCTGTTCTCTCTGCATCGGCCCGAGCGGTTGGACTCGGTCGGGCCGGTGAACGTTCCGCATACCCGGCCCCCCGCGGGGTCGAACCCGCGCCCCGCCACGGAGGCGCGTGACGCGGGCGCTGTCGGCTCAGGCCTTGTCTGAGCGGTCCGCGCCCGTTCCGCACCGTGCACGGCGCGCTCCGATCTCGGCGCGTGCTCGACATCTCACCCCGTTCATTCCGCTCGGCGCACGGTCGCGTCGCAGCGCCAGCACCACTCGCGAGGAGTCCTCCCTGTGACTGACCTGGCCCACGCCATCTCCCCCGTGACGACATTGGCTTCGTCGCTCCCCTTCCTGTACTACCTCGCACCGCTCGGCGCGATCACGGCGCTGGCGATGGCCTTCGTGTTCTCACGAAAGGTCATGGAGCGGAGCGAGGGCGACGCGGAGATGATCCGCATCGCGCAAGCCGTGCGCGACGGCGCCATGGCGTATCTCTCGCGGCAGTACAAGGTCGTCGCGATGGTCTTCGTGGTGCTGGTGGGCGTGCTGGCCTTCCTCAGCTACGGGCTGAACCTGCAGCCGACGCTCTCTGTCATCGGCGTGCCGGTGGCGGGCTTCCTCTCCGGCCTGTGCGGCTGGTTCGGCATGAAGATGGCGACCAACGCCTCCGCCCGCACCGCGGCCGCGGCGAAAGAATCGCTCAACGACGGCCTGACCGTCGCCTTCCGCTCCGGCGCCGTCATGGGCATGGTGGTGGTGGGCTTCGCGCTGCTGGACGTCTCGGTGTGGTTCTTCGTGCTCAACACCTTCGGTGAGTCGCTGGGCCTGCCGACGGACCTCCGCGTGCTGACGACGATCATGCTCTCCTTCGGCATGGGCGCCTCGACGCAGGCGCTCTTTGCGCGTGTGGGCGGCGGCATCTACACCAAGGCCGCGGACGTGGGCGCCGACCTCGTGGGCAAGGTCGAGGCGGGCATCCCCGAGGACGACGCCCGCAACCCCGCGACCATCGCCGACAACGTGGGCGACAACGTCGGCGACGTCGCCGGCATGGGCGCCGACCTCTACGAGTCGTACTACGGCTCGATGCTCGCCACGATGGCCCTCGGCGCCGCGGCGGCGTTCACGATCGCCAGCGGCGCTGAAGCGATGCGTCTGGCCATGCTGCTCGCCTGCGCCCCGCTGGCGCTGGCCGGTCTGGGCATCTTCTGCTCGATCGCGGGCGTGTTCACCGTGAAAGCCCGTGAGGGCGCCGGCTTCGCCGAGTTGCTCAAGGGCCTGCACAAGGGCGTGTACGTGGCCTCGGGCCTGATCTTCTTTGCGGCCTTCGCGATGCTCTTCCTGCTCGTGGGCCCCGGCGCGACGGGCGAAATGGACGTGCCCTTCACGTGGTGGGGCATCGGCCTCGCGATCACATCTGGTCTTCTCGCCGGTCTGGTGATCGCCTACGCGACCGAGTACTACACCTCGTACGAGCACCCCCCGACCAAGAAGATCGCCATGCAGGCCCTCACCGGCCCCGCGACGGTGATCATCGCCGGCATCGCCGAGGGCATGAAGTCGACGTGGGCGGCGCTGCTCACCGTCTCCATCGCGATCATCGCGGCCTTCACCTTCGCGGGCGGCGGCGACAACTTCCTGATGGGCCTCTACGGCGTGGGCATCGCCGCGGTCGGCATGCTCGCCACGCTGGGCATCACCCTCGCGACGGACGCCTACGGCCCCATCGCCGACAACGCCGGCGGCAACGCCGAGATGACCGGCCAGCCCCCCCACGTCCGCCAGCGCACCGACATGCTCGACTCGCTGGGCAACACCACCGCCGCGACCGGCAAGGGCTTCGCCATCGGCTCCGCGGCGCTGACGGCGCTGGCGCTCTTCGCGGCGTACATCCAGATCGTGCAGACGCAGCTCACGACGCAGGCGCGTTCGTCGCACGAGACGATCGCCTACACCGCGCCCGCCGGCCCCCACGCCGTGCACCAGGGCTTCGGCAAGTTCATCATCGTGATCCCCGGCGCCGAGGGCGCTGCGCACGTCGACGCCGGCCTGCTCATCGACCGCAACCAGCTCACCGAGGAAGCCTACGACAACATGGCCGTCGGCCAGGTGCTGACGCTCGTCCGTGGCCCCGCCGACGACGCCGGCGTGCGGGGCGACATGCCCTCCGCGACCGACCGCGTTGTGTACGCGCGGGGCGCGTACGGCGAGGGCGAGCAGATGCACACCGTCAACGTCGAGCTTGTGGCCGTCACGAACGGCTCGCTCAAGGACGTGCTGAACTACTACGACGTGACACTGCTCAACCCGCGCGTGCTGGGCGGCCTGTTCATGGGCGTGCTGCTCGCGTTCCTCTTCTGCGCCATGACGATGAACGCCGTGGGCCGCGCCGCGAACCGGATGATGGTCGAGTGCCGTCGCCAGTTCGCCAAAATGCGTGAGGCCTTCCGCGCCCAGGGCATGAGCGAGGAGCAGATCCGCGACCCCGAGCAGTGGCCCAAGCAGGTCTCGCACGAGGGCGTCGACTACCCCGATTACGCCCGCTGCGTTTCGATCTCCACGGCCGGCGCCCAGAAGGAGATGATCGTGCCGGCGGTGCTGGCGATCGTCGTGCCCATCCTCGTCGGTCTGGTGCTGAGCGTGCCGGGCGTGGTGGGCCTGCTCGCCGGCGGCCTGACCTCCGGCTTCGCGGTCGCCATCTTCATGGCCAACGCGGGCGGCGCGTGGGACAACGCCAAGAAGCTCATCGAGTCGTACGGGCGCATCACCGCCGACGATTTCGTCAACAACACCGAGATGCGCAACAAGGTGCCCGAGCAGATCCGCGACGCCATCGGCGCCCGCGCCGAAGAGATGCGCCGCAATGGCAACGGCGAAGGCTACGTCTACGGCAAGGGCTCCGAGGACCACAAGGCGACCGTCGTCGGCGACACCGTGGGCGACCCCTTCAAGGACACCTCCGGCCCCTCGCTCAACATCCTCATCAAGCTCATCTCCATCGTCTCGGTCGTGTTCGCGGGCCTCATCGTCAAGTACGGGCCCGTGGTGGGCGGCATCATCGGCCTGAACTGACGACCGCCCAACGCTGAAGCCATCCCCCCCACGCGGGGCGCCCGGGCGCCCCGCGTTTTTCATGCAACGCGATATGATGTGCTGGCGACGCGTCGCCGAGGCCATCCATGCCATCCAAAGCCGATCAACAACTCGACCTGCTCGTCGTCGGCCTCGCCCGCAGCGGCACGACGATGTTCACCAACCTCCTGACGAACCCCGACAAGAGGCGGCTGTGCCTCGCGGAGCCCAGGCTCACCACCCGCCGGGCGTACCGCGAGAGCAAGAAACAGTACTTCCGTCACGTCGGCGCGCAGGAGCCGATCACGCCCGAGTCGCTCGCGGCGTTCCTCTTCGCGCACGACCGCGCCGGCGTGAAGGAGATCCGCAGCCACCACGTACGCGGCGCGATGCGGCGCTACGACCCGAAGCGCATCGCGTTGGCGGTGCGCGATGCGCGAGCGTCGCTCGTTTCGTACTACGAGAAGCACCAGAACCGCAACAAGACGCAGTGGCGCCTCCGCAAGCCCTTCCCGGCCAAGCTCTTCCTCCGCACCGCCCCGATGATGCTCGACCTGCTCGAAGCCGAAAAGGACCGCGTGGTCGTCGTGCGGTACGAGCCCTTCGTGAAGGAGCCCGCCTACCGCGAAGAGATCGCCAAAGCGATCGACTGGCCTCTCGACGGCGACCTAGGCATCTTCGACTCCATGAGCCGCAAGCACGACAGCGGCAAGCACGGCAAGAAAGTGACGACGCGCAGCCTGTCACGCGCCACGCCAACGGACCCGGAGGTGCTGCAAGTGCTCACGCCGGTGCTGGAACGGCTTGCCGATTTTCAGCGCGCCTTCGGCTACCCGACACAGTGGGACCCGCCGCAGGACGCCGCGCCCGCCGACGCCGCCCCGGTCGCCTCGGACGGGCGGGGCTGACAGGAGATTTAAGGCGTGGCGTTGCGCTCGATGTTCTCTGACGATCGCGCCCGGGCGCTCCACGAGCAGTCGCCGGTCGTGATCATGACGCGCGGGCACTCGGGCTCCCGTGTGCTCGGGTGGGCGATCCAATCGCTGGGCGTCGACCTCGGCGCCGTCGTGACGAAAAAAACCGCCGATATCCAAGACCGGCGCTTCACGGACTGCATCAAGGACATCGCCTGCGCGCAACTGCGCGGCGAGACGGACGATCGCGCCACGCGTCGCCAAGCGGACGACCTTCTCTCGCACGCGGCGCGCACCCGAAAGTGGATGGACGAGCAGCGGCGCGAGGCCGGCATGCGGCCCACGGGCCCGTTGTGGGGATGGAAGTTCCCGGAGACGTACCTGATCGGCCCCGTGGTGGCGCTGGCGTTCCCGAACGCGCGCTACATCGAGCTGCTGCGCGACGGCAGAGACGTGGCGTTCAAATCGCACCTCACCGACGACCCGAAACGTACCCTCGGCCGGCTGCTACTCCAGCACGAGAACGCGCTGCACGCGCCGGCGCACATCCGCGGCGCGATGTCGTGGGCGTTTCAGGTGCGTCGCTTCGCCGAGTTCGCCGCCACGCTGCCCGAAGGGCGCCTGCTCAGTGTGCGTTTCGAGGATCTTGTCACGACGCCCCTCGTCGTGCTCGAACGGTGCGCCACGTTTCTTGGCTTGCCCGTGACCGAGGAATGCTGCAAGTACCTGGCGGACAAGGTCAACCCCGCCAAGGCGGCGCAGCACCGCGAGAAGCCGCCCGAGATGATCGCGGAGGTCGAGGCGGCGATCGGGCCCACGCTCGAAACGTTCGGCTACGCCCCTGCGACGCCCGTGAAGGCCCCGGAGTGACCGCACGGTGTTCGTCTTCCTGCACATCCCCAAGGCCGCGGGCACGTCCTTCCGGTTCATCCTCGAGAACACGTTCGGCGTGCGCCACTGCCACGCCCCCCACTGCCGCAGTAAACGTTTCAGCGCGGACGACCTGGCGCGGGCACGTCGCTTCTTTCCCGGCCTCAAGAGCCTCGCGGGGCACAACCTCGTGGACCCGCTCGCGCTGCCCGTCCCCGCCCCGTTCTACATGACGATGCTGCGCGACCCCGTGGTGCGCGTGGTGTCGAAGTATCAGGACAGCGTGCTCCGGGGCGGCAATACCCGCTCCTTCGAGCAGACGATTCTCGACGAGGACCGCTTCCGCAACTACCAGGTCAAGAAGATCGCCGGCGCGGAGGACCTCGAAAAGGCGAAGCGCGATATCGCGCGATTCCACTTCGTCGGCCTGACGGAGCGCTTCGACCTCTCGCTGCACCTGCTCGGGCGGGTCACCCCCGAGCCGCTGAACCTGAACTACCGCAAGTACGTCATCCCCAAGAACGACCGCGTCAAGAACGAGGTGCTGGCCGACGGCGCCAAACTGGCCTTCGCGCGCGAGCACAACGCGCTGGACATCGAACTCCACCGCTACGTCGTCGAGGAGGTCTTCCCCGAGCGGTGCCGGCGCGTCGGGCTCGAGCCCGATGCGAGCGTCCCCACGTTCAACACCTACACCCACGACTTCCGCTGGCGGTACCGCACCGGCAGGCTGTGGAACAAGGTCTACCGGGCCGCGCACACCCGCGTGCCCGGTCGCCGTTCGCCGGCGCCGGCGTCGTGACGAGCCGCCCACGCTGTTGACGCGCGGCCCGGCTTGTCGATGATGGTGGCGCCGGCCCTTGGAATCGGGGCCTCCGACTCCACACTCCGCACACGAGGCGCGATATGTCCTTCCTGTTCAACCCCGACAAGGCGCTCCACGCGCTCCGCGACGAACAACCCGTGCTGCTGATGGGGCGCGGCCACTCGGGCACGCGCGTGCTCGCGTACGCCGTGCAGATGCTCGGCGTAGACCTCGGCTTCACGAAGAACACCGGCACGGGCGACCCCATCGACAAGCGGTTCCGCGGCGAACTCGCCCGCGCCGCCCGCGGCTGGGACGTCGGCGACGACCCGCCGCTCGAAGACATGCGGCGTCTGGCGAAGATCATCCAGCGCTGGCGCACCAAGAACATCAAGGGCTCGCCGTGGGGATGGAAATACCCGGAGTGCTACCTCTTGATCGCGCACCTGAACCACATCTTCCCCCGCGCGAAGTACATCCACATCATCCGCGACGGGCGCGACCTCGCCTTCAAGCACCACCGCACCAGCGACCCGTCCACCACGCTCGGCCGCCTGCTGCTCACGCGCATCGATGCGATGCACGAGCCTCCCCACGTTCAGGCGGCTCGGTCGTGGGCGTATCAGGTCAATCTGTTCAACGAGTACGCCGCCCGCATGATCCCCCGGGAGCGGCGGTTCGAGACGCGGTTCGAGGATCTCTGCCGCGACCCCGTGGGAGAGACCGAGCGGATCGCGTCGTTCCTTGGATTGAAGATGGACGATGAGACCCGCGAGTTTCTCACCGGGCACATCAAGCCGGAGAAGATCTCCCAGCACCGCGATGAGCAGCGGGGCGCCATCGAGGACGTCGAGCAGGCGATCGGCGGCACGCTGCGCCAACTCGGCTACGAGCCGGGGCGGACGCGGACCGAGGCCGGCCAGCCGGCCGCGTCGCCTAAGGCGTAGTCCGCGAGGAATCTGTCCGTGCGCCAGACGTAGCGCTCCAGCGCCGTCGCGCGGGCCGCGGCGCCCATGGCGGCGCGCGTCTCCGGCTCCTGCGCGAGACGGGCCATCGCCGCGGTCATCGCGCCGACGTCGCCCACGACGATCCCCGCGCCATTGTCGAGCTTCTCCGCCAGGACGGGCATGTCGCGGGCGATGACGGGCAGACCGGTCAGCATGCCCTGCACGATCGCCTGCGAGAACGTCTCGTGTGAGGTCGAGGGCACCATCAGCACGTCGAGCGTGCGGAGGAAGCCCGGCGTTTCTTTCGAGTCCATCCAGTCGAGGGCCTCGACGCCGGGCTCGTTGATGCGCGGCTTGTTCTGGGGGCGTTCGTACGAACCAAGACAGAGGCGGCAGCGGGCACGCAGGTCATCGGGGAGCGCGAGGTAGGCGCGGACGGCGTCGTCGGCGCCCTTCCACGGGTTGTCGAGTTTGCCGAGCACGCCGAAACGGACGGGTTCGCCCGCCGGCTTGGGCGATGCACGGGGGAAGAAACGGTCCGCGTCGGCGACACCGTAGAAGGTCTCGACGCGGGCGCCGGGCATGAGGCCGCGGGCGTGGGTGGCGATGGCGTCGTTCACGCACACCACCGTCACTGGGGCGCGGGAGAAGGCGCGGGCGAAGGCGGGGCGGACTTCCCGGTGTGCGAGCACCGTGAACGGCGTCGCGGGGTGGCGCCGCCGGATTAGGCGGATCACCGGGGCGAGGCCGCGCGTCGGGTTGCCGACGACGACCGCGTCATGGCGCGTTGCGAGCAGTCTGGGAGCCGCGACGAGGGTGTTCCAGAGCGGTTTGATGAGGCTGGGCGTGCGGATGACGGTCGCCCCGCTGAGGTCGATCCGGTCGCGGAGGCGCCGTTCCCACGTCGATTCGGCGATGAGCGTCACGTTGATGGGCTCGGCGAGCATCTGCTCGAGCAGGAGCATGTCGAAGAGTTGCACGCCCCGCAGCGCCTTGTTCTCACGGCGCGTCAGGAAGGACGTGCTCAGGAAAAGTATCGACGGTCGTGGCACGTTGCGTTCTGGCACGGCAGTGTGGTCTGGTCCTGGCGCGGCGCCGGGCGGGCCGAGGGTACCATCGGGATCGCCGCGAGGGGCGGGCTCCCGAGATCCGGAACGCCCCGGGGTGGATGCGCGTCCTCCGGGGCGGCTACCCTATCTCCCTATGCCCGATGAGCAGCCTCAACACCCACGTCCCACCCCCGGCAAGGACCACGAAGCGGCCCGCGCTTTCGCCATCGAGGCCGCCCGCTCGCTCGCGGACGATAAGTGCGAGAACGTCGTCGTGCTCGACCTCCGCGGCCGCAGTCTGGTGACGGACTTCTTCGTCATCGGCTCCGGCTCGTCGGATCGGCAGATCCGCAGCAGCGCGTCGGAGGTCGCCCGGCTGGCCAAGGAGCGGGGGTTCAGCCTCTACCGCTCGAACGTCGATGAGGCGCAGCAGACGTGGATCGTGCTGGACTTCGTCGACCTCGTGGTGCACGTCTTCGAGCCTGGCGCCCGCGCGTATTACGATCTAGAGATGCTCTGGGGCGACAGCCAACGCGTGGAATGGGAACGCGACAACGCCCCCGGACAAACCCCCGGACAAACCCCCGGCCATGCCGGCGCCGCGCGGAACGGCGCGAGCGATCAGCGCCGCTGACCACGAGGAACAAGACACCGTGCTGCGCAAGGTTCTCTTCGCCAAGATCCATCTCGCGACGGTCACCGCCGCGTGCCCGGACTACGTCGGCTCGATCACCATCGACCTCGACATCCTCGACGCGACGGGCATCCGCGTGAGCGACGCGGTGCTGGTGGCCAACCACCGCAACGCGGCCCGGTTCGAGACGTACGTCTTCCCCGGCGAGCGTGGCTCGGGGAAGATCGAGGTCAACGGCGCCGCGGCGCATCTCGTGGAGAAGGGCGACCGCGTCATCATCTTCCATTACGCGCACATGACGGACGAAGAGTACTGGGCGCACCGCCCCCCGGTCGCGCTCATGACCCCGGACAACCGCGTGCAGGACGTCATCCACTACGAGCCCGGGCCGCACCCCGAGCGCGATCGCTGAGACGCGCCGGCGCGGCGCAGGAGCACGGCGCACGATGATCCGCGGGCTGAGCCTCGCCGATAAATGCCAGCTCCTCTTCGGGGCGGCGATCCTCGTGCTCCTCTCGGGCGCGCTGCTCGTGCCGTGGTTCGTGATGGGCGCGATCGTGGACGCCAGCCAACTCGAGACGTCGCGTCAGTTGGCGATCCTGTGGCAGCAGGCGGAGCGGAGCGCGGGCTGGCCCCTGGCGCTGCGCACCGAGGATGCGCCGCGCGACTCCGACGCCGCGGGCCAGCGGATCGAGGTCTTCGAGGGCGCCCGCCTCGAGGCCGCGAGTTCGTCGTCGCCCTTCGTCGGCGCGGCGGTGCGCCGCTTCACCGCCGAGCCGGGTCGCACCGGCCCCGCGTCGGAGCACACCGAGAGCGTGTGGGAGGACGCGGCCCGCGTCTACCGCTACGCCCTCGCGCAGCGCGATCAGGAGACGGGCGAGCTGACCGGCGTGGTGCTGGTGGAGCGCCGCTCGCCGCGGGCGGCCGATCAGCTCTTCGTGAACCGCATGTACGTCGTCGCGGCGGGGCTGCTGGCGGGGGCCCTGGCGATCCTCGCGTTCTACCTTATCACCATGCGGATCATCCTCAGCCCGGTGCGACAACTGCGCCGAACAGCCGAGCGCGTGCGCGAAGGCGATCTTTCCAGCCGCGCCGAGATCCAGACCGGTGATGAGTTCGAGGAGTTGGCGCAGACGTTCAACGCCATGCTGGAAAACATCGGCGCCGCGCAGGATCAGCTGCGCTCGAGCAACCGCAGCCTCGACCTGCGCATCAACGAATTGGCCCAGAGCAACGTCGCCCTGCACGAGGCGGCGCGGCTCAAGGGGGAGTTCCTCGCCAACGTCAGCCACGAGCTGCGCACGCCGCTGAATTCGATCATCGGCTTCGCGGAGCTGTTGCAGGAGATCGCCCAGGGCGACGCCAGCGCCGCGGAGATCACGCCCGAACGGCACGCCCAGTTCGCCCGGCGCAACCGTTATCTCGAGAACATCGTCGGGGCCGGGCGCTCGCTGCTGGAGATGATCAACGAGTTGCTCGACATGGCCCGGATCGAGGCGGGCAAGCTCGACCTTCGGCTCGAGCCCATGAACGTCGAGGAGACGTGCGAGGGCCTCGGGGCGCTCATCCGCCCGCTGGCGGATCGCAAGTCGATCCGGCTCGTGCTCGAGACGCCCGCGACCAGAGAGGCCGCCGCGGGCCGACCCGAGGCGCCCCTGCCCTTGGTGACCACCGACCCCCGCAAGTTCCAGCAGATCGTCTTCAACTTCCTCAGCAACGCGGTGAAGTTCACGCCCGAGGGCGGCATGGTCACGCTGCGGGCCGAGCGTCTGGTGGGCTCCGACGGCGAGCCGCGCGTGCGCGTGAGCGTGCTCGACACCGGTCCGGGCATCGCCGAGGAGGATCAGAAAACGATCTTCGAGAAGTTCCGCCAGCTCGACGGCGGGCACACGCGCCACCACGCGGGCACCGGCCTCGGGCTCGCCATCGCCAAGGAGCTCGCACACGCGCTGCAGGGCGAGATCCATGTCGTCAGCGCCCCCGCCAGCGGCTCGATGTTCAGCCTGCTCGTGCCGCTCGAGATCGAACTGCCGAAGCCGCCCGAGCCGGCCGCGGCCGATGACGCCGATGCGCCAGCCGGCGTCGAGGACGCCGAACCCGAGCCCGGCGACGACACGCGAGAGACATCGCCGGACGCCGACGACGCGGGCCCGCGCGGCGCCGCCGACACGCTCACCACGTGACCGCGCGCTCGAAGCGGCGGACACGCGGGCGGCCTCGCTCCGGCCACTCCACGGCGACGACGTCGATGCGCATCGGCCGGTCTCGCCACCCGCGCGTGCGGGCGAGCGACTCGGCCAGCATCAGCAGTTTGCGCCGTTTGCGCTCCCCCACCGCCGCCTCGGGGCGCGGCGAGCGCCGCTCGTCTTCTGCGTCGATGCGCCGGGCCTTGACCTCGACGAGCACGATGGTGCGCTTGTCCGGATCGAGGGCGATGAGGTCCACTTCGCCCACGCGGGTGCGGGCGTTGCGTTCGAGGATGCGCATCCCCTCGGCGCGGATGTGCCGGGCGGCCACGCGCTCGCCGGCGGGGCCCAGCGGGTCGCGCAGGCCCTGGCGCGGCGGCGGCGGAGGACGCGACGGGGCGAGCGCCGCGACCAGCGCGTGCCACCGACGCATCAGCGGCACGCTCAGCGCCCCTGCTCGCCGAGGTAGCGCTGCTCGGCGATGACCATCAGGCGACGCTCCATGTCGTCGACGTCGCTCACGCTGGAGCGGGCGAAGAGCCGCGTGAAGTACCGGAACTCCTCCTCCGAGAGCCGGCGCGACCGCAGGTCGGCGAAGATCGCGAGTTGCTCCTCATAGAGCGTGCTGGCCGGCGGGCGGTCGTACGACTCGAGGTGGAGCCACACGGTGGAGTCGTTCCATTCGAAGGGCTCGGTCGTCTCGCCGACCTCCAGCGCGCGGGCCTGGGCGTTGAGCGCCTCGTCGCTGAAGATCACGCCCTCGCGGAACGTGGGGGCGTTGATGGTGATCTCGTATCGGCCGCCGTTGGTGGGGTTGAAGTCGCTGTCGCGCGACGCCACATCCGCGAACGCGGCGCCCTCGGCCAGCGCGGCGCGCACACGCTCCATCCGCGCCGTGTCGCGGGTGCGGACCTGGATCATCCGCAGCGTGGCGCGCCCCGGGGGCGTGTACCGATCGATGTCGCGCTCGAACTGCAGTCGTACTTCGCGCCAGCTCACGTAGGCGCGGTCGCCCAACGCCCGGCGGACCTGCGCACGGATGAGCTCGCGGTCGCGTTGGGTGCGGATCTTCTCGTCGAGCGTCATGCCCTCTTCTTCAAGGAGACGTCGGCGGGCCAGCTCTTCGGAACCGAAGTTCTCGCGGATGAGGTCTTCGCGCAGGCCCTGCACGAAGGCGATCACGCCCATGCGCTGCTGCTGGTCGAGGGTGGATTCGAACTCGGCGAGGAGGATCTCGTCGCGCATGCGCTCGAGCAGGGCAGCGCGGATCTGCCGCTGGGCGCTGCGCCGCCATTCGATGGGCGACATGGTGCGCGCCTCGGCGCGGAGGCGGCTGTCCATCGGTCGGAGGAACTCCGAGGCGTACACGGGCCTGCCGTTGATCTGCCCCACCATCGAATCGACGAGCACGACCGAGGCTGCACGGTTCGGGTCGCGCGCATCGCGTGCGATCCGCTCCGACGACGATTGCCGCCCGCCGCCCGCGGCGGGGGCGGGGGAGGGCCCGCCCACGATCACGCGCACATCGTCGACGCCCGCGCTCGCCTCCTCCGGCCCGATGGTGCGGATGCCGGCGCTGGGGTCTGTGCCGGCGTTGGCGATGTGGACCGACTCAGAGGCATCGGCGGCGACGAAGTCGCCCGCCGACAATCGTCCCCCCGACGTGCCCCCGGACATGCCCCCAGAGCCTGCGCACGCGCCGAGCGCGGTCATCGCGATACCGCTGGCCAGAGCCGCGGCTGCGCGGGGCCATTGGGTCTGCCAGAGTCGTCCGTATCGTGTCATAATCGACGCTCCCGAGCGGCGTGGGCAACGCTCCGTCGTGCGCCGGCGCCGCTCGATGGCTAGACTACCACACACGACGCGAGAGACCCATCCTCCAGCACGGGAGCCCCGATGTCCGAGACGGGCGAGCAGCCGAAAATCATCGTCGACAGCGACTGGAAGTCCCAGGCACAGGCCGAGAAGGAACGCCTGACGGAGCAGGAGGCCGCCCGACCCGCCAAGGGCGCCGCGGGCGCTGACCCGCAGGGCATGCCCCCCGCCGATATGCGCACGCTCGTGGGCGTGCTCGCCACGCAGGCGCTGATGTATCTCGGCGGCTTCCCCGACCCCGAGACCGGGCGCGCCATCGTCGCGCTCGACTACGCCCGGCACTACATCGATCTGCTCGGCGTGCTCGAGGAGAAGACCAAGGGCAATCTGAGCGCAGACGAAGCGCAAGAGATCAAGGAAGTGCTGCACGAGCTGCGCACCCGCTACGTGCGCCTGAGCGGCTACGTCGAGGAGTCGCGCAAGGGCGACGCAGGGCAGGCCCCCGGCGGAGAAGCCCCCGGCGAGACGCCCGGAGGCGGGCCCGGTCAGAAGTCGGGCGGGCCGCAGGTCTCGACCTGACGATTCGGCGCCCCGCGCAACGTCTTGCATGACCATACTTATTGCCGGATCGCAGGAACCGCCCTACGATCTTGATCCCGTGTCGACGGCCGCCCCGCGTGTCGACGCCGTGTGTTCGGCGTCCGCGTGAACGGATCGCGGCGCCGAGACCCGATGCCCTCCGAGGAGACCGCACCGTGCCCGAGAAGGCCGAACCCGCCCCGAAGAGCGTGGGTTTCATGCAGCGTCATCACTTCCTGCTCCGCCGCCTGCACTCGCTGACGGGCGTCATGCCCATCGGCGTGTTTCTGATCGTGCACCTGACGACGAACTCGTCGATCGTCTGGGGCATCCTGAACGGGTCGCGGAGCGTGCCGGGGCACGCGGGAGCGTACACGTTTCAGCACGAGGTGAATTTCATCCACAGCCTGCCGGCGCTGCTCCTCATCGAGATCTTCGGCCTGTGGCTGCCCATCGCGTTCCACTCCATCCTCGGCGTCTACTACGCGACGACGGGCAAGAGCAACGTCGCCCACTACGGCTATCAAGATAACTGGCGCTACACCCTGCAGCGCGTGAGCGGCTACGTCGGCGTGTTGTTCATCTTCTATCACGTCGCCACGCTGCGCTGGGGCTGGACGTTCCTGGTGCCCGGGGGCACGAAGTGGTCCGCGGAGTACGCCGCGTCGACCATGGCGATGGCGCTGCGGGGCGGCGAGTCCATCACCGTGTGGGGGATCGTGGTCAGCCTGTTCTATCTGCTCGGCGCCAGCCTCCTGGTCTTCCACTTCGCCAACGGGTTGTGGACGGCCGCGATCACGTGGGGGCTGACGATCTCCAAGGCCGCACAACGCCGCTGGGGGTACGCGTGCGCGGGCCTCGGCGCGGGGATGATGGTGATGGCGTGGAGCGCCGTGCTGGGGTTCCTGACGCTCGACCCCGCCGAGGCGCGGGCCGTGGAGGAAGCCATGCTGCGCGGCCCCGGCGTCGAAGTCGTGGCCCCCGCCGACGCACCGACCACAACGAGCGCCCCCACCACACCCAACGACCGATGATGACCACATCCGACACGCCGGACGGGACGAATCCATGAGCACTATGAGCGGCTCCAACACAACACCTCGAGTCATCGTCGTCGGGGGCGGCCTCGCCGGCCTCGCCGGCACGGTGCGCATCTGCGAGTCCGGCCTGCCGGTGGACCTCTTCTCGGTCGTGCCCGTGAAGCGCTCCCACAGCGTATGCGCACAGGGCGGCATCAACGCCTGCAACGAGGTCGCCCGCCAGCAGGGCTACAGCGAGTACGAGCACTTCGACGAGACCGTCTACGGCGGCGACTTCCTCCAGCACCAGCCCCCCGTCTACGAGATGACGCACTGGGCCCCCCGCGTGATCGACCTGCTCGACCGCATGGGCGTGCCCTTCAACCGCACCAGCGAGGGCCAGCGCGACCTGCGACTCTTCGGCGGCTCCCTCTACAAGCGGACCCACTTCGCGGGCGCCACCACCGGCCAGCAACTGATGTACGCCCTCGACGAGCAGGTGCGACGCTACGAGGCCGAGGGGCGCGTCACGAAGTACGAGCACTGGGAGTTTCTGCGCCCCATCGTCGACGATCAGGGCGTGTGCAAGGGCGTCGTGGCCCAGGACCTGCGCACCATGCAGATCCGCGCCTTCCGCGCGGACGCGGTGGTCATGGCCACCGGCGGGTGCGGGCTGGTCTTCGGGAAGTCGACAAACAGCGTGATGTGCAACGGCGCCGCGGCGGCGCGGTGCTACGTCCACGGCGCCAAATACGGCAACGGCGAGTTCATCCAGGTGCACCCCACCGCCATCCCCGGCGCCGACAAACTGCGGTTGATGTCCGAGTCGGCGCGCGGCGAGGGTGGGCGCGTGTGGGTGCCCGCGATTAAGGGCGGCGACGGCGGGTGGGGCCCGCACCCCGACGCCGCGCGCGACCCGCGGCAGATCCCCGAAAGCGAGCGCTACTACTTCCTCGAGGAGCGGTACCCCAAGTACGGCAACATCGTGCCCCGCGACATCGCGACGCGTGAGATCTTCAACATCTGCATGGACGGCATGGGCGTCATGGGCGGGAACATGGTCTACCTCGACCTCACCCATCTCGGACGCGAGTACCTCGAGCGCAAGCTGCTGGGCATCATCGAGATCTACCGCAAGTTCGTTGGCGAGGACCCCGCCGAGGTCCCAATGCGCATCTTCCCCGGCGTCCACTACTCCATGGGCGGCCTCTGGACGACCTACAGCGCCAAGGACGATCTCCGCGGCATGGTCGCCGGCGCGCCCGACTCAATGACCACCAACATCCCCGGCCTCTACGCCTTCGGCGAGGTCAACTACCAGTACCACGGCGCCAACCGTCTCGGCGCCAACGCCCTGCTCTCGTGCATCTTCGACGGCCTCTTCTGCGGCCTGGGCGTGGTGAACTACGTCCGCGATAGCGCCGAGCGTCGCGCGGCCGACCTGCCGCAGAGCGTGTTCGATGGCGCCCTTAAGGCGGAGGAGGCGCTCGTCCAGAAACTCACCGCCGCGCAGGGCAGCGAGAACCCCTACCTGATCGGTCGCGAACTGGGCGACGAGATGACCGCGGCCTCCACCGTGGTGAAGTCCGGCCCGCGTCTGGAGAAGGCGCTCGCCCGGCTCGACGAGCTGCGCGCCCGCTACGCGAAGATCTCCCTCTCCGACACGGGCATGTGGACGAACCAGAACCTTTCCTACGCCCGCGCCCTCGGCGACATGCTCGCCCTCGCCGACGTCGTTCTGCGCGGCGGGCTGGAGCGGAAGGAATCACGCGGCGCCCACTACCGCACCGACTACACCGAGCGCGACGACGCCAACTTCCTCAAGACCACCGTCGCCGAGCACGACGCATCGACCGGCAAGTCCAGGATCACGTTCGAGGATGTCGAGACGGGACTCGTCAAGCCCCGCGCCCGCACGTACGGCAAGACGGAGAGCGGCGCGGCCGGCGCAAAGAAGCCCGTCGGGGCCACGGCCTGACCCACCAACCAGCAACGCACGAAACGACACACGCCATGACCACAGCGACCACCACCAACGGCGCCCCCCACGCGACCAGCAGCAGCGCAAAGAAATCCATCCGCCTGCGCATCAAGCGCTGCGACGGGCCGGGCAAGCCCGAGCAGTGGCAGTCGTTTGATGTGCCCCTCGAGCCGGGACTGAACATCATCGCGTGCCTGCAGAAGATCGCCGCCAACCCCGTGACCGTGAACGGCGAGCGCACCACGCCCGTGGTGTGGGACTCGGGCTGCCTCGAAGAGGTGTGCGGCGCCTGCACCATGGTCGTCAACGGCAAGGTGCGCCAATCGTGCTCCTTCGTGATCGACGAATCGATGGCCGGTCAGGAGATCACGATCGAGCCGATGACCAAGTACCCCGTGGTGCGCGACCTCTCGGTGGACCGCTCCCGCCTGTTCCGCGCCCTCGAGCGCGTGAAGGCCTGGGTGCCCATCGACGGCACGCACCACCTCGGCTCCGGCCCGCTTGAATCCCCCGACGATCAGGCCACGCGCTACGTGCTCTCGACGTGCATGTCGTGCGGCTGCTGCCTCGAAGCCTGCCCCCAGTACCAGCGCGAAGACGACCCCGCGAAGTGGGACCAGTCCTTCGTCGGCGCCCACGCTCTCAGCCAGGCGCGCCTCTTCAATCTGCACAAAACGGGCGCCGCGTTGAAAGACCAGCGCCTCGACGCCCTCTCCGATGCCGGCGGCGTGAACGACTGCGGCAACGCACAGAACTGCGTGAAGGTGTGCCCCAAGGAGATCCCGCTCACCGAATCCATCGCGGCGATGGGGCGTGCGGTCACGGTGCACAACATCAAGAAGTTCTTCATGGGGCGGTGAGGCCCAGCGCTGCCGCTGCGCGGTCAGGCCAATCGCAATCCGGGTGCCACTGCTGACCCGAAGGGCAGCAGTGGTTGTGCGTTCGGCCGCACAGGTTGCATTCGGCACACCACAGCCAAGGGCTGTGGTGTGGCACCCGCTGTGAAGTTGGCGACCGCAGTGGCGTGGGCCGTTCAGCTGGGAATGGTGCTCATCAGGTCCGCGGCGACGCCGTCGGCGAAGAGGTAGCCGCGGTCTGTCAGGGTGAGGTGGCCGTCGATGTCGTCGTAAAGCAGACCCGATGCCCGTGCGCGCGCGATCGTCGCCCGGAGTTCGGATGCATCCCCGATGGTCGCCGCGGCCTCGAGCAGCGACGCCTCGTCCAGCCCCTCGCGGAGGCGCAGGCCGGTCATGACGCGTTCGATGATCGCGCGCCGGTCGTCCGGGGTCTCGTGCTCGACGACGGGGCTCCAGCCCTCGGATCGCTTCACGCCGTCCATCCACGCGGTGAGTTGCGGCACGTTTTTCCAGCGATTCCCCGGCGGCGCGAAGGCGTTGGCGCGTTCGCCGGCCGTGCGCACATGGCCTGACGCCGAGGGCCCCGCCGCGAGCCACGAGCGCTGGCGCCAGTACGCGAGGTTGTGGGCGCACTCGGCGCCGCGGCGGGCGAAGTTGCTCACCTCGTAGCGTTCCAGCCCCGCGACGCGCAGGCGCTCGACGAGCCATTCGTACATCTCGACCTCGAGTTCGTCGGGCGCGGCCTGAAACTCGCCGCGGCGCAGGCGGGCGGTCATCGCGGTGTTGGGCTCGTAGGTCAGGGCGTAGCAGGAGATGTGCTCGATCGGTGGGTCGATGGCGAGGGCGGTCTCGACGTCGCGTTTCCAATCACCGAGCGTCTGGCCGGGGATGGCGTAGATCAGGTCGAGGCTGCGGCGCTCGATCCCGGCGTCGGCGGCGAGGGCGAGGGCGCGGGGGACGTTCTCGGGGTCGTGCCATCGTTCGAGGGCTTTGAGGTGGCGGTGGTCGAAGGACTGCGCGCCGACGCTCACGCGGTTCACGCCGCCGTCGCGGAGCACGCGCATCAATTCCGGGGTGACCGTCTCGGGGTTGCACTCGACGGTCCACTCGCCGCGGCCGGCGCGGATGTGTGAGAGGTCGAAGGTCTCGCCGATATGCCGCGTGAGGCGTTCCCAGAGCTCCGGCCGGAGGAGGCTGGGGGTGCCGCCGCCGACGAAGATCGTCTCCAGCGGCGCGGCCGCGTGCGGGGCGAGGGCGTGGAGTTCGAGGGCCAGGGCGTCGACGAACGCCTCCTGCCGGTCGCGGGTGTCGACGAAGGAGTAGAAGTCGCAGTAATGGCACTTGTGGAAGCAGAACGGGACGTGGAGATAGAGCGACCGCGCGGGCTCGTGAGGGCCCGAGAGGGCGTCGCGAGCCGTCTGATCCGAGGCCTGCGCCTCGCCTTGCATGGGCAGTCGAATCTCTATAGTGTCGCCTCGATCCGGCCTGTGAAGCAGGCTGCCGCGTCCGTCGATGACAATGACTGTACGCCCGCACCGGGCCGCGCGCCCCCCCGCTCCCTCCGCAGGGAGCATCACTGGCCGCCGCGACGAGAGGAACGCATCCGCCGTGAACGTGACGCTGGTGGCCTTCAAGAGCGACGGTGAACGCCAGGACTTCCGCGTGAAGGGCGGCCGCTGCGTCATCGGGCGCAAACCGGGGTGCGAGCTGCAGATCCCCGTCTCGACGGTCTCGCGTCAGCACTGCGAGTTGGTGATCGACGGTGACGAGATCAAACTCCGCGACCTCGGCTCCAGCAACGGCACGTTCCTCAACGAGGTGCGCGTGCAGGAGGCCACCCTGTCCCCCGGGGACCGGCTGACCATCGGCCCCGCCATCTTCACGGTGCAGGTGAACGGCGAGCCCGGCGAGATCGTGCCGACACGCTCCCGTCATGACGACGCGGACGACACGGACACCCCCGCCACGCTCCCCAAGCCCGTGGTCCCCGTGCCGGACAGCAGCGACGACTCGGGCTCGAGCATGTCGGCCCCCGCCGTGAGCGACTCGGATGGCGACGAAGAAGAAGAACTCGGCAAGCTGATCGCCGACGCCGGCGAAAGCGACGACAGCAGCGTCTTCGACTTCGACTTCGATCTCGACGAAAACAACGGCGGCAAAGACGAGGACGGCAAGCGGTGAACCGCGCGTGCGCTGCGCCCCTGTCGCGATCTCCGATTACATCCCGGCGCGCCCGGACGTATCGCCCTTGGGCATGCCCGCTCCCGCCCCGGGAGATCCGCTGGCGGGCTGTGTCGGGATGCGGATGTTCGACCCGCAGCCGCGGCAACGGACGGTGCGACCCCTCGCCGTCACGGGGACCGCGAGGATGCGGCGGCACGTGAGTTTGGGACACATGATCCTGATAACATCGTCCGGCACTGGTGAGCTCCTTCTTGAGGCAGGAGCGCGCACGTCGCGCGTGATGGCTCATCGGCGGACGTTGCGCGGCTCTTGACCGGCGCCGGAAGGCTTCCCCGCTTCGACCCAACATTCCCCCAACTCAGGCGGCCCCATAACGACCACCCCATCCAGCCCGACCAACCCCCCCGCCGCCACGCCCGGTGCGACCCGCCACGATGCGCCCTGCACCGCCGTGGTCGGCCTGCAATGGGGCGACGAGGGCAAGGGGAAGATCGTGGACATCCTCGCGGCGCGTCACGACGCGACCGTCCGATACAACGGCGGCGCCAACGCGGGGCACACCGTCTCCATCAAGGGCGAGCGCTACGCGCTGCACGTCGTGCCCTCGGGGATCCTCACGCCGGGCAAGCACGCGGTCATCGGCAACGGCGTGGTGGTCGACCCCGAGAGCCTGCTCAAGGAGATCGACGGCCTGCGCGCCCGCGGCGTCGACGTGAGCAACCTCGTCGTTTCCGACCGCGCCCACGTCGTGCTGCCGTACCACAAGGACGAGGACGCCATCCGCGAGACCATCCTCACCGGGGTCGCCGAGGACGAGCACACCGACCCCGGCGCGGAGAAGGGCGATCGATCCATCGGCACCACCCGCAGGGGCATCGGGCCGGCCTACGCCGACAAGATCCACCGCGCCACCGCGATCCGCGTCGGCGACCTGCTCCGACCCGAAGCGCTCGGCCCGGCGCTGCACAGCGCGTGCGCCATGAAGTCGCGCACGATCCCGCGCATCCCCTCGACGCCGACGGCCCCTTCGCAGGAATACGACCCGGAGTCGCTGCTCGAACGGCTCAGCGCCTGCGGCGAGCGGCTGCGCCCGCACATCACGGACACCGTCTACATGCTGCACGGGCTGCTCGACGCCGGCAAATCGCTGCTGTTTGAGGGCGCCAACGCCACGCTGCTCGACGTCGATCACGGCACGTTCCCCTACGTCACGTCGTCGAGCACGACCGTGCTCGGCATCGGCCCCGGGACGGGCGTCTCGGAACGGCGCGTCGGGAGCGTGGTGGGCGTGATGAAGGCGTACTGCACGCGCGTCGGAGCCGGGCCGTTCCCCACAGAGCTGCGCGACGCCACGGGCGAGCGCATCCGCGAACGCGGGCGCGAGTACGGCACCACCACCGGCCGCCCGCGCCGGACGGGCTGGCTCGATCTCGTTGCGCTGCGCTACGCCGTGATGGTCAACAGCGTCACGACGCTCTCCATCATGCTGCTCGACGTGCTCTCGGGGTTCGACGAGATCAAGGTCTGCGTCGCGTACCGGATCGACGGCGTCGAAACGGACCGCTTCCACCCCGACGCCCGGGTGCTTGTGCGCGCCGAGCCCGTCTATGTGACGCTGCCCGGCTTCGCGCAGGACATCAGCGCCGCCCGCTCGTACGACGAACTGCCCCCGACCGCCAAGGCCTACGTCGAACGGATCGAATCGAGCGTCGGCGTGCCCGTCGGCATCGTCAGCGTGGGGCCGAACCGCGACCAGACGCTCTTCCGCTGAGCACGCCGCGCCCCCGGCCGGGCGCGGAGGCGTGCGGCCGGGTTGTTTCCACGGATATTTTGCGTGAATCGTGGGAAGCCGGGGGTATGATGTCGCCGGGAAGCGACGCGACGGAGAACCCGCAACCATGCGCCGACCCGACCCATACCGCGCCCCACGAAGCCTACCCCTCTGCGCCGCGATGCTTGCGCTGGCGCACCCCGGCGCACACGCGGCGTCGATCTCCTTCTGGAACGCTCCCGAGGGCGGCGCGTTCCAGAACGCGCAGAACTGGTCCGGGGCCAGCGTGCCGAACGTCAACGACATCGCGTGGTTCAGGCTGGGCGGTTCGTACACCGTGCAGGTGTCTTCGCTTGTCTTCAGCGCCGGGCTCGTAATCGGTCACGACGACGTGACGTTCGATCTCGGCAACGGAACGTACGTGCTCTCCGGCGACGAGCCCGCGAGCCTGCGGCTCGGCGTCGAACCGGCGGACCACGCGATGCTCCGGGTGCTCAACGGACGGCTCGAAACCATCGACGCCGAGTTCGGCTCCGACGCCGCGGCGAGTGGGACGCTGCGCTTTTCCGGCGCCGGCGCACGCTTCGCCCCCGCGCGCCGCGTCTTGGTGGGAGTGTTCGGAGACGGAAGGCTGGTGCTCGAGAACGGCGCACGGATGACGCAGATAGATCCCGACGCCGCGCTGCGCATCGGCTTCGGGGCGGGCTCCACGGGCGTTGTCGAGGTGCGCGGCGGGTCGTCGAGAATCTCGACACAAACCGGCATCAACGTCGGCGACGCGGGAGCGGGCACGCTGCGCATCGAGTCGGGCGCCGCGGTGACGAGCGCCTCCGGTGGGGTTGGGTTGGACGCGGTGGGTTCTGGGGCGGTGCGCATCGATGGCGCCGGCTCACGCTGGATCGTGGGGGGGGAGATCGTCAGCGGCGCCCACGGCGGCGACGCGAGCATCGCGCTCTCCCAGGGCGGGCGGATCGAGGCGGGCGCGATCACGCTGGGGGCGCATTCGACACTGCGGTTCGAACTCGGCTCGCCAGGCCTCGCCGCCCCGGTGACGGTCGCGGGCGACGCCTCGCTGGGCGGCGCCCTGGAGATCGGCTTCGCGCCGGGCCCCACGCCGACGAAAGGCGACGTCTTCGACCTGCTCGTCGCCGGCGCCGTCGACGGCGCGTTCGCGTCGGTCGTCTTCGACGACCGCGGCACGGCGTCCTTGTTCCGGCTCGACGTGCTCCCCGATCGCGTGCGCCTGACGGTCATCCCGGCGCCGGGCGTCGGGCTCGCGCTGGCGGTCTGCCTCGGGAGCGTGGGCGCGGCGCGTCGGCGGCGACCCGGGGCGTGACGCCCGCGTCCCGGACGCCCCTGTGCCTATTGACGCGGCGCGCCGCACGGGGTCTGATCGTGCCGATGGCGCCCACACGAGACAGGACGGAGCCATGATCTTCAAGATCACCCTCATCGCGGCCGCGGGCGCGCTCGGCGCCGTCCTGCGATACGGCGTGTCGGGCATGACGCAGCGCATCACGGGCGAGGGCTTCCCGCTGGGCACGCTCGTGGTCAACGCGCTCGGCTGTTTCGCGGCGGGGTTCCTCACCGGGGCGCTCATGAGCAGCACCCAGCAGATGCGCGAGGAGGTCCGCGTGGCGCTCTTGGTCGGGCTGCTGGGGGGGTTCACGACCTATTCGACGTTCGCCAAGGAGACCCTGGCCCTCGCGAACGACAGCGAGTGGGCGAAAGCCGGCATGTACGTGCTGCTCACCAACGCGTTGTGCCTCATCGGCGTGTGGATCGGCTATCGACTCGCGCAACGAATCTACGGAGTCTGACCTATGGCGACATTCGACAACGCCCTCCGCCTGCGCGTGTACTTGGGCGAGACCGACAAGCACGACGGCAAGCCGCTCTACGAGGCGATTGTCTTCGCGGCGCGCGAGGAGGGCCTCGCGGGGGCAACCGTGTTGCGCGGGCCGATGGGCTTCGGGCGCGACAGCCGCATACGAACGTCAAAAATCCTGCGCCTCTCCGAGGACCTTCCCGTGGTCGTCGAGATCATCGACGCGCGCGAGGCGATCGAGGCGTTTGTCGACACGCTGACACCCATGCTGCACAGCGGGCTGATCACGCTCGATGACGTCCAGGCGCTGCGCCCGGACTGACGCGTAGCATGCACAAACAAAAACCGCCCGCCCGCGGTGTGTCGCGGACGGGCGGCGTTGGTCGTCGCGGCGGGGGGTGCGCCGCGTCTTTGGGGCTCGTGATCAGCGACGACGACGGGCCGCGAGCAGGCCGCCGATGGCGAGCATCGCGGCGCCACCGGGCGCGGGGATGACGACAAAGCTCAGGTACTGACCGGAGACGGTGGAGCCGTCGCCGTCGAAGACGTTCGTTCCGTCGACCCAGAAGCCGGCGCCGTTGGTCCACATGATCTGGCCGTTGTCGAGTTGGAGCACGCCGCGGGGACCGAAGCCCTCGCCCGCGATGATGCCGATCTGGTTGCCGTCGGCGTCGAACTCGTACACGCCGGAGATGTTGCCGCCCGCGGTGGAGAAACCGGCGGCGAGCATGTTGCCGTTGTCCTTCTCGAACAACTGCTGCGGGAAGCGCAGCCCGGGGGGCGTGGGCACGTGGAAGTTGCCGTCAAAGTTGCCGTTGCTGTCGTACCACTCGAGGTTCTGGGTGGTGATGTTGCTGCCGAGCACGCGCCCCTGGTAGGTCACGAGATCGAAGAGCGAGCCGCTGGTCGCGACGGAGCCGGTGATGGAGGCGGTGGCGATGTCGATCTTGACGATCGAGTTGCCGGGGGCGTCGTTCTGCGTGCCGGCGTTGGTGACCCACACCTCGTTGCCGACGACCGCCATGCCCTTGATGTTGTCGAGGCCCTGGGCGCCGATATTTCCGAGGTGGCCGCCGCTGAAGTCGAAGCGGTAGATCACGTCGCGGATCTGATCGGAGACCCAGATCTGGTTTCCGACCTGCAGTGCGTGCTTGGCCGTGCTGCCGCCACCGAGCAGGTCGCCCCACTCGAGGTAGTTCTGCTGCACGAGCGCGCCGGTGTTGGGATCGAACAGGTGCGCGGCGTTGGCGCTGGAATCCACGCCGATGACGAAACGCGGGCCCGCCGCGGCGGCCGTCGTCATCAGGCCGATCGCGAGCGTGGTACAAAGAAGGGCTTTCATGCGGGGTTCTCCTTGAACAGACGTCGTGCGCACGGGGCGCACGTGTCGCGCCGAACGTGCGGAAGCCGCACGACAGCTGACAGAGGAACGAATTGCGTGGAGGGGCGAGACGCACCACGGTGACGCGGCGGACTCTACGACGTGTTCCCTCCTGATCATGACACCCTAGCAAAATACGAGGCGCGGGCCAACCCTAATCGCTTGATTTTCCGATGTATTCACAATCAGGATCGCTGTAGGGATGGCTCGCAATCGGCGTATTTTCGGCGTGCGTCTCGCGCGCGATCGCCGCACACCCGTCCGGTATGTTCGGTGTGTGTTTATGGAGCGACGATTCGCCCGACGACGCCGTGGCGCACGATGCGAGCAGCGCACGCTGTTGATGCGCACGCTCAGCGTTGGCGTCGCAGGAAGATCACGAACGCGTGCCCGTCCTCACGCTGGTCGAACGCCTCCCAGCCCATCTCGCCGGCGGCGTTGAGATGCTGGACCATCGCGGGGGGAAAGGCCCGCACGCTGCGGTTGTTCAGATACGCCTCTGGCTGACGGCTCGAATCGACCTGATAGAAGTACCCGCCCTCGGGCGTCCAGAGCCGGGCGCTGTTTCCCTGCAGGCTCATCGTGGCGTACTCCCACCGCTCGGCGTGGCCCCCGCCGCCCTGGGCCTGAACGCGAGCGGGGGCCGACAACGCGGCGCCCATCGCCGCGCCGACGAGGAGCAGGCCGGCCCCGAGGATTCGGTCTTTGTTCTGCATGGTCCGTCTCCGTGGAAGGCTCGGCGCCCAGAGGTTCTGGGCGCTCATATCCTGACGAACGCCGCTCGACCCCGGAGGCTTCCCTCGGCGGGCGGAGGCGGCGGGACGGGGGGTCGCAGGCGGGCCGCGTGCGGGCGGGCTTGGAACGCCTTGCAACCGCCGAACGTGCCGCTACACTACTCGGCTCGCGACGTCGGCCCGGTGGGGCCGGCGCCTCCCCCACTCAACGACACCGACCGAATCACCGCAGGAACCGTTCCCGACATGCCCACGATCAACCAACTGATCCGCAACCCGCGCCGCCCGCAGGTCGCCAAGTCGAAGGTGCGCGACATCGACGCGTGCCCGCAGAAGCGCGGCGTGTGCCTCCAGGTGCGCACCGTCACGCCCAAGAAGCCCAACTCGGCGCTCCGAAAGGTGTGCCGCGTGCGCCTCTCCAACGGCAAGGAAGTCTCGGCGTACATCGGCGGCGAGGGGCACAACCTGCAGGAGCACTCGATCGTGCTCGTGCGTGGCGGGCGTGTGCGCGACCTTCCCGGCGTGCGGTACCACGTGGTGCGCGGCTCGCTCGACTGCCTCGGCGTCGAGGGTCGCAAGCAGTCGCGGTCGAAGTACGGCGCAAAGCGCAGCAAGAAGTGATCCACCGCGTGCCGCCCGGCGCGCGACGATGACGCATACCGCAGGGCCGCGTGGCCCTGTTTTCTTCGGAACTTTCATACACAGGCAAGTAATCGGCGTCGGCCACGCGGGCCGCGCCGGTGAACAGCGAGCCCCGTTCCACGGGGTGGATGAGCCTCAAGGAGACGCGACGAATGGCCGGACGCATCACGAAGTCGGAGCAGCAGCTCCGCCCCGACCCCCGCTTCAACGACAAGACGCTGTCGAAGTTCATCAACTGCATCATGGTCGACGGCAAGAAGTCCGTCGCCATCCGCGTGATGTACGACTCGCTCGACCTCATCCAGAACAAGCTCGACAAGGAGAAGATCCCCGATGCGCCCGAGACGGCCGTCGAGGTCTTCCACATGGCCATCGACAACGTGAAGCCGCACGTCGAGGTTCGCTCCAAGCGCGTCGGCGGCGCCAACTATCAGGTGCCCATGCCGGTGAACTCACGCCGGCAGACGTCCCTCGCGTTCCGCTGGATCCGCGAGGCCGCCCGCAGCGAGAAGGGTCGCCCCATCGCCCGCAGCCTCGCCGAGGAGATCTACAACGCCGCCCGTCGCGAGGGCAAGGCGATGCAGACCCGCGAGCAGGTGCACCGCATGGCCGAGGCCAACAAGGCATTCGCCCACTTCGCCTGGTGACGCGACGCCCGGCGCCCCCCGCCGGCGAACCCCCGCACGCAATCCCCCACCCCCCACCAGCGCCCCGCACCCGCGGGGCGTTGTTTATTTGCGTCGCGACTTCGGGCGTGTCGGCGCTTCGCGCACGCGGACGGCGCGCACCACGCCGATGTACATCTCGTAGTCGCAATCCAGATCGTAGTGCTGGTGCAACTCGCAATCGAAGACGCACTCGGCGCGCACGAGGCACGGCGCGCCGGTGACGAGCGTCTCGATCTCCATCGAGTCGAACGCGTCGGCGTCGGGGCTGGCGTCGGGGCCGAACCGTTTGAGGCAGAGCCTGTCGTTGGGCGGCGCCTTGCACAGCGCGAAGGCGCGGCTGTCGCGGATGAGCGGCTCGATAAGATGCCCGCGCCGGAGGGCCGCGCTCACGAGCGGCGGATCAGCGCAGCACCGCTGCACCCACTCGATCAGCACGCCGACGCGATCGTCCTCGTAGCACGCCGTCATGACGAAGGGAGCAGAGGGCATCGAGTCGAGTGCGCGCATGGCCTCGCGAGCCTCGGCCGACATGCACGGACCATCTCCTCGCTGGGTCATTGTCTTCCTCCTTTGGCGCGTCCCACACTGCCCAGCCTTGGGGAAGTACTTCGCACTATCGCTCGGATCGTGCGCAAAAGCCACCTAGCCACCGACTTACGCCCACGCCCCCGGACCGACATTGCGGGCTGACTCGGTGGTGACGGAGATCCGGTGGCCGGTTTTCGGACGTCACGTGCAAACGCTTGCAGCGAAGCAGGTTGCGCGTCACGTCCGAGAAGTTCTCCACCGGGGCGCGGAGATTTCCACAGGTTGGGGGGCTCGGAATGAAGACTGTTGCAATGTGGGGCGAGGTGGGGTAGATTCCCATGACACCCCACCACGAGGGCCTGATGAGTGCTCTTCACCGGCCAATACGAGCATGTGATCGACGCCAAGAACCGCTTGGCGATCCCCGCCGAGGTTCGGTCGCGGTGGCAGACCAAGCGCGACGGCGAGGCGTGGTACGCGATGCCCTGGCCGGGGAACGTGCTGCGGCTCTACAGCGAGAACCGGTTCGAGACGCTGGCCGCGGACATGTCCCTCACCCTCACCCCCGAGGAGGACGAGGCGGCTCTGCAGGTCAACCTCTTCGGGATGGCGCGGCGGCTCGAGATGGATTCGGCGGGGCGCATCCGTCTCCCGGACGAGGTGCTCACGCTCAGCGGGCTCGCCGGGGAGGTCGTCCTGGTTGGCGCCGGGGATCGGCTGGAGGTTCACGATCGGAACACGTGGCGCGAGGGCATGAAGGACCGGCTCGCCCGTCTGCCGGAGCTCATCGCCCGCAGCGCCGCCAAGAAACGCGGCGGTTGAGCGCACCACGCGTGCGCCCCGCCCGCACGACCACGGGACGACCCGCACGTATCGGCGGCGGGCGTCCCTGACGAACCCGCGGCGCCCCGCGCGAGAGCGCGAGGCACGCCGCTTCAAGGACGAACGGCTCGCGAGAGCCGGAGACGACGCGGCGAAGGATCGCCGCACCCCCCCTTCCCCGCGGCGCAGTTCGGGCCGCACAGAGACGTGCCGACAGAAGCCTCGAAAGGAATCGAACGACTCAGCGGGCTCTCGAGAAGCGACGGTCGCAAGGAAGCGACGCCGCCATGTACGCCGAGAGCCCGAGCGCAGCCCCGCCGCGATGACCAGATCGCGATGCGCCGCCGGACAGGCCCGGTTGAGACGCTTCGGAGCACGCCTCAACACGCCACGCTGACCCGCAAGGCCGGCGTGGTGATTCTCAGACCCCCTGGCGCATGGATGCGCCCGGCCCGACGCATGGATGCGCCGGAGACGGATAGAGGGAAGAGAGAGATACGCCCCGACGCGTGAGAGCGCGTCGCGGGCGGTTGTACACCCCACCGCCTGCCGTGCCCCGTTCTCCTGCGGGGTGCGGCTTTTTTTGGGCCGGCTCACGATCAGCGGAGCGTTCCTCACGCTCGCGGTGTGTGCTTCGTCGAGGGAGGGCGTGCGGTATGCTCGCTGCCCATGAGCCCACGGAGCACGCACGCATGAGACGCCCCATCGTCGGCGGGAACTGGAAGATGCACCTGACGCGGATCGGCGCGGTGCGGCTGGCGCGCGAGGTCGGTGAGGGGTTGCGTGCGCACGACGTCGACGCCGCGCGGCTCGATGTGGGCGTCTTCCCGCCGTTCGTCTACCTGGACAGCGTCGGCACAACCCTGAGCGACGACCGCTCCCCGCTCGAACTCGGCGCGCAGGACCTGCACCCGGAGCCCGAGGGCGCGTTCACCGGCGAAGTGTCGGCGCCGATGCTGCTCGACGTCGGGGCGCGGGCCGTCCTCGTCGGGCACTCGGAGCGCCGGCACGTCATCGGGGAGCCGGAATCGCTCATCCGGCGCAAGACGCACGCGGCGCTCGCGGCGGGGCTGCGTTGCGTCCTGTGCGTGGGCGAACTGCTCGATGAGCGCGACGCGGGGACGACGAACGAGGTGAACGAGCGGCAACTGCGCTCGGCGCTCGAGGGCGCCGCGGTGCGCGACCCCGACATGCTCGTCATCGCCTACGAGCCGGTGTGGGCGATCGGCACCGGTCGCACCGCCACGCCGCAGGACGCCCAGCAGGCCCACGCGCACATCCGGCGGGTGCTGGCGGACGTGCTGGGCACGGATGCGGCCGCACGGGTGCGCATCCAGTACGGCGGGTCGGTGAAGCCGGCCAACGCGAAGGAACTCTTCTCCCAGCCGGATATCGACGGCGGCCTGATCGGGGGCGCCTCGCTCAAGGCGGAGGACTTCGTGGCCATCTGCCTCGCGGCCGTACCGCGGTGAACCGCGCGTATCGGTGGGCTCGGCCGAACCATCCCGGGTGATGCGTGCGGGTCCGGATCGGGCGGGGACGGTTCCGGGGGCCCTTCCGGGGGAGGTTCCGGGGTAGGTTCCGGGGGCGGAAGAGGGGTGTGTGGAATCGGAAGGATGGGCATGGGGGACGCCGCGGGGCCGACCGGTTCGCTACACTATCCCCCTTCCCACGCGTTCCGGCCCGTTCCAGAGGGTCGGTTTTTCAGGCTGCCAGTCCAGGAGTCCGCTTTGCTTACGCTCACACTCGCCGACGTCAATTGGGTTCCCGCCCTGCTTGTCGTGGCGTTTCTTTTCGTCGCGGTGCTGATGATCCTGATCGTGTTGATCCAGAAGCCGCAGGGCGGTGGCCTGAGCGGCGCCTTCGGGGCGTCGTCCGCGGGTTCTGGGCAGACGGCCTTCGGCGCCCGCACAGGCGATGCGCTGACGATCGCGACGATCCTCATCTTCTGCGTGTTCCTGTTGGTCTCGATCGGGCTGAACTTCGCGCTGCGGGCCAACCGCGCCCCGGTGGTTCCCGAGATGTCGGCGGCGCCGGGGGCGATGGTCGACGATGAGGCGGAGCGTCGCGTGGAGGACCGGCAGATCCGCGTCGAAACTGCGCCCTCGGAGACGCGGCCCGACACGAACGACGTTGACGATGCGGACGAATCAGACGAGACACCTTGATGCATCCATACGAGCGGAGTTCATCGCTGGTCGTGACGGGGTGTGATCAGAGGCGTGTCGGGAGCACGGCGTGATCCGAAGCATGACCGGCTACGGCGAGGCGTCGTCCCACGAGGACGGGGTGCATTACTTCCTCGACGTCCGCAGCCTGAACAACAAGTACTTCAAGTGCGTGATCCGCCTGCCCGAGGACCTGCAGGGCCTCGAGGCGGAGTTGGAGTCGTCGCTGCGCCGCCGGCTCACGCGCGGCGCGGTCACCCTCATGGCGCGCTGCACCGACGCCAGCGCCAGCGTTACGCACACCATCAACGCCGCGGCCCTGCGCCGCTACCTCGATCAGTTGCGCGAAGCGAACCTCGAATCCGACGGCGTGACGATCGACGGGGGCGCCCTGCTCTCGCTCCCGGGCGTGCTACAGCCGCCGGCGGATGAAGAGGAACGGCTGCACCGCGCCCGCGACGCGATGCTCAAGCTGCTGAACAAGGCGTGCGATCAGCTCGAGCAGATGCGCGAGCGCGAGGGAGAGATCGTCCTGCGCGACCTGCTCGACCAGCGCGACGTGATCATCACGCGGCTGGACAGCGTCTCCGAGCGGGCGCCGCAGGTGGTGCAGGAGTACGAGGCGCGCCTCCGGTCCCGCATCAACCAGTTGCTCGAGGGCTCCAACCTGAAGGTCGAGCCGGCGGACCTCATCCGCGAGATCGCGGTGTACGCCGAACGCTCCGACATCGCCGAGGAGTTGGCGCGCCTGCGCGGACACATGGAGCAGTTCGCCGAGCTCATCGAGAACAAAGACCGGCGCCCCGTCGGGCGCACGCTCGACTTCCTCGCCCAGGAGATGCTGCGCGAGGCGAATACGATCGCCAGCAAGTCCGGCGACAACGCCGTGGCGCGCGACATCGTGGAAGTGAAGGGCGCGATCGATCGCATCAAGGAACAGGTCCAGAACGTCGAGTGACGACGCACCCGGCGTGCGTCGGGCGTACAATCCCCGCAGCGCGGCGCCGAGTCGGGGCCGCGCGACGTACCCTCCGCGACGGACGCTCGTGAGCACACGCGAAGAGCCAAACCCGACGCACGAGCACGCCGACGAAGCGCGGCGGAGCGAGAGCGCTCCCGACGCACCCGCGCCGGACGGGACCGGGGCGTCGGACGACCGTTCCGACGCCACCCCCCACTCCCTCGAACACGCCAGCCAGATCGCCCAAGCGCAGCGCGATGCGCTCATGGCGCACCTGCCCGGTTCTGGCACGGGCCTGCGGCTCAGCGCCAGCGTGGGGCTGATCGCCAGTTCGGCCGAACGCCCCGGTGCGCCGAAGCAGGCCCGCGAGACCTACGGCGTCGAGGAACTGGCCATCGTCCTCTCGCACTACGACCTCGGGCCGATCGACGCGATCCTCGAGTTCCGTCGCGGCTCACGACGCTCTCCCAAGCTGCTCATCAAGTCGGCGCAGGGCACGTTCCTGCTCAAGCGGCGCGCGCCCGGGCGCGACGACCCGGAGCGTGTGCGCCTCAGCCACGAGGTGCAGCGGTTCCTGGCGGAGCGCCAGTTCCCGTTGCCGCGGCTCATCCACACCGAGGACACGGACAAGACGGCGCTGCGCTTCGCGGGGCGCACGTACGAATTGTTCGAATTCATCCCCGGCACGAAGTACGACGCCTCGCTGCCCGCGACGATGGAGGCCGGACGCACGCTGGCGCTGTTCCATAAACTCCTCGCGGAGCACGAGGCGCCGCGGGAGGCGCCGGCGCACGCCTCGAGCTACCACGGTGCGCAGTCGATCCCCGAGCAGCTCGATCACATCGGCGCACGCTCCGAAGACGCGGCCCTGCGCGCCACGTGCGCCACGCTCCGCGAGGCGTACCAGCACGCCGCGGCGCAGGCGGACAAAGCGGGCCTGCCGAGCTGGCCGCGTCAGATCGTGCACGGCGACTGGCACCCGGGCAACACGCTCTACCGCGGGCCGAAGGTGATCGCGGTGATCGATTTCGACAGCGCACGGCACGAGGCGCGCGCGATGGACGTCGCCAACGGCGCCCTGCAGTACAGCATCACGATGAACGGCTCGGAGCTGGAGTCCTGGCCGGACTACCTCGACGAGTCGCGCTTCAAGCGGTTCTGCCGCGGCTACGACGCCGTGGAGGGCTGCGTCATCAGCACGGCCGAACTGCGGGCGGTGCCGTGGCTGATGATCGAGGCGTTGATCGTCGAGGCGGTCGTGCCCATCGCGGCCACGGGCGCCTTCGCGGGGCTCGAGGGCGGGGCCTTCCTGCGGATGGTCGAACGCAAGGCGGGATGGATGCGCAGCCACGCTTCCGAGCTGTACGACCTGGTCACCGAGTAATCCGCTTCAACCACTCGGGGTATACCACCAAGTGTGCCTGCTCGTGGGCTCATAACCAGCTTATGTCGCACGACCGCGCCCTTGGACGCGGCCCCCGCCACCGAGGCTGGTGAAACATCGCTTGAACCGGGGTGTCTGAGGGGGGTATCCTTAAGCTGCCACATCTATGACCCACCGCCACTCTTTCAGCACGTTCGCGACCGCAGGCCTGCTCGGCCTCGCGTTGTGCGCCGGCCCGGCGATGCCAGCCAACGGCGATGACGCCGCCAAAGCGGGGCCGGCCACGGCGACCGCCACGGAACAGGGCACATTGGAGAGCCTGCTCGAGGCGTTCGCCTCGGACGACTACTCCCGTCGCGAGGAGGCCAGCGCCGCCCTCGCAGCGCTGAACCCCGGTGACGACAAGATCATCGCCGTCATCCACAGGCGAGACCTGCTCCCCGAGCAGCGCGAGCGGTTGATCGGCGTGCTGCGCGAGCGGTTCCTCGACGGCGCCCGCCCCGCGCTGGGCATACAGATGCAGCCGCAGCCCTCGGGCATCCTGATCGTGAACGTGGTCAACGCGGGCTTCCCCGCCGCCCGCGTGCTGCGCCCGAACGACCTGATCCTCACGCTCGGCGACGCCGACTTCCGCGTGCGGCCCAATCTCGAGGCGCTCCGCCACACCATCCTGTCGTACGAGCCGGGCGAGTTCGTGCCGATGGTCATCCGCCGCGGCGACGAGGACGTCTCGCTCAGCGTGCAACTCGGCACGTTCGCCGGGCTCAACGCGCCGGGGTCGCTGAGCCGTGCGGACATCGTCGGCGCGTGGGAGGCGAGGGCGCGGCGTCTTGGGCTGGTGCGTACGGCCGCGGAGGACGCGATCGGCGTGTCGCCGCAGGCGCTGCGAACCCCGACGACAGACGGACGCGCCGCGGTGCGTCGCACGCTGGAGCCCGCCCACATCGGGCAGCGCGCCTCGCGTGTCGTGCCGACGCCGGATGTGCTGGTCGCCGGCGGCACGCCGCTCGGCTCGATCGAGCGCCGCCTCGAAGGCTTGGTGAACGCGGCGGGCGCCGGTATCTCGCGCGAGGAAATGCGTGGGCAGATTCGCTTCGAAGTGCGCCCGCGTGGCGATCAGGCGATGCTCGATGTGCAGGTGATCCAGGAGCGCGAGCGTGAAAACGGCGCCGGTGGGTTCCCGGCGTTGGTCCGCCGTGTCGAAGAGATCGAGGCGCGACTGGCCGGCGATCGGATGATCCTCAACGACGACCAGGAACTGAACCCCGCGGTGCGTGAGCGCATCGCGGAGCGGGTGCGCAACAACGAGGAGTTGCTGATGCACCTCAAGGCGCTCGTCGAGGCCATGGGCCGCTGACCGACTGGGGCCCGGGGATGGCCGCGTTCACGACGAATTCTCTCTAACCGACGCCGCGCGGAGCGTTCATGTCGCCACGATGTTGACGAGGCGCCCGGGCACGGCGATCACCTTGCGGACGGTGAGCCCCTCGAGGAACGACCGCACGTCGGGGTGTTCGAGCGCGAGCGTTTCGAGCGTGGCGGCGTCGGCGCCGGCGGGGACCATGAGCTTGGCGCGGACCTTACCCTTGATCTGCACGGCGATCTCGACGGTGTCGTCGACCAGCATGGCCTCGTCGTGCGCCGGCCACGGGGCGAGCGAGACGAAGCCCGTCTCGCCCAGACGCGACCAGAGCTCCTCGCAGATGTGCGGCGCGAATGGCGCGAGGATGCGCACGAAGCGGTGGAGCTGGTCGCGGGTGACGCCCTCGCCGGTGGCCTCGTTCACGAACTGGATCATCGCGGCGATGGCGGTGTTGAAGGCGAGGTTCTCGATGTCGTGGCGCACCTTGTGCGTGGCCTTGTGCAGGGCGCGCTCGACGCCCTCGTGCGGCGTCTCGCGCAGGCTGAGTTCGCCGGTGTCTTCGTCGACGGCGAGGCGCCACACACGCTGCAGGAAGCGGAAGGGGCCGATGATGTCGCGGGTGTTCCAAGGCTTGGCGGCCTCGATGGGGCCCATGTACATCTCGTAGAGACGGAAGGTGTCGGCGCCGAACTCGGCGATGACGTCGTCGGGGTTGACGACGTTCTTGAGGCTCTTGCTCATCTTGGCGACGATCTGCTTCACCGGCTCGCCGCTCTTGATCTCGACGAAGGCGCCGTCGCGCTCCTCGACCTCGTCGGTGGGGACGAGCGAGCCGTTGCTGCGCTGGTACGCGTAGGACTGGATCAACCCCTGGTGGCGCAGCTTCCTGAAGGGCTCTGGCGTGCTGACGAACCCGAGGTCGTGCAGCGCCTTGTGCCAGAAGCGGGCGTAGAGCAGGTGCAGCACGGCGTGCTCGGCGCCGCCCATGTAGAGGTCCACGCCGCCGCCGCCCATCCAGTACCGTTCGGCCTCCTCGCCGATGAATCGCTCATCGTTGTGGGCGTCGCAGTAGCGGAGGTAGTACCAGCACGAACCGGCCCAGTTGGGCATGGTGTTCGTCTCGCGGGTGTAGGTCTTGCCGTCGATCTCGACGCGCAGCCAATCGCCGGCGCGACCGAGCGGGGGCTTGGGGTCGTCGCTCTCGGTGGGCCGGAAGTCGTCGAGGTCGGGCAGCACGACGGGGAGCGCCGATTCAGGCAGCGGGTGCGGCTCGGCGTGCTCGTCGTAGACGACGGGGAAGGGCTCGCCCCAGTAGCGCTGGCGGCTGAAGAGCCAGTCGCGCAGCTTGTACTGCACAGTGCCGGAGCCGAGTCCCTCCGTCTCGAGCCACGCGATGATCACGCGTTTGGCCTCGGGCGTGGGCAGATCATTCAGCGAGACCTCGGAGTTGGAGGATCCCACCCCGACACCCTGCCCCGCGTAGGGTGGCTCGACGATCGCGCCCGCCTCTGGCGCAACGACCACGCGCACCGGCAGGCCGTGCGCTGCGGCGAACTCGTAGTCGCGCTCGTCGTGCCCGGGGACGGACATGATCGCGCCGGAGCCGTATCCCATCAGCACGTAATCGGCTATCCACACGGGGATGCGCTCACCGGTGGCGGGGTTCATGGCGTGGGCGCCGGTGAAGACGCCGGACTTGTCTTTCGACTCCATGCGGTCGACGTCGGAGCGGCCGGCGATGGCGGCGCGGTACGCCTCGACCGATGCGCGTTGCCCGGGCGTCGTGATCTCGTCGACGAGCGGGTGCTCCGGCGCGCAGACCATGAAGGTGGCGCCGAAGACGGTGTCGGGGCGCGTGGTGAAGACGCGGAGTGACTGCTGCTCGGGCTCGCCCGAGGGCCCGAAGAGCGGGAAGTCGATCTCGGCGCCCTCACTGCGGCCGATCCACTCCGCCTGCTGGGTGCGTGTGGAATGGGGCCAGTCGACGAGGTCGAGGTCTTCGAGGAGGCGGTCGGCGTACGCGGTGATGCGGAACATCCACTGGCGCATGGGCACGCGGTTCACCGGGTGCCCGCCGCGTTCGGAGCGTCCGTCGATGACTTCCTCGTTGGCCAGCACTGTGCCCAGCGCCGGGCACCAGTTCACGGTCTGCTCGCCGAGGTAGGCGAGCCGGCGGCTGTCGACGACCTCTTTACGTTCCTGCTCCGTGAGTTCGATCCACTTGCGCGCGAACCCGCCGCTGACGCCGCCCATGGGCTCGCCGCCGATGGAGCCGAGCGCGCCCTGGGCGCCGGGCTCGATGAGTTCGCCGGAGGGGCCCACGAGCAGCCGCTCCTTGGCGAGGTCTTGGATGAGGGTGTCGATGTGGCGTGCCCTGCCGGGCGCCCGCCCCTTGTTCTCGACGCGGTGGTCGTACCAGGCGTGGTAGCAGCGGAGCCAGATCCACTGCGTCCAACGGTAGTAGGCGGGGTCGATGGTCGAGATCTCACGCGACCAGTCGTAGGAGAAGCCGAACCGCTTGAGCTGGCGCCGGAAGGTGGTGATGGCCTTCACGGTGGTGTCGCGCGGGTGGACGTTGTTCACCACGGCGTACTGCTCGGCGGGCAGGCCGAAGGCGTCCCACCCCATCGGGTGCAGCACGTTGCGCCCCCGCATCCGCATGTACCGCGAGAGGATGTCCGTCGCCGTGTAGCCCTCGGGGTGGCCGACGTGCAGGCCCGAGCCGGAGGGGTACGGGAACATGTCCAGGGCGTAGAACTTGGGCTTGGCGGGGTCGAAGCCCACGTCGCCGGGGTTGGGGGCGCGGAAGGCCTCGTGCTGCTCCCACTGGCGTTGCCAGCGGGTCTCGATCTCTTCGGCGAGGGCGGCGGTGTAGCGGTTGCGCGGGCCGCGGCCCGTGGCTTGAGCGCCGGTGTCGCTGTGGGCTCCGGGGGGGGCGTCGTTCGCGTCTGAAGCGCCCTCGGGGCGCGCGTGATCGTCGGCTGCGTGGGGCATTGGGCGATCAGTGTACCGGCCAGACAGCGCTACGGGCCCGCCGGTCTGCTTGGGGATGCTCGAAGGCCCGCACCGGGTCGGGGACGGTGCTTACACGGCGCTGGCGGCGCGCTTGGCGACGAGGTCGGCGAGGTACCGCTTGGTCTCGCCCACGAGGAAGAACGACCCCGTCACGCAGATGATGTCGCCGCGGGTGACCGCGCGGGCGGCGAGGTTGAGCGCCTCGTGCAGCGTTGGGGCGACCTGCGTCATCTTGCCGGAGATGGCCGTGAACCGCTTCTGCAGCTCGCGGGGGTCCATGGCCCGGGGGTTGTCCGAGGCGCGGGTGAAGATGAGTTTGTCGGCGCCGAGGGCGATCTTCTCGAGCATTGCGTCGACGTCCTTGTCGGCGGCGCACCCGAAGATCATGACCATGGAGTCGTACTGCACGTGCGCACCGATCGCTCGGATGAGCGCGTGCAGCGAGGCGGCGTTATGGGCGCCGTCGAGCAGGATGCGCGGGCGCTGCCAGGCCAGCTCCATGCGCCCGGGCAGGCGCGTGCGGGACAGGCCGACGGCCACGCGGGCCTCGGGCGTGTCGAAGCCACGGTCGCGCAGGCGGTCGAGCACGGTCAGCGCCAGGCCGCAGTTGAACGCCTGATGCTCGCCGGGAAGCGGCACCGCGAGGTGCTCGAAGCTCGAGTGCTTGGAAGCGACGCAGACGCGCCGGTGCGGCCCGAGTTCGGGGCTGGATTCGAAGCGGAAGCTGAAGTCGACGTCGCTGCCGAGGACCTCGAGCGTTGTGCCGGCTTTCTCGGCCTCTTCACGCAGCACCTGCAGCACACCCTTAGTCTGCTCGCCGGTGAGCGCGGGCACGCCCTTCTTGAAGATGCCGGCCTTCTCGCGCGCGATCTCTTCGACGGTGTCGCCGAGGATCTGCGTATGGTCGAGGCTGATGGACGTGACGACGGTGACGTCGGGCTTCACGAGGTTCGTCGCGTCGAGACGCCCGCCGAGGCCGCACTCGATGACGGCGATGTCCACAGCCTGGTCGGCGAAGAAGACCAACGCCAAGGCGGTCATGATCTCGAAGAACGTCGCCTCGCCGTGCTTGCCCTCGACGCTGCTGCTGGCGACGGCGACGACCCCCATCAGCTTGGTGAAGTCGGCGGTCGGCATCATGGCGCCGTTGATCACGATGCGCTCGCGGACATCGACGAGGTGAGGGCTCGTGTACATGCCCACCGTGTAGCCGCACGCCTCAAGGCAGGAGGCGGTCATGGCGCAGACTGAGCCCTTGCCCTTGGTCCCGGCCACGTGGACGCAGCGGACGCTGTCCTGCGGGTCGCCGAGCGCCTTGAGGATGGCCTTCATCCGATCGAGCTTGAACGAGCCCCGGTGCTCCCGGGTGAGACGCGATCGCTCGAAATCGACCCGGTCGAAAAGGTACTTGTGCGCGGCCTGATAGCTCACAAAGACCTTGCCACGCATGCCTGCTGGCTTCGCGCCGGGGGTCTTTGGAGTATTACCGGACGTCTTTTTGGAGGAGCGCCGTGAGGAGGGAGCGGCGGCGGATTTGGGCATAGTCTAGGATGATACGCGAATCTTTCGTAAACACCAACTTCCATGCCAAAAATAGGCCCTAATCGCTTGTATAACAACTACTTACAATAGTTTGCGGCGACTTACTCCCGGACGCGTTTTTGCCGCATTAGCGCCAACGCCGTCTTCCGTACCTGACGATCTCCAAACAAGGAGCCCCGGATGCAGCAGTCAACCCGAGCGACGGAGATGGGCGGCGAGGCTTGGCGGGTCTTTAAAATCATGTCGGAGTTCGTCGGCGGGTTCGACCTGCTGCGGGACATCCCCGAGGCGGTGACGATCTTCGGCTCCGCCCGCACCCCGACCGATCATCCCGACTATCAGGCCGCTCGGCGCTGCGCAGAACTTTTCGCCAAGCGGGGGCGGGCGATCATCACCGGGGGCGGGCCGGGCATCATGGCCGCGGCGAACCAAGGGGCGTACGAGGCGGGCGGCTGCTCCATAGGGCTGAACATCTCGCTGCCCATGGAGCAGGAGCCCAACCCCTACCAGACGCACGCCCTCCACTTCGACTACTTCTTCGCCCGCAAGGTGATGCTGGTGAAGTACTCGCGGGCGCTGGTCCTCTTCCCCGGCGGGTTCGGCACGCTGGACGAGTGCTTCGAGTCGCTCACGCTCATGCAGACGCTCAAGATGCCCGCCTACCCGGTGATGTGCTACGGGACCGAGTTCTGGAGCCCGCTCATCGATTGGATGCGCGGCACGCTCAGCGAGCGCTTCAAGACCATCTCGCCGGGCGACCTCGACCTGCTGCGCGTGTCCGACGACATCGATGAGATCGTCGACGTCGTCGATTCGCACATCAAGGGCGGCACGGGTCTGTGCGAACTGCCTGAGGTAAAGGGCCCCGCGGGCGAGGTGACGGCCGAGGGCACCCGCGTCGGCGTGAGCACCCGCAACACGACGTTCGCAAAACACAGCCCGGACGAGCCGGCGATCTGAGGACGACGGCGCTGCGGCGCCACTATCCAGACACTGACATTTGCGCCAGCTCTTCCAGCGAAGCCACGACGAGATCCGGCGTCACCGTGTCGGAGGTCGTCGGCGTGGCGCCGCCGGGCTTGCCGCGGCGACGATCGACCCAGATCGTGCGCATGCCGAGGGCCTTTGCCGGCACGTGGTCGTGATGGAGGCTCTGGGCGACGTGCACAATCCGCTCAGGGGGCGTCCCGTGCCGCTCGAACCACGCGAAGGCGTTCTCGAAGTGGTTGTGGGCGGGCTTGTACGCGCCCGCGTCCTCCGCCGTCACGATGAGGTCGAACTCCACCCCGAGCCGAGCGACCGAACGCCGGATGGAGGCGTTGTCGACGTTGGAGAGGATCGCCAGTTGGTGCGTGCGTTTGAGGCTTTGGAGGGCCGCGGCGGAGTCGGCGAAGGGGGGCCACTCCCCCACCGACTCGCCGAAGGCCCGAGCCTGCTCGGGGTCGGCCAGGGCGCCGAGGCGCCTGGCAAGGCCCATGAAAACGTCGCGGAGCACCTCCGGGTAGGGCTGTGTGGGGTTCATCCGCTGGATGTCGCCTTCGAGGGCGGCGAAGGCTTCCAGCAGGCCGTCGTCGGTGGTCTCGAGGCCCTGTTCGCGGGCCCACGGGGCAAGGATTGCGAGGATGCCCCGCTCCCAGTCGATGATGGTGCCGTAACAATCAAACGTCATCGCGTCGAAGTCGGTGAGCCGCATCGGCGGAGCGTACGCCCGTGCGGGCCCGGATGCAGGACGCGGACCTGAACAGAGGGGACGGCGAGCGTGGACCACACGGAGGCGGCGGGCACAACGGCGGAGCCGCAGGGCGAAGCACCGCGGGACGAGGCCGGCGTCGTCAGCGGTGTCTGCTACGCGATGTTCGCGTACGACGTCGGCCTCTCGGTGCAGCTCGACGAGGCGGAGCGCCGCATCACCGACGCCACATCGCGGACCCTGCTGCGCCGGCGCCGACGCAGCCCCCGCTACTTCGACATGCAGCCCGCGCCGCTGCGCGTGACCCACCTGGCGCCCCCCATCGCCCTCGGCGGGTTCTCGACCAGCGACGCCGTCGAGAGCGTGATCTTCGACTTCGGCGCGGTGTCCGTCACCTACGCCATCCACTTCCGCTGCACCCTCCGCGAACTGCTGACGCTGAGCGAGACGCTCTACGACAACGACACGTTGCACGAGGAGGCGCGTTCACGGGTCGAGACGCTAGCCGCGGCGATCCGCCCCGCCGTGGCCAAGCCCCGGTTCTCGTCCCTCGTCGAGGACTACGTGCTCTACGACGTGCGGTCGTCCGAAACCGACACCGGCGTGGACGCGATGCTGGATCAGCACCGGGCGATGCTGGCTCGGGTGTTGCGCTCCGAGCCCGGGGAGCTGTCTCGAGACGAGATCTCCGATGCGCTGTCGTGCCGCATCTCCTACAGCCCCGACGACGCCGCCCTGATCGACTGGAACGCCGCCATCGCCTTCGGCCCCGAGGACGACGACCTCCGCTCCGTGCTCGAGTACGTGAACGTCGAGCTTCTCGAGATGCGATACCTCGATGATCAACTCGACGAGGCGCTGGACCGGGCCATGCAGACGATGTCGCGCCAACAGTGGTGGCGGCACTTCCTCCCCGGCGCCGCGTCGACAGACCTGCGTCATATGGCGGAGCTGCAGATGGACAGCGCCCTGCTCTTCGAGGGCGTGAACAACGCCCTCAAGCTCATCGGCGACCAGCACCTGGCGCGGGTGTACCGGCTGGCCTCGCAGCGCATGCACCTGCCCCAGTGGGACGCGAGCATCATCCGGAAGCTCGACACGGCGGACAGCATCTACCAGAAGCTCACCGACCAGCAGGCGACGGTGCGGCTGGAGGTGCTCGAGTGGATCATCATTGTGCTGATCGCCATCTCGATCGTGCTGATGCTGGTCTGACGCCGCGCGGCTACGCCGTCGCGCCCACGCCGCGCTGCGCCGGGAAGATGTCGCGCAGCACGCGCTCGCGGTAGGCGAAGATGTTCTCGACGTCGCGCTTGACGAGCAGCTTGTGGGCGATGAAGTCGAAGGGCACGGCGTACTCGACGCGGTCGCGGCAGATGGTGTGGTCGCCGTCGGCCTCGAAGGTGTGCTCGTGCAGCCACAGGCGGTACGGGCCCTTAATCTGCTCGTCAACGAATCGATACGGCGGCTCCCACACGTTGATGCGGGTTCGCCACTTGATGGGCACGCCGCGGACGCGCAGGCGGTAGTCGATGAGGGCGCCCTCGCGCATCTCGATGGGCGTAGGCGTGACGATGCGGAAGTTCAGCATCGCGGGGGTGAGGCGCTCGAGGTTCTGCGCATCGGCGAAGAAGGGGAAGATCTCGTCGATTGGGCGTGGCAGGCGGGTCTCGGCTTCGAGCAGGTGCGTCTTCATTGTTGGCTCGCGGCGGTGGGCGCTTCGGGGGTGTGGGCGGGCGCGCTGTGGCGTGCGACAGTGCGTTCGCCTGGCCCGGCGCGGCGGATGCACCGATGCGCCGCGGCCTGAAGCGGACCCCCGCCCCGAAACTGGTGCTCGCGATCAGCGGTTGGGGATGGGCCGCGAGAGGTCGAACTCGGCGCGGAAGCGCGGCTGGGCGTGGCGGGTGAGGTCGTAGATGAAGACGTTGCGCTCGCGATCGATCTCCATCGTCCAGACGTTGGTGCTGGCCTCGGGGAGCATGCGGGCGGTGTCGTCGTCGGCCTCGAAGCTCTGCGCGTGGGCGGACCCGCTGCGTGTGGCCCAGCCGCCATAGTCGGTGAGGTCGTGCAGTGTGCCGTCGGGGTCGCGGTGGTCGTGCTTGAGCAGCATGCCCTCGTCGCCGAGCGTGATGATCCAGGTGCGGGATCGGTCGTCGCCGACGCGGAACGGGACGCGGATGACGCCGCCGTCGCAGGATTCGACGTGCATGACGAGTCGCTCGGTGAGGAAGGGGTCGTCCGGCGTGGAGGCGTAGAGCGCCCGACCCTCGTACGTCTGCCCCTGCATGGCGCAGAGCGCATCAAAGAACGCGCGCTGCTCGGCGGTGGGGCCCGAGGAACACCCCGCGACGCCCGCGACCGCGGCGGCGAACACGAGGCACAGCGTCGAGGACTTCGTGGAACGGGGGCGCGTGTTCACCATGCGTTGGCTCCGTAGTTGGAGAGGATGATGTTCAGGTCCGCGAAATCGACGGCGCCGTCGCCGTTGACATCGCCGGGGAGCGAGGGGCCGCTGAGCCCGAACTGGTTGAGCACGATGCTCATGTCGGCGAAATCGACGACGCCGTCGCCGTCGATGTCGCCGGGCACTGCGCAGACGAAGCCGACGGGGCCGGCCGCGCCGCTGCGCGGACCGGCGTGGGATCCACCGGCTCGAGCGGGCGTCACCGAGGCCGCGTGCTCGAGCGTGGGCGCGTGCAGAGGGTCGTTGACGGTCAGGCCGTTGTCCGCGTCGGCGGCGACGTAGAAGGTCACTTCGGAGACACAGCCGAGTTTGGGGAAGTTGGCGGTGTACTCATCGCCGCCGGTGGGGACGAGGGGGATCGTCGCGGTGTGGCCGTCGCCGGTGACGACCAGCACGCCCGAGCCGGGAACGACCGAGCGCCCGTTCACGCCCTCGATGCGCACGCGCAGCGAGGCGCCCTCCGCGGCGACGGCTACGGGCAGCCCGTCGGGGTAAGAGACGGCGAGGGGCACGCCGCCGTTGAGCGCGAACGTGGGGTCGAGCACGAAGAGCCCGCCCTCGATGTCGCTCACGATCACGGTCCCGCTGGGGAAGTACGGGTAGTTGCTCCAGGCGCCGTTGAAGAACGTGCCCAGCCCGTCGGGGTAGGTGTCGAACCAGCCCGTCTGCGGCGGGGAGACCGGGTCGTCGCGGGTGTCGAAGATGCGCAGGCCGCTGCGGTAGTTGGCTTGGAAAAGGAACCCCTCGTGGAGGTACTGGTTGTGATCGATGGCGTCGACGCCGGAGGTGAACCAACCGAGGTACTGGGGAGAGGCGAGGTCGGAGACGTCGAAAACGCGCGTGGTGGTGACGTTGACGCTGTCGCCGTCGAGTTCGTCGCCGTGGTAGAAGAGCTGCCGCTCGACGTCGACCCAGCCCTGGTGCGAATACGCGAGATCCGAGTACGTGGTGCGCGAGACACGGAACATGTTGGATTTGTCGGTGACGTCGACGATGTCGATGCCGTACGAGCCCACGGAGCAGTAGGCGATCTGCCGCCCGGCGTGGGGGCCGGTGGTGTACGTCACGACGTGGGCGTCGTGCACGTACACGCTCGAGTACGCGCCGACGTACACGGGGTTGGCGGGGTCGGCGAGGCTGTAGGCGACGAGGCCGCTCGTGGGCCAGTTGGCGCCGCAGAGGTAGAGGTAGCCCGAGTCCTCGTCCACGACGAGGTTGTGGGCGCGGCGGAGCGATCCGCCGTGCGTCACGGTGTTGGCGAGGGTGACGACGCCGTCGTCGATCCCCTGCATGTCGATGACCTGGAGGCCGCCGCCGAAGAAGTTCTCGTTCACCACGTAGGCGTGATGGCCGTACACCTTGATGTCGGACCAGAGGGAGCTTGGGTGCGGGATGGTGGCGATGATGACGGGGTCGCGCGGGTTGGTGATCTCCACGAACGCGGTGGCGCTGTTGAGGCCCATGAGCGCGTACTCGCGCCCGGAGGGGGAGGTGTACCCCCACGAATCGTTGCCGCTGGTGTACTGCGCGCCGAAGTCGCCGAGACTGATACGCGAGAGCAGCACCACGTTCTCGGATTCGAACCCCTCGACGCCGGCGAGTCTGGGCGGTCCGATCACGGAGGAATCGGGGCAGCCGCACCCCGAGCCGCACGCGCACGACGGGCCGCAGCCGCACATGTGGTTCTCTCCCGAGGAGATCGCGCTGGGATCGACGCCCTCCGCGGCGGCGGGCGCTGCGAGACCAAGGGTCAGGGCCGCGGCGGCGGCGAACGCCGCGTTGCGCGCCCACGCGATGCACGATCCGTTCAATTCACGCACAGACACGCTCCTCTTCATGGGGGCGGGAGGGGACGGGGGATGGTGCATCATGATACGACGCGGCCCGGAACGCCAGCGCAGATTCGAGATTATTTCGATCTTTATGACCGGACGCACACGGCGTACTGCACGCTGAAGAGGCGGTCCTCGTCCGTCCAGACCCGTTCAACGCGGAATCCGGCGGCGCTGGCGATGCGGGCGAAGCCCTGCAGCGTGTACTTGTGCGAGCACTCGGTGTAGATGGTTTCGCCCTTCGCGAACGAGAACGCGCGGCCCGCCACCCGGACGGTCTGGTCGCGGAGGGAGACGATGTGCGACTCGATGCGCCCGTCGTCCTCGTTGTAGAAGGCCTGGTGCTCGAAGGCGTCGAGATCGAAATCGGCGTCGAGCTCGCGGTTCATGCGCCGCAGCAGGTTGGTGTTGAATGCCGCGGTGACGCCGGCCTTGTCGTTGTACGCGGCCTCGAGCGTCTCGGTGTCCTTCTGGAGATCGAGGCCGATGAGCAGCGCGCCGCCCTCGCCGACGAGTTCGGCCATCTGCGCGAGGAACGCCTTGGCGAAATCGGCGCGGAAGTTGCCGAGCG
>RECZ01000103.1 GCA_007693765.1 Phycisphaerales bacterium | reverse complement strand
CCTGCGCTTGGCGCGACGGATCAGCCGCGCCGTCTGACGCGGATCGCCGAAGGCGGCCTCGGCCGCGGCGGCGGATTCCCCCGCCTCCAGCGCATCCCGGAAGTGCGCCGTGAGTTCCTCAGCCACATCCGCGCGCTCCAGCGGCCAGAGTCGCGTGCGCCGGACGATGCCCGTGATCAGCGCCCGCGTGGATTCCGGCAGTTCCGAGTCGCGGAGCGACGTTTCCAGATCCAGTCGCCCGCTCACGCGCCCGCGAACCAAATCGCGCATGGGCGTGTACGCCAGACGGCGCCGCAACGGTGCGCTGGTCTGCGCCGCTGTACGTCCTCTGTCGGCCCCCGCCCCGCTCACGCCAGCGCTCCCCGCGCCCGCGCCGGGGCTTCCGCCACAACGCCGAGCGCGCGCATGGCGCGCACGAGGGCCTCCCACTGCTTCGTGTCCGACGCGAGCTTGCCGCGCCCCTTGCGGGTGAGCGCGTAGTACTTGCGGCTGCGCCCGCTCGCGGCCTCGCGCCACACGCCCTCGATCAGGCCCTTGGCCTCGAGGTTGTAGAGCATGGGGTAGAGCGTGGACTGCCCCATCGCCAGCACCCCCTCGCTGGCGCGGTCGAGGGCCTCGACCAACTCGTAACCGTACATCTCCCGGTTCTGGAGCAGCCGCAGCACCGCCACCGGCCCGGCGCCACGGATCAATTCTCGTTCGATTCGCATCCAGCGGTCTCCTTGGTCGATGCCCCGGTCGGGCGGCGTGCTCTGTGCCGCATGCTATGTGCCACATAGTATGTAGAGCCAAGCGGCGTGTCAACACCCCTTTGGGCGCCCGCGGGCGGAGAATCGCACCTTCGTTCGGCGTTTCAGAAGTCCCGGCCCTGGTATCCCCACGCAGCGCTGGAAAACGGCATGCGGAACGATCGCCGCTCGGCCAGCGTGCCCCAGTACGGGTGGAATTCGAGCGCGGGGGCCGCGTCCGGCACGCTGACGCGTCGGACATGCCCGTCTGTGAACGCGGCGTTCACGTCCCTCACGCGGTCGTCATCGATCGCCCGCTCGGAGCCGTGGTGATCCTTCGTTTCCGCGAACACGACCTTCGAGGACGGGAACGTCACCTGCGACAGGAGCACGACGGCGCGTCGGCGCTCCGGCTCCTGTCGCACTGCTGGGTCGTCCGGGTTCCAAAGGTCCGGCGCGCTGAAGAAGGCCGCGCTGAGAAAATAACTGGTGGTCCCGGCGCCCACCACGGACCAGAAGAGCGTCCGGTGGTGTCGCCGCTGCGCGGCGATGATCGCCGCGCGGCAGGAGACCGACTCCATATCGCGTTCATCGTTGTAGTTCCAGACCACGCCTTCCACGACGTGCGCCCATCGCGGCGACTGGTCGAAGTACACCATCGGGTAGGCGGTGGTGCCGGGAGGCTCGTACAACACAACGGACTGGTCGTGCAGGAACAGGTTGCGCACCTCGCCCCGCCTGGCCCCGGCGGAGGCGTGCAGCCCCTGCGTGATTGAGCGGAGCGTCGAGTGGCAGTCCGTGATGGCCGCCTGCCGCCTCGCGTACGCGAAGGCCGGGAGCGTGATCCCGAGCAGCACCGCGACGACGCCGATCGCCACCAGAAGTTCAACCAATGTTGCGGCGTGTCTGCGCATCATCAAGCCTCAGTGCTGCAAAGCGACCAGCGTCAGCCATCCTGCCGACGATGAGACATGAAGATTCCACACCGCGCTGCGGGGATCGTAATACCAGACCGTGTGCCACACGAAAGAACCCTCCTCGGCGCCGACGTTGAAGAACACCTCGGCAACCGTCACAGAGCGGTCGCGTCGAAGCACGTCCTCAAATGACACTACTGGAAGCCGGAACCGCACCGCGGCGGCGGTGCGCCCGGGAACCCAACGACTGCTTTCCTCCGCCGTCAGCGGACGCATATACATTTCCTCGGGGCGTCGCACTCGGCGCACACGCACCAGCACACCCTCTTCGCCATCCCCGAGCGCGACGGCTCGGCCGCCACCCTCGATGGTGGATTCTCGAAACCGTATCAACTCGGCCCGGGGGTCCGCGCGATCACCGGGCCGCCCCCACACGCGGTTCGCGATGTTGTCGATGATCATCCATTCTCGGGCGTCCTCATCCGTGATCCATCGCGTCGCCTCTCTCTCGGCCAGACGCGCAAGGGCTGTTGGGTCATCGCTGGCGTAGGCAGCGAGATGTGACGCGAGCAGGTGCACCAACGCTACTCGTGCCGTCTCGTCAACGCCGCCGAAATCGTGATGTGGGAGGGCGAACGAGTCTTCGACCAGCGACCGCACCTCTCCGACCGAGGCGCGGTCAATGGGCCGCATCTCAACATTCGCGAACGTCTCACGCTGGGCCTTGGCCCGCTCCATCGCCGGACGCCTGTCCGCGCTCTCGCCTGTTTGTGCCCGCAGCAGATACCAGCCAGCGCCGAGCAAGAGCCCCGCGGCGCACGTCCAGAGTATGGCGCTTCTCTTGCGCATCGTCGCCTACTTCCGTCTCAAAGGAGAGCGATCTGCTTCCCTCGATCAGCATTGGCGGCAAATGAACGGACCACGAGCAGGCTCTATGCCAAGCCCGCAGCACGTATGTACGTACCGATTGATCTCCGGATGCCCGGTGACCCCCCGAACTTCTTCTGCGAACCCCTGCACATGCATCACCCCTTTCGCAACTTGCGTTGCCGGATCGCTGATGCTGACCGGTTCAATGTTACGGG
>RECZ01000069.1 GCA_007693765.1 Phycisphaerales bacterium | reverse complement strand
CCGGCGCGGCGGGGGCGTAGGCGCGCCGGTCGCCGGAGCCGTCCGCGGGCGACGCCTCGCGGGGGGGCGGGGCCCGGCGCATCTCGGGCGCCGGCGCGGGCGTCGCGGAGGGCGCCGCGGCCATGCGCGGGGCTGTGCGCGGCGGGTCGCCCTCGAAGAGCATGCGGAACTCGGGCTCGGTGATGAACACGCGCTCGCCCGTTTCGGAGTTCTCGACGAGCCACAACTCCACCCCGAGGGTGATGAACCCCTGCACCAGCATCTCGTCGTAGCCGCGGCGGCGGGCGGAGTCGACGATCTCGCTCATCAGCGGCGCGAGCTGCTTCTGGCGCTCGGTCTCCGGCATGGACATCATGCCAACGCCGGGGATGCCCATCACCGGGGCGGCGTCGCCCATCGTGGCGTACTGGGCGGTCACGATCTCGCGGCAGGCGAGGGCGATGAACGTGCCCGCCGAATACGCGTCGGTGTTGATCCACGCGACGGTGTTGGAGATCGGCGAGTTCTTGATGATGTTGCAGATCTCGAGCGTCGCGCCCACGGCGCCACCGGGGGTGTTGAGCTCGAAGACGACGGCGTCCACCCCCATCGCCTCGGCCGCACGGAGGCGGCGCTGGATGCTGTAGACGGTGATGTGATCGATCGGCCCGTTGATGGTGATGACGGCGACGTGATCGGCCTGCCGGGCCGCGGGGATCGACCGCGACTGCCCCGCCGGGGCCTGCTCCTGCGCCGAGGCGCCCACGATGCCCAGCAGCGCGGCGAACAGGGCCGCGAGACGCGTGAGGCGACGCGCGAGCGCAAAGGCGCCCGTGCCGGTGCGTGAGGCGGCGATGGTGGCTCTGGGGGTTCGCATCCTGTGCGTGTTCAAGCGGGCCATATGGGGCAGTATAGAACGCGTCCGGCCTCAATCGGCCTGTTCGACGCTCCAAGTGATCTCGGGCCCGTCGCAGTCGATGTGGATCGAGAAGAAGCCCTCGGCGTGCTTCCGCGCCAGCGGCCAGATGACCTTGCGGTCGGTCTCGGGGAGCGGCAGCGCGTCGATCTCCTCCGGGGCCCACCATTCAAGGTCGCCCTCGCGGATGCTCTTGGCCTCCACGCGCACCGGGCCGACCACCCGGTACCAGAAGATCAGCCAGTGCCCCTGCCCCTCGAACCCGCGCTCGGAGATCATCCCGCCAAGCCGGAGCCGCTCGATGGGCACGTCGATGCCCGCCTCCTCCATGATCTCGCGCCGGGCGCACTGGGCCGGGCTCTCGCCGTGCGCCATCTCGAGCTTGCCGCCGATGGGCGAGCACAGGCCCTGGTTGGGGGCCTTGTTGCGGCGCAGGAGGAGGATGCGCCCGCGTTCGTCGCGCAGGTCGCAGAGCACGGCCACCTTGTACGGGAGGGGTTGGGCGTCCATCGGTCGCACACCTTAGCCGGGAGCGGCGGCGGGCGACGCGCCGAACAATCCGAAATCTCCCGCGACCGGCGGGGGGTCGCCGATTACGCTGTATCTATGCTCGACGCCCCGACCGATGCGCACGCCCGCGACCGCGCCCCCATGGATGAGACCTTCGAGGTGCGCGCCAAGCGTTGCTATCTCATCGGCGCCGGCGGGTGCGGGATGTCGGGCCTGGCGCGCATGCTCAAGGGCCGCGGCGCCGACGTCTCCGGGTCGGACGTCACCCCCTCCGACGTCACGCGGGCGCTGACGAGCGAGGGCGTCGCCATCGACCACGACCAGACCTCCGGGCGGCTGCCCGACGCGTGCGACCTCGTCATCGCCTCCGCCGCGATCAAGCCCGACAACCCGCAGTTGGTCCGCGCCGTCGAGCGCGGCCTGCCCGTCTACACCTACGCCGAGGCGCTGGGGCGGTGCATGCTCGGGCGCACGGGCGTGGCCATCGCCGGCACGCACGGCAAATCGACCACCGCCGCGATGCTGGGCGTCGCTCTGACGGGGGCGGGCCTGGACCCGACGGTGATCGTGGGCGCGACGTGCGCCCAGCTCAGCGCAGATGGGCGCACGCCCACGGGGTTCCGGCTGGGGTCGGAGCGCATCCCCGAAGGCACGCTGACGGGCAAGCCGGGCGTGCTGGTGGCGGAGGCGTGCGAGTTCAACCGCTCGTTCCACAACCTGCGCCCGACCGTCGCCTCCATCAGCGCGGTCGAGGCGGATCACCTCGATGTCTACGGATCGCTCGACGCCGTCGTGCAGGCGTTCCGGGAGTTCGCGGAGCTTCTGCCCGAGTCGCGCGACGGCGGGCGGCTGCTCATCGGGCACGACGGCGCCCACCGGCGCGAGGTCGCGGCGGGCGCGCTGTGCGACGTGGAGACGATCGGCTACTCGCCCGGCGCCGACTGGGTTGTGGAATACGACCAGGCCACGCGCCGCGTCACGCTGGCGCGGGGGCGCGACGAGGCCGCGTCGTGGACGATGCACCTGCCCGGCGAGCACATGGCGACGAACTCCGCCTTCGCCGCCGCGCTCGCCCTGACGCTCGGCGCCGACGCGCAGCGCGTGTCCGACGCCCTGAGCGACTTCCGCGGCGTGGACCGGCGCGTGCAGTTCGTGGGCGAGCGCAAGGGCGTGCGGGTGTACGACGACTACGGGCACCACCCCACCGAGATCGACGCGACCCTGCGGGCGCTGCGGGACTTCGAGCGCCCGCACGACCGGGGCGGGCGCCTGGTGTGCGTGTTCCAGCCCCACCAGCACAGCCGCACGCGGTTCTTCCTCGAGGAGTTCGCCCAGGCGTTCTCGCAGGCGGACGTGGTGGTCGTGCCGCACATCTATTTCGTGCGCGACTCGGAGGCGGAGAAGACGCGCGTCAGCGCTGCGGACCTCGTGGACCGGCTGCGCACGCGGGGCGTGCAGGCGATGCACCTGTACCCCTTCGAGGCGATTATTGAACAACTCGAGATCATCTGCCGCCCGGGCGACATGCTGGTCGTCATGGGCGCCGGGCCGGTGTGGCAGGTCGCGCACGGCTACCTGCGCGCCGGGGCGTGAACGCCGCGCGCCCTGCGCGCGCCGAGAGAGGGCCTGAACCGGAAATGTCCGTCGCGCACGACCCCGCCATCGAGACCGACGCCCCGATCCCCACGTGGTTCGGCGTGGGCGGGCGCGCTGACGCGCTGGCGAGGCCCAGGAGCGTCGAAGAACTGCGGGCCCTGCTGCGCCGGTTCGACCGCGTGCGCGTGCTGGGCGACGGCGCCAACATGCTCGTGGACGACGACGGCGTGGACGGGCTGGTCGTCTCCCTCGAGAACCTGCGCCGGGTCGAACGCCCCGACCCGAACGACCCCGGGCTCCTGCGCGTCGGCGCCGGCGCGAACCTGCCGCGTCTGATCGTGGACACGGTGCGCGATGGGCTGTCCGGGCTGGAAGGGCTGGCGGGCGTGCCCGCGAGCCTCGGAGGGGCCATCGTCATGAACGCCGGGGGCGCGTTCGGGGAGATCGCGCAGGCCGTCGAACGCGTGCGCGCGCTGACGCTCGACGGTGAGGAGATCGTGCGCACGCGCGACGAGATCCCCTTCGGCTACCGGTCCTCCGGGCTGCGCGACCTGATCGTGGTCGAGGCGGACCTGCGTCTGACCCCTGCCGAAGACGCCGCGGCGTTGCGGTCGCGCATGAAGGAGGTCATGTCGTACAAGAAGGGCTCGCAGCCGATGGGCGAGCGCAGCGCCGGGTGCGCGTTCAAGAACCCCACGCTGCCCACGGGCGAGCGCGTCAGCGCCGGGATGCTCATCGACAGGGCCGGGTGCAAGGGCGAGCGCGTGGGCGGGGCGCGGGTGAGCGATGTGCACGCGAACTTCATCGTGGTGGACACCGCACCCGGCGCCTGCACGGCGCGCGACGTCGTCGCGCTGATGCGCCGCGTGCGCGCGCGGGTGCTCGATCACGCCGGGGTGACCCTCGAGCCCGAGGTCGCGATCTGGCGTCGCGCCGACCAACCGGGCGACGACCCCCTCGCAGAGGCGAAGCCGTGATGCCCCTGCGCGTGCTGGTCTTGAGCGGCGGCCCCGACGCGGAGCGCGAGGTCAGCCTGCGCGGCGGCGCGGCGGTGGCGCAGGCGCTCCGCGACGCCAACGAGTTCGAGGTCCGCGAGGAGACGCTCGCGCCGGAGTTCGCCCAGCGTCCCCTCGACGACATGGCCGGCGCCCTGCGCGCGATCCCCGCCGATGTGGTGTGGCCCCTGCTGCACGGCCCCTTCGGCGAGGGCGGGCCGCTGCAGGACGTGCTGGAGCGCGACGGGCGCCCGTACGTCGGGTCGAGGCCCCGGGCGGCGCGACGCGCGATGGACAAAATGGCGACGAAACTCGTCGCGGCGCGGCTCGGGATCGCGACGGGCGAGGCGTGCGCCTTCAACCCGCGCGACCACGCCTGCCCGCTGGCCCTGCCGGTGGTGCTCAAGCCGGTCTTCGAGGGCTCGACCATCGGCCTGCACGTCTGCAAGGACGAGGGCGCGTGGCGCCACGCCCGCGAAGAGTCCTCCGGCGCCGGGCGCCCGTGCATGGTCGAATCGTTCCTCCCCGGGCGCGAGATCACGGTGGGCCTGCTGCAGCGCGAGGGCGCGTGGTCGGCGCTGCCGATCATCGAGATCGCGGCGCAGGACGGGCTGTACGACTACGAGGCCAAGTACGTGCGCAACGACACCCGCTACATCGTGGACCCCCCGCTGCCCCCGGGCGCGGCGGACGCGGCCCGCGACGCCTCCCTCCGACTCGCACAGGCGCTGGGCGTCCGCCACGTGGCCCGCGCGGATTTCATCGTCCCCGAGGCGGGCGGTCCGCCCTCGCTGCTCGAGATCAACACCATGCCCGGCTTCACCGACCACTCCCTCGTGCCCATGGCGGCGCGGGCGGCGGGGCTGGAGATGTCTGTCCTCTGCGCCGCCATCGTGCGTGCGGCGCTGGGCCGCAACGCGTAGGATCAAACCACACGTGGCACGCACAAAGAACAAGTCGTCGTCGCGGTCCCGCTCGAAGCCGAAGCGCACGCGCGAGCCGATCCAGTGGTCGCGGCTTGCGCACCGCGCGGGCAACTTCGCGTTCGTGGCGCTGGTGCTGGCGATCTTCATCGGTTGGTCGCTGGGCGTCGGCCCGCTCAAGTCGCGGGTGATGGCGGGGCAGGAGGCCCCGGCCGTGCCGCGCATCGCCTGGCCGGCGCTGGGCGGGCCCTTCGAGGGCACGTGGCTGCCCGCGAGTTCGCAGCGGCAACTCACGCAGATCGTTCACGCCAACGCCTCGGACAACCTGTTCGATCAGGCCTCGCTCGAGCGCACCCGCGAGGCGTTGCACAGAACAGGCTGGTTCGTACACCCCCCCACCGTCCGGCGTGGGCGCGACAACGTCGTCGAAATCGAGGGTGAGTGGCGCACGCCGGCCGCGGTGGTGCGCCATCGTGAACGCGACTACATGGTGTCCGGGCGCGGCGAGCTGCTGCCGATCGACTACCCCGTCGGCGGCGCCGGCCCCGCGCACCGCGTCGTCATGGGCGCCGAGTTCGGCCCCCCCACCCGCGACGGCCGCTCCTTCGCGTTCGGTGAGGAATGGATCGGCGGCGATGTGCAGGCGGCGCTCTCGCTGATGGCCACGCTGCGCCATCACTTCGCGGGCTCGCGGGTGTGGGAGCAGGTCGCGGGCGTCGACGTCACCGAGCACCGGCGGAACGGGCGACTCTCGATCGTGACGGACCGCGGCTCGCGCGTCGTCTGGGGCGCCGCCCCCGGCGCCGTGACGCCCGGCGAACAGACCACCGTGCAGAAGCTCGAACGCCTCGCCCACCTCGCCAACGGCGCCACGGGACGCATCGACGCCGGCGCCCGGCGCGTCGAGATCCACGGCGCACTCGTATACGTCGACGAGCGCGCTCGGTGACCCTCCCAGCCCACGTTCCTCCCGGCGATTCCGCCGGCGAACCCCTACCGCCCGAACCCGACGCCGAGCGCGCGGTTGTTGAAGGCGGCGGCCCGGAGCGCATCAACCCGCTGGAAGAGCGCAGCAAGGGCGCGGCGAGCGCCGCCGACCGGTGGGCGCACCGCCGCGGCGAGCCGCGCGTCTTTGCGCTCTTCTGGACGATGTTTCTCATGAGCGCGGCGCTGCTGACGGTGCTTGTCGACCGCATGCCGCGCGGCCTCGACGCCGCGCACGTGCGCACGCCCTCGCGCGTGCTGATGGTGCTGGTCGCCACGGGGTTGGTGCTGCTGTGGCCGATGGTGCGGCTGAGCCAGGCCTCGCCGCGCAGGCCGGCGCTGGCGGCGTTGATCGACGTGTTCGTGATCCTCCTGCCCATGCAGGCGGTGCTGTGGCCCACCACGTTCATCGCCGGGTGGGGCTGGACGGTGACGGCGTGGGTCAGCGCAACGCTGGCGTGCTGGACGCTGCTGCTCGGCGGCGTGATCGGCGTCGCCACGCGCACGCCGTGGACGGAGCCGCGCACGCTGTGGATGATCGTCTGTGCGGCGATCGCGCTGGGCGGGCCGGCGTTCTGGACGCTGTCGCAACTCGCGGGCGCCCCGGAGGTTCGCGGGGCGCTGCTCGCCTCCCCGCTGAGCGCGGTGTACGTGCTGACGTCTCCCGCGGGGAACACGGCGCCCGCGCCGCCGCCGGGGACGTGGCTCGCCGCGGCCATCGTGCTGGGGGCCAGCGTGCCGCTGTGGGTGTGGGCGGCGTGCCCGGCGCCCCGCGCCGTCGCGGGCCCGGCTCGCGGCGGCTACAATTAACGCCATACCCCGACGACGGAATCGCAGCCGCGGCCCAGGTCGCGGTTTTGCTTTGTGAACTACGAACTCCACACGACGACCCAACGAGCCACCGCCATGGAATTCATGACCCCCGCCGAGCGTGACCAGATCAAGTCCAGACTCGACGAGTTGATCGCCCGCCGTCCCGAGATCTCGCTGCGGATCGCCGAGGCCCGGGCGCTGGGCGACCTGAAGGAAAACGGCGACTACCACGCCGCCCGCGAGGATCAGGCGATGGAGGAGGCCGAGATCAAGCGCCTCGAGCAGCGCCTCTCCAACGCCAAGGTCGTCGAGGAGGGCGCCACGCCCAGCGACATGATTTTCCTCGGCGCCACGGTGCGCCTCCGCGACACCGAGACGGGCGAGGAGGACCTGTTCAAGCTCGTGGGCGAGGCCACCGGCGACCTGATGGCCGAGCACGTCGAGGTCACCGTCAGCAGCCCCATGGGCGAATCGCTGCTCAAGGCCCGCGTGGGCGAGACCGTGCGCGTCGATGCGCCGCGCGGCGTGAAGCGCTTCGAAGTCGTTGAGATCCTCTGACCCGCCCGCTCCGGGGGCATGCGCACCGCCGGTCGGCTGCAGCCCCGCGGGCGTCCAACAGGTAGAACCTTCGCCTCGCGCACGGCGCGGGGCCGGCCGCGGGTCGAACCGCCACGCCCGCCGCACAACAAAGAACTCCGAACGGGAAACACACGGGATGACACACCACTTCCTCCGCGCTACGACAAGCCTTCTCGCCATGCTCACGCTCGGACTGGGCGCGGGCGCCGCGGCGCAGGAGGTCGCCCCCAGGACCCAGGACGGCCTGGTGGAGCGCGACCGCGCCCAAAGCACGGCGCCCCTCACGCTGGCCGACGTGCCGCTCGTGCCCCGGGCCGTGCTCTTCGGCAACCCGGAGCGCATCGCGCCGCGGATCAGCCCGGACGGTCGCTGGCTGAGTTACCTGGCGCCGGTCGACGGGGTGATGAACGTCTGGGTGGCGCCGATCGGCGACGTCGCCGCGGCCCGGCCCATCACCCGCGACAACAACCGCGGCGTGCGCATCTACTTCTGGTCGCACACCAACGAGCACGTGCTGTACCTGCAGGACAAGGGCGGCGACGAGAACTGGCGCGTCTACGCGACGCGCATCAGCGACGGCGAGACGCGCGACCTCACGCCGTTCGACGGCGTCGCCGCGCAGATCCAGGGCGTCAGCCACAAGCGCCCCGGCGAGATCCTCGTCGGGCTCAACAACCGGGCGCCCCAGTTCCACGACCTGCACATCGTCGACATCGCCACCGGCGAGATGCGGCTGCTGCAGGAGAACCCCGGCGTGATCGGGCGCGGCATGGTGCAGGGTTTCGTGACCGACAACGAGTACGAGGTTCGGTTCGTCTCCGTGATGAACACCGACGACGGCAGCGCCAGCGTGCTGCGCGCCGACCCCGAGAGCGAGTCGGGCTGGACGGAGTACCTCTCCGCCCCCATGGAGGACACGCTCACCACCAGCCCCGTCGGCTTCGACGACTCGGGCATGATTCTGTACATGATCGACAGCCGCGGGCGCAACACGGCGGCGCTGGTTTCGATCAACCTCGAAAACGACAACCGGCGCGTGATCGCCGCCGATGACCGCTCCGACGTCGCCGGCGTGCTCACCCACCCCGTCACCGGCAAGCCGCAGGGCGTGATGTTCAACTACACCATGCCCGAGTGGCGCCTGCTGGACATGTCGGTCACGGAGGACTTCCGCCGCCTCGAGGCGCTGGACCCCGGGCGCCTGAGCGTCGTCAGCCGCACGCTCGCCGACGATCACTGGATCGTCCAGTTCAGCCACGACACCGGCCCGACGCGCTACTACCACTGGGACCGCACAGCGCGCGAGGCGTCGTTCCTCTTCGCCGCACGCACGGACCTGGACGGCTACACCTTCTCGCCGATGCGTCCCGTGGTCATCCGCTCGCGCGACGGCCTCGACCTTGTCTCGTACCTCACGCTCCCGCCGGGGCGCGAACCGGGGCGCACGGCCCGCCCCGAGCCGCGGCTGCCGCTCGTGCTGCTGGTGCACGGCGGGCCGTGGGCGCGCGACTCGTGGGGCTTCAACCCCACGCACCAGATGCTGGCCAACCGCGGCTACGCCGTACTCAGCGTCAACTTCCGCGGCTCCACCGGGTTCGGCAAGGACTTCATCAACGCCGGCAACCGCGAGTGGGCCGGCGCCATGCACGACGACCTCATCGACGCCGTCGAGTGGGCGATCGGCGAGGGCTTCGCCGACCGCGACCGCGTCGCCATCATGGGCGGCTCGTACGGCGGGTACGCGACGCTCGTCGGCCTCACGTTCACGCCCGAGGTCTTCGCCTGCGGCGTGGACATCGTCGGCCCCTCCAACATCATCACGCTGCTCGAGACCATCCCCCCCTACTGGGCGCCCGCGGTGCGCATGTTCAAGGACCGCGTGGGCGACCACACCACGCCCGAGGGGCGCGCGTTCCTCAAGGAGCGCTCGCCGCTGACGCACGTGGACAACATCCAACGCCCGCTGCTCATCGCCCAGGGCGCCAACGACCCGCGCGTGAAGCAGTCCGAATCCGACCAGATCGTCGAGGCCATGACGTCGCGCGGCATCCCGGTGACGTACGTGCTCTACCCCGACGAGGGCCACGGCTTCGCGCGTCCTGAGAACCGCCTCTCGTTCTACGCCGTGACGGACGCCTTCCTGAGCGAGCACCTCGGCGGGCGGCACGAGCCGATCTCGAGCGAGGAGGTCGCGGAATCGACGATGACCGTCCCCAGCGGCGCCGCGGACGTGCCGGGGCTGGCGGAACTGCTGCCTGCGCGGTGATCTGACCGTCTCAAGAAAGCTGCTCGAGTCGGCGCACCTGCTCGGTGATCTGCTTTCGTTCAGCATCACCCAGCATGTCGAAGTGGATCGGCTTGGCGTCGGCCGGCACGGCCTTCCCATTCACGCTCACCAGTGTCCGCACCTTGCCGCTCACGTCGAAGACGATTTCGAAGAAGTGGTGTTGGTGTGTTTTCTGGTCTAGCACCAGCGTGCGCTCTTTCTGTGTGCCGCCGCCGAAACCGATCAACACGCTTGCGTCGCCGCCCTCGTGCAGCATCACGAAGAGCGTGTGCCGAACGCCGCCGCTGTGTCGTTCTTCAGTTGCCCGCACGAACACCCGCGTGCCGTCTGCGCCGATCTGAACGTTCTCTACGTTGATCACCCACCACGGGAACGCGGCCACACGCTCGGTCGTCGACGTCGGCCCACCGGCCCCGGCGAACTGGCTTTCCATCAGCAGCGCCACCTCGCCGTTTATCGTCGCTTGGCTGTCATCCTCGACAATGCTGACACTCCCGCCGCTCCCCGCCGGCATCGCCCGCAGCGAGACGTCCTGCTGGCGCGTGAGCACATCGGCCTTGAGGCCTTCGATCTTCACGGGTGATTCGACGGTGATGGTGTTCACGCTAGGCGGCTGTGAAAACGTGACCTTCACGTTGCTCGTCGCCGCGGCCGCGACGATGGCGAGGGTGACGAAGCACGCTGCTGGACGGATACGGTTCATGCATGAGCTCCCTGAGTGGCCGCCAGCCCGGCGCCGGAGCGCCGGCCGTGTGCGACGAGGAGGAGTGTGATCATCGCGGCCAACACGACCGCGATGACGATGGGGAACGGTGTCAGGAAAGTATCGGCGCGGCTGTACCAGAGCGCGCCTCCGAGCATGGCGACGCAGGTGAGAGCCGTCGCCACGACGATCGGGGCGCCGAACCGCACAGCCGCCGCGCGCGCCGTGCGAACGCGCACCGTCGCGCCGGCGGTGACGGCGGCGCCCGCCAGCGCCAGCGCAACCGTCAGCGGAAAAGACGCCACACGCATCGCGGCCTGCGACGCGACGGACTCGACCCCCGATGCGAGCACGTGCGGCCCGGGCACGAGCCCGCGGTCGCCGAGGTCGACGATGTCGCCCGCGAGGGTCCGGAAGTCTCCGATGATCACGATGCGGTCGCGCACCATGGAGCGCAGCCCGTCGGGCGAGGCGCGGAAGGCGTCTTCGTACGAAATGGTCGCGTCGGCGAGGGCGCTGTCGGGGGCGACATCGATCAGTCGCTGGCCGAGCAGGTCGCCGTCGCGGAGGCCGGGGTCCAGCCCAGTAGCGGGCTCGCGCTTGAACTCCCCCACGCGCGTCAGCGCGATGCGCTCTTCGCCGATGATCTCGCGCTGCTCCGGGCGCCGGGGCACCGGGCGCCAGTATCGGAGCACCGCCTCTGTGGCCCCGGCGTCGATCGAGACCTCGGTCCACGCGTCGGGGCGGACTGCGGCGGCGTGGGCCGCGAGGATGACCGAGGGCATGCCCGATGCGCGATCACGCTGCACGACCATCGGGGCCCAGACCGCACGACTACGAGTGTCGATGAAAACATGGTTCGAGCCCCAGCGGGCGCCGGTCTCCCAGATGCGCGGCGAGAGCGGCGGGGCGCTGGCGCTGGGGTCGGGCCAGCCGTACGACGTCACGACGACCCCCACGCCGCGCTCCATCAGGGTCACGAGCCCCGCGGCGAGGTCTTCGTCGAACTCCGATTCGGCGCGGAAGATGATGTCCCACACCACCGCTCGGGGCGCGGCGTCGGCGAGTCGGCGGCAGAACTCGGCGTGCAGCCGACGGAGGCTGCGCAGGTCGGCGCTGGAGACGCCCTCCAACCCCGCCTCCTGCGCCAGCGCATCGAGGGGGGTGCCGTCGTGCATGGAGATCACGCGGACGTTGTCGATCCGGTGCGTCCCGCCCGCGATCGCCGGCGACCCGAGCGAACGGGCCCATTGCCAGTACCAGTTGTTCAGCGGCGTGTTCTCGAAGGCCAGCGGACGCACCAGCGCGAGCCCCAGCGCCGTCGAGATCAGCGCGACGGCCGCCACCCGCGCCGCGTCGGCGCCGTTGCGCCGCACCCATTCGCGCAGCCACCCGAGAACGCCGTCGCCGCCGACGAGGGAGCGCAGCGACGCCGCGGCGTCGGCGGCGGAGAGGCGCTCGCCGGGCGACGTCTGCGCGCAGAGCCGACGGATCACCGCCATGAGGGGCGCATCCTCTGCGCGCACGCCGGGCAGCGTGCCGTCGAGCAGGCGGTCCACATCGCCGGGCGCACGCCCGATGAGCGCGAGCAGCGTGACGCCCAGCATGCGCAGGTCGGCGTGGATGCGCGAGCGGTTGTCGGTCGGGGTGTACCCCGGGGTGCCGCCCTTGGCCACCTGCGCCTCGGCGAACGACGCGAGGCTGTAATCGCCCAGGGCCCACGTTCCCTTGAAGCGCAGCACGTTCTGCGGCTTCACGTCCCCGTGCGCCACGCCCTGCGCGTGCATGTGGGCGAGGCCCTCGGCGATCTCCGCCCCGATGGCCGCGGCCTCCGCGGCGTCGAGTCGCCCGAGCCGGGGCACGAAACTGGCCAGCGTCATGGGCCGGTAAGCGCCCGGGTCGATCAGCGGGTTGACGCTGTGGGCGTTGTCCGCGAGGGGCATGACGATGTAGAGCCGGCCGTCTGCGCGACCGACGTGCTCGAGCGGGGTGAGGTTCGGGTGGTTCGAGACGGCGTTCTGGATGAGCTTGATCGACGCGAGCTCGATGTCCTCGTAGGGGCTGAGCACCTTGATCGCCGTGAAATTGCGCACGTGCCGGTTGCGCGCGAGCCACACGACGCCGAACCCGCCGCTCCCGATCGGGGCGAGCAGGTCGTAGTCGGGGATGTCGATGGGGCGGTCGGCGTCGGTGAGCGCGTCCGGGCGCGCGGAGGAGGGCTCGCCAGAGGGAGGAGGGTCAGGCCTGGTTTCGTCTTCCCCGCTGTAGTGATGCACCGCCCACCTCCCGTCACGAGCAGACCCGATGCACCTGAGCATACGCCTTGGATAGGCATGTGTTCCACACTCCCCCCGCGTGGCGCAAAGGCGCTCGTGCGGCGTGTAGAGCACGATTAACGTCGCGCGCCGGTGAGGTGGCGCCAACAGGCAAATGATGCGCTAAGTGTGTGATAGAGGGCGCCCGCCGATAGGTGAAAATCGCCCCGCAGAGGCGTTTCTCGGATTCTCGCGACGCCTTTGCCTCAGTCGGCGTCGTGACGCGAAGGGGCGTCGTGTTCAGCCGTCGCGGGCACGAGTCGGGCGATCTGGATCTGCCCCCCGTCCTCTGCGCGCCACGTCAGCAGCGTCTCGATGCGCCCGGGGGCGCCGCGCAGTGTCCAGAGCGTGGCGAGTGATTCGGCGTCCACCACGGCGACGAGTCGACGATCCGGGTCTTCGGCCAGAAGGGTGAGGGCGTGCTCGTGGGTCACCCGCGTGCGCCGGACGCGCAGGTAGTGCTGAAGGATGCCGGGGGTGTCGTCCACGAAGACGATCTCCGGATCGGCGCCAACGTGCGGCCCGAAGCGTGCCCGTAGGTCGTCGATGAGCGTGCGCATCTCCAGCGAGCGGGCGATGCGGGGGTGCTTCGGCTGCTGGTGGTGGTAGTACGCGTACGCGCCGCCCAGCACGCCGGCGAGCGTGAGCACGGCCAGCGCCGCGGTCGTGCGTGGGCGAAGCGCGTGCACCAGTCGCTCCACCTCGCGCCCGGCCAGCATCGCCGCGGCGGGGATGAGCGGGTAGATGATGTCCGGGCGCATGTGCGGGGCGAGCCCGAAGAGCACCATGCCGCCCAGCATGTAGCACGTGAGGAAGCGCTCGAGCCTTCGGGCGCTGTCGTCCGGCGAGGGGTCGCGGAAGACCCGCCACACCGCGATCGCGGCGAAGACGCTCCAGGGCAGGAATCGCGCCATGAGGTAGAGCGGCGCGCGGTAGATCTTCGTTCCCGGGAAGTCGCCGCGCGGGCTGGTGACGGCGTGCCCGAGCAGTTCGTCGAAGATGACTTTGTCGATGAAGGCCCTGCCGGCGTCGGCCCACGCCAGCGCGAACCAGCCGCCGGCGATGAGCACGAAGACCGCCACCCCCGCGATGTGACCGCCGCGCACCGGCAGCGGGCGCCCGGTGCGCTTCTCCCACCACGCCGCCAGCAGCCCCAGCGCGCCGAGCACGACGACGAGCGGCCCCTTGGTGATCGTGGACAGGGCCGCGATGATCCACACGCGCATCCACCCCCGCCCGGATTCCCACGCGAGGAACGCGCCGATCGCCGTGCCGAACACGAGCAACCCGAAGAGCGGGTCGGTGCGCACGAGCGCGACCTGTTTGATCCCCATCGGCGAGAGCAGCAGCGCGGCCGCGCCGATCGCGGACGGGATGAGCCCGAACCGCGCGCGCCCCACCAGCACGATCAGCACCGCGACGCCCAGCACCGCCAGAGCGCTGGGCAGGCGCAGCGAGAACTCCGAGACGCCGCCGGTGACGATCGCGGCGATCGCGCAGAGCCACGGGTGCAGCGGCGGCTTGGAGGCGATGTCGCCGGCGGCATCGCGCTGCACGAGCCACGCGCCGTTCTCTGTGATGTCGATGACGTAGGACGCGGAGAGGAACTGGTCGTTGTCGACCATGTTGCTCGGCGCGGCGAGGCGGAGCGCGAACACCGCCACCCAGATGGCCACGACGACGAGGAGCACGTTTCGCAGGGCGCGCCGATCGGCGTCCGGATACGCCATGGGTCAGGGCTCCGCGCGGAGCAGGGGCAGCCCGTCGTCCGCGTCCGACTCCGGCGCGAGGTCCGCCGGGGCGGGTGCGCCGAGGCGGCGCGCCCCCTCGTGCGTGAGCTGGCGCCCGCGCCGCGTGCGCGCCAGCAGGCCGATCTGCAGCAGGTACGGCTCGACGACGTCTTCGAGCGTGCCCGCGTCCTCGTTGAGCGTGGCGGCGACGGCCTCGAGGCCGACGGGGCCGCCCTTGTACGTGGTGGCGATGGTGCGCAAGTAGCGCCGGTCGAGCTCGTCGAGGCCGAGGTCGTCCACGCCCTCGAGCGCGAGCGCCTCATCGATGACGCCGGCGCGGACGCGCCCCTCGGCGCGGACCTGGGCGTAGTCGCGCACGCGCCGCAGCAGACGGTTGGCAATGCGCGGCGCGCCCCTGCTGCGGTGGGCGATGGCGTCGAGCGCATCCTCGTCGGCGTCGGTCATGCCCAGCAGTGCGCAGTTGCGCCGGACGATGATCCCCAGTTCCTCGGGCGTGTAGTGGCGCAGGTGGTGGCTGATGCCGAAGCGGCTGCGCAGCGGCGCGCTGAGCATGCCCGCGCGCGTCGTGGCGCCGATGAGGGTGAAGGGCTTGAGCGTGAGCGATACCGTCCGCGCGTGCATCCCCGCGTCCACCGTCACGTCGATGCGGAAGTCCTCCATCGCGGGGTAGATGAACTCTTCGACCGCGGGGGGCAGGCGGTGGATCTCGTCGATGAACAGCACGTCGCGCTCGCCCATGCGGGTGAGCGTGCCCACGAGGTCGCTGGCGCGGGTGAGCGCCGCCCCCGAGACGCAGTGCGCGTGCGAGCCCATCTCGTGGGCGATCACGTGGGCGAGGGTCGTCTTGCCGAGGCCGGGCGGGCCGTGCAGGAGCACGTGCTCCATCGGCTCCTTGCGCTCCCTCGCCGCCTGCACCGCGATGCGGACGCGTTCGAGCAGTTCGTGCTGGCCGACGTACTCCTCGATGCGCGTGGGGCGGAGCGACCAGTTCTGGCGCTCCTCCTCCGGCGACTGCGACTGGGCCGAGATGATGCGGCTGGTGGCCATCTGGCCGCAGTGTACCCGCTTGCGATAGTGTGCCCCCCCCGGAAGCGCCTGGAAGCGATCCCATCGCACCGTCATCCCACACTGCGAGGCACCATGAGCGACACCTGGAACTGGCGGCTTCTCCGCTGCGGCGCCTTCCGACTCGACGGCGGCTCGATGTTCGGCGTCGTGCCCCGCGTCGTCTGGACGCGCCTCGTCGAGCCCGACGACCGCAACCGCATCCCCCTCCAGACCAACGCCCTGCTGCTGGAGCGCAACGGCAAGACGGTCGTCGTCGAGTTGGGCATCGGCGACAAGTTCGGCGCCAAGGAGCGCGACATCTACGCCATGGAGAACCGCACCGTCCTCGACGCCCTGCACGAGGCCGGGTGCGACGCGTCGAGCGTGGACGCCGTCATCCTCTCCCACCTGCACTTCGATCACGCCGGCGCCCTCACGCGCCGCCCCCGCACGGGCGAGGGCGAGGGTCCCGTGATCGCGTTCCCCAACGCCCGCATCGTCACGCAGCGCCGGGAATGGGAGGACGCCCTCGCCAATCGCTCGACCATGCACAAGACGTACCTGCCCGACCACCTCACGCCCGACGTCAAGGAGCGCGTGCTGCTCGTGGACACACCCGACCCCGCGGCGGACCTCGACGCCACCGGGTTCGACCCGACCCCCGTCCCCCTGCCGGGGCTGGAGGGGATCGGCGTCTTCCGCGTGCCGGGGCACACGTGGGGGCAGCAGGCGGTGATGTTCCGTGACGGCTCCGGGCGCACCGTGGTGTTCACTCCCGATGTGATGCCTACGGCGAACCACGCAGGCGCCGCGTACAACATGGCCTATGACGTCGAGGCATATACCAGCATGCGGATGCGGACACGCCTGCTCGACGCCGCGGCCGAGCACGGGTGGACCCTCGCCATCGACCATGAGCCCGGCCCCGCGCTGGTGCGGGTCGAACGCGACCCGGACAAACGCGGCGCGTATCTGCTGACGCCGGACGACGATGCGGGCTGAACGTGCGGGAGAGGCGTAGGCGTTCTCCTCAGCCGGCCCGCCCGGGCCCACCCGCCCCGCTACACTGCCCCCAGCGTCCGCGATTCCGCACGCCGCAACTTCTTTCACGGATCCAAGGCTTGACCGACGGCGTCACCACCACCATTCCCGAGCCGGGGCTGGATCGCCCTCAGGAGGGCGCCGACGGTGCGCGAGCGGCGGACGCTCCGGCGGACGAGATCATCTGCACCATCCCGTTGACGAAGCCGTTGGTGAAGGCCAAGCCCCGCGTCCGCTCGCGGATGGACCGCTTCGAGGCGTACGTCAGCCGCAGGATGGTGATGGGTAACCGGCTGTGGCGTCGGCTCAGCTCATTCATGTGGCTGCCGATCGCGTTCAAGTCGGGCATCCGGTTCAAGCAGATCGACCCGCGCACGTTTCAGGCGGTGCTGCCCTTCCGGCGGTTCAACCGCAACTGGTACAACGCGATGGCCGGCGCGGCCCTGCTGGCCAACAGCGAGATCGCCGGGGGCATGTACATCTGGGGCGTGTGCGGCGGGGACTACACCGTGGTCTGCAAGCAGCTCACGTACAAGTTCATGCGCCCCTGCTTCGGCCCCGCCCTCTACCGGGTGAGCCCGCGCGAAGACCTCGACGCCCTCCTCGCCGAGGGCGGCGAGTTCAACATCGACGTCGATCTCGACGTCGTGCAGCAGATCAACCCGGGCAAGGGCTCGAAAGAGCGACGCATCGGCGTCTGCCACGCGACGTTCCACGTGACGCCGAAGACGCACGTCGAGGCGCAGCGCAAGCGGCGCAAAAAAAAGCGCTCGTAAACCGTGGGCGGGACGCACGCTGACACATCACGCATCGGCTGGGCGCGGGCGCTGGGCGCCGGGGCCTTTCTCGCGTGCTCGTGGACGTGGGTCATCGGGATGTTCCTGCCGGTGATCCTCGTGCGGGAGTTCGGCGTGTGGGGGTGGGTGGCGTTCGCCGTCCCCAACGTGCTGGGGGCGATGGCCATGGGCGTGGTGCTGCGGGGCCGGGGGGCCGCGGCGGGTCGGGCCGCGGCGCTTGGGGGCGGGCCGACGCTCTTCAGCGCGATCACGCTGGCGTTCCACGCGTTCTTTCTGACGTGGCTCGGCGGATGGGCGCTGGCGCCCGTGTTGGGCGTGTGGGCGACGCCGGCGTTGAGCATCGCCGTGTTCGCGCTGGGATGGGCCGTATCGCAGGGCGGCTGGGGCGCGTGGAGACGGGCGGCGCCCATGGTGTGGTGCGGCTCCGTCGTGCTCGCCCTGCTGACGTGGATGACGGCGCACGAGAGCATGCACGCGCCGGCGTGGTCGGGGGCGTCGCCGCCGGGCGACCTGCTGTGGCTGGCGCCGGTGATGGTCTTCGGTTTCGCGCTGTGCCCCTACCTTGACCTGACGTTCCTCCGCGCCCGGCGCGAGGAGTCGGGCGCGACGGGCACGGCGGCGTTCGTCATCGGCTTCGGGGCGCTCTTTCTGGCAATGATCACCTTCACCCTGCTCTACGCGCCCATGTGGCTGGGGCGAGGCGTGAGCTACTACGTCGTTGTGCACATCACGATGCAGAGCGCGTTCACGGTCGGTGCGCACCTGCGCGAGCTGCGCGTGCGCGAGCGAGCGACGCTCGTCGGGGCGGGGTCGATCGCGTGGACGGCGCTGCTCGCGGGCGTGCTGCTGGGGCTGGCGGCGGGGATCGTCGGCGCCTCGGGACGCGAGTTCGCGCCGGGAGAGACGCTGTACAAGTGCTTCATGGGCGCGTACGGCCTGCTCCTGCCGGCGCTGGTGTGGGCGTGGAGCGCGGGCGGGCGGGTCTGGGACGGCCCGACACGGTGGGCCGCGGCGGGCGTGACGGTCATCGCGGCGCCGATGTTCTGGCTCGGGTTCATCGAACAGCGGTGGGCGTGGCTGGCGCCGGGGCTGCTCGTGGCGCTGCTGGCGCCCCTTGTCGCACGGGGATTGCGGCACGCTCGGGCGAGGGCGGGCGGGAGCGTCGTGGGGCCCCCTTCCAACCTATAATGCGGTTCTCTCCCCCCGTCCCCGGCGAGGCCCCCGAGCACGGGCGCCGGCCGGCCCTCCTCTGACGACGCTTTGGCGCAGGAGCCGATCGCTCGATGGCCGACTCATTCGATGCGCAAAACCACGACGAACCCCCCATCTCCCCCGAGGCGGTGATCGAGCAGGCCGCGGCCATGCCTCCCGGCGGCGCCATCACCGACCTGCGCATCGAGCGGGAGATGCAGGATTCGTACCTCACGTACGCGATGAGCACGATCATGGATCGTGCCCTGCCCGACGTGCGCGACGGCCTCAAGCCCTCGCAGCGGCGCATCCTCGTGGCGATGCACGACCTGAACCTCACCCCGGGCCGCAAGCACAGCAAGTGCGCCGGCGTCGTGGGCGAGACGATGAAGAAGTACCACCCGCACGGCGACAGCGCGATCTACCCGACGCTCGTCAACCTCGCGCAGGACTGGAAGACGCGGTACCTGCTCATCGACAAGCAGGGCAACTTCGGCTCCATCGACGGCGACCCCCCCGCCGCCATGCGCTACACCGAGGCGCGGATGTCGCACGCGGCGATCGAGCTGCTCGACGACCTCAAGCTCGAGACGGTGGACTTCCAGGAGACGTTCGACGACTCCATGCTCGAGCCGACGGTGCTGCCGGGGCGGTTCCCCAACCTGCTGGTGAACGGCTCGACGGGCATCGCGGTGGGCATGGCGTGCTCGATCCCGCCGCACAACGTGACAGAGATCCTCGACGCCATCGTCGCCGTCATCGACGAGCCCGAGATCTCGCTCATGGACCTGCTGCGCATCGTGCCCGGCCCCGACTTCCCCACCGGGGGCGTGATCTGCGGCCGGCGCGGCGCCGCCGAGGCGTACGCCACCGGGCGTGGGCGCGTCACGCTGCGCGGCGAGGTGGTCGTGGAGCCCCTGCAGGGCACGAAAGACCGGCAGCAGTTGGTCATCACGTCCATCCCCTACCAGCTCAACGGCGAGACGCTGATGCAGCGGATCGACGACGCGGTGCGGGACGAAAAGATCAAGGACATCGCCGACGCCCGCAACGAGTCGGACATGCGCAACCCCGTGCGCATCGTCTGCGAGCTCAAGCGCGGGGCGGACCCGGCCGTCGTCGAGCAGCAGCTCTACCAGTTCACGCCGCTGCAGCAGACGTACTCGATCATCAACATCGCGCTGGTGCACCGCCAGCCGCGCACGCTCTCGCTGCGTGAGATGATCCAGCACTACATCGACCACCGCGTCGAGGTGATCCGCCGGCGGACCGCCTACCTGCTGCGCGAGGCGCAGAAGAAGGCGCACGTGCTCGAGGGCCTCATCTACGCGGTGTGCGACATCGACGAGGTGATCGCGCTCATCCGCTCCTCGCCCACGCGCGAGGAGGCCATCAACCGCCTCATGGCCCGGCGCTTCCGCATCCCGCCCGAGCACCCGCACGCGCCGTCGATCCCCGAGCGCCTCCGCAACCGCCTCGACGACGCCGAGGGCGCCGGCGGCGTGAGCCTGACGCGCATCCAGGCCGAGGCCATCGGCGCCATGCGGCTCATCCAGCTCGTCGGCCTCGAGATCGAGCGCCTCGTGGGCGACTATCGCAAGGTCTCCGACCAGATCGAGGACTACGAGTCGATCCTCAGCGACGACGACCGCGTGATGGCCATCATCAAGGAAGACTGCGCCCGCATGCGCGAGCGCTTCGGCGACGAGCGCCGCACCCGCATCGAAGACGTCGACACCGACATCTCCATCGCCGACCTGATCCAGGAACGCGAGATGGCCGTCACCATCTCCCACGCCGGATACGTCAAGCGGGTGCCGCTGGAGACGTACCGCCAGCAGGGGCGCGGCGGGCGGGGCATCATCGCCTCCGACGCCAAGGACGAGGACTTCCTCGAGCACCTCTTCGTCGCCAGCACGCACGACGACCTGCTGTGCTTCACCAACACCGGGCGCGTCTTCCGGCTCAAGGTCTACGAGCTGCCCGAACTCTCGCGCACCAGCAAGGGCCGCGCGATCATCAACCTCATCGACCTGCGCGAGGGCGAGACCGTCCGCGCGTTCCTCACCATCAAGGATTTCGAGCGCTCCAGCGACTACCTGACCTTCGTCTCGGCGCTGGGCGTCGTGAAGCGCACCGCCCTCAAGGACTACCGCAACGTCAACAAGTCCGGCATCATCGCCGTGGGCCTGCGCGAGGGCGACCGCCTGCTCGACGTCGCCGTCACCAAGGGCGAGGACGACGTGCTGCTGGCCACCGGCCGGGGCATGTCGATCCGCTTCAACGAGAACGACGTCCGCCTCATGGGGCGCGGCGCCGCGGGCGTCAAGGGCATCGACCTCGGCGTGGGCGACGAGGTGGTGGGCCTCGTGCCCGTGCGCATGGTCCGCGACGAGGACGGCGACGGCGTCACCGAAGACCCCTCGCTCGACCTGCTCACCATCACCGAGAAGGGCTACGGCAAGCGCACGCCCGTCGACGAGTACCGCGTCCACCCCGAGAGCGGCAAGCCGCGGAGCCAGTCGCGCGGCGGCAAGGGGCGCATCGACATCTCCATCAGCGACAAGAACGGCGCCTCCGTCGCCGCGCTGGGCATCTACGACACCGACGACGTCATGTTCATCACCGCGCGCGGCATGCTGGTGCGCATCCCCGGGTCGTCCATCCGGCGCACCGGGCGCGGCGCACAGGGGGTGCGCGTGGTGAGCCTCAAACCCGACGACCAGGTCATCGCCGCCGCCCGCGTGCCCGCCAACGAGGACGACGTCCCCGACGCGTCGCCCAAGCCTGAGACCCCCGCCCCGTCCCCGCCCCCGCCCCCGGAGGGCGGCCCCGCCGACGATCGCCCCGAGGCCTGATCCCGCGCCTCCGCTCTTGGGCCGGGTGTGCGCGTGTGGTAGTCTGTCGCACACGCGGCCGACGCACGCAAAGGGGAGGCGCAACGCCCATGATGGCTACCGATTGGTCCGACAACATCGTCATCGCCGACCTCTCCGACGAGCCCTCGCTCTCGGAGGAGTTGACGAACCTCAACACGCGCCTCGCCGAGGCCGCGCCCGAAGAGGCGCCGCACGTCGTGCTCAACCTCTCCGGCGTGACGTACCTCAACTCGTCGAACATCGCCCAGTTGCTGCGCCTGCGAAAGCGTCTGGGCGAGTGCGAGCGGAAGCTGCGGGTGTGCTCCGTCGCCGACCCGGTTTGGTCGATCATGCTGGTCACCGGGCTCGACAAGGTCTTCCACTTCCAGCCGGACACCGCCAGCGCGCTGGCCGCGCTCCAGCTCGAAGACACCTGATTTAGCCCCGAGCGATGCAGCCCGGGGACTCGGCGGGGGTACGATGGAACAATGACAGCCATCGACGCCCCATCGCCAACCGCCCCGCACGCCGCCGCGGCCGATTCGCCGCCAGTGGCCGAGCTCAAGCTGGTTCGCAAGTGCTACTACAAGCCCGACGGCAGCATCCTCGTCGAGGCCCTGCGCGGCGTCGATCTGGCCATACCCCGCGGGCAGTACGTGGCCATCATGGGCGCCTCGGGGTCGGGCAAGTCCACACTCATGAACGTGCTGGGGTGCCTCGACCGCCCCACCACCGGCGATTACTTCGTCGACGGGCGCAACGTCGCCCAGATGGACGACGAGACCCTCAGCGCCTTCCGGGGCAAGAAGATCGGCTTCGTCTTCCAGGCGTTCAACCTCATCAGCCAGTTGAAGATCGAGGAGAACGTCGAGGTGCCGCTCTTCTACCAGGGGGTGCCCAAGCCCGAGCGCCAGGCGCGTTCGCTCGAGAAGCTTGATCTCGTCGGCCTCGGCGACCGCGTCGGCCACCGGCCCAGCGAGCTCTCCGGCGGGCAGCAGCAGCGGGCGGCGATCGCCAGGGCGCTGGTGACCGAGCCGGTCGTCCTCATGGCCGACGAGCCCACCGGCAACCTCGACAGCACGACGGGCGCCGCCATCCTGAACCTCTTCGACGGCCTGCACGAGCGGGGCATGACCATCATCATGGTCACGCACGACGACAACGTCGCCAACCGCTGCCAGCGCATCGTGCGCCTGCGCGACGGCCTCGTCGAGACGGATAAGCGCGGCGGCAAGCCGGGCTACTGATCCCGCCCCGCCCTGAACCCGGTGCGTGACGAGTGATCCGATGCTCCGGGGGGCCGCACGGTTTATCATCACGGCGTGCGCATCTTCGGTGTCGATCCCGGCCTCCGCTTCACGGGCTACGCCTGTGTGGACGCCGACCCGGATCAGCCGCACGTTTCTCCCACGCTCGTCGAGGCCGGCGTCTTCCGGCTGCCCGCGGGGCGCACGATCGCGGATCGGCTCGTCGAACTCGACGCCGACCTGACCGAGGTTCTGGCGCGGCTGCGCCCGGGCGTCGCGGGGGTCGAGTCGCTCTTCAGCCACTACAAGCGCCCGACCACGGCCGTCGCGATGGGGCACGCGCGGGGGGTGATCTTGCTGGCGATCCGGCGCACGGGGGCGAGGATCATCGAACTCAAGCCGACGCGGGTGAAGAAATCGCTCACCGGCTTCGGGCACGCGAGCAAGGATCAGATGCAGGAGGCGGTGCGGGCCCAACTCAACCTGCGCGAGCGACCAGAGCCGGCGGACGTGGCGGACGCGATCGCCGTCGCCCTGTGCGTGGCCCGGACGTGGGAGGGAGCGGGCGTGGAATCCCCCGGCGCGCATACACTGGGCCCGCTATGAGTGTGACAACGAACAGCGACGCCGCCGCCCGGGCGCAGGTCCTCATCGTGGAAGACGAGCCCGAGCACGCCGACGTCATGGCCGAGGCCCTGCGCAAACCGGGGCACGTGTGCACCGTTGTGCACGGCGTGGCCGCGGCGCTGGAGGAACTGGCGCACGGGGCGTTCGACGTGATCGTGACCGACCTGCGCATGCCCGCCTCCGCGGGCGACGAGGGCGTGGGCGACGAGGGCGCCGACGCGGGGATGGTCGTCCTGCGGCGGGCGCGCGAGCTCCAGCCCGAGGCCGAGACGATCATGGTCACGGCGCACGGCGACGTGCCCACCGCCCGGGCCGCGTTCAAGCACGGGGCGTACGACTTCATCGAGAAACCGCTGGACCTCGCCGTCTTCCGCGCGCTGGTGAACCGGGCCGCGGAGACGGTGCTGCTGCGCCACCAGGCGGAGGGCCTCGAGGACCTCGTGCAGCACGAGGGCTTCGAGGGCCTGATCGCCGGGTCGGAGCCCATGCGCCGCATCATCCAGACCGTGCGCACCGTCGCGGCCTCGAACCTGCCGGTGCTCATCACCGGCGAGAGCGGCGTGGGCAAGGAACTGATCGCGCAGGCGGTCCACCGCAACAGCCCGCGCTCGGGCAAGCGCTTCGTGGCCTTCAACTGCGCCGGGCAGAGCGAATCGCTGCTGGAGGACTCCCTCTTCGGGCACGTGCGGGGCGCCTTCACCGGGGCGGACAAGGACCGCGAGGGCGTGTTCGAGTACGCCAACGGCGGCACGATCTTCCTCGACGAGATCGGCGACATGCCCCTGCCCATGCAGGCCAAGCTCCTGCGCGTGCTCGAGAGCGGCGAGGTCGTGCGGCTGGGCGCCAACGAGGCCCGGCGCGTCGACGTGCGGTTCGTGAGCGCGACGAACAAGGACCTCGAGAATGCGACGCAGGACGCGTCGTTCCGGCAGGACCTGTACTTCCGCATCAAGGGCGCGCACGTGCACGTGCCCCCCCTGCGCGACCGGCGGGAGGACATCCCGCGGATCGTGCGCCACGCGGTGGCGAAGTACGCGCACGAACTCCGCAAGGACGCCCCGCCCCCCGATGTGAGCGACGCCGCGATGATGCGCCTCACGGCGTTCGCCTGGCCCGGCAACGTGCGGCAACTGCTCAACGTGGTGCAGAACATGGTGGTGACCAGCGCCGGCGAGAGCCCGCTGGACGTGCGGCACATCCCGCCGGAGATCACCAGCGCCGACAACGACGACGAACCCACGACCAGCGGCGGCTCGCTCGCGGGGGCGAACCTCGAACAACTCGAGAAACGCGCCATCCGCGAGACGCTCCGCCTCACCGGCGGCAACCGCGAACAGACCGCGAAACTGCTGGGCATCGGCGAACGCACGCTGTACCGGAAACTCAAGGAATACGGCCTGCGGTGAACGTGTACGAAGACACCGACTTCCTTTGGAAGTCGGTGGCACGGTGGCGCGGTCCCCCTCTTCGTGCCACCGACTTCGCCCCGAAGTCGGTGCTCTTGCTGCCCCGGATGTCCACGACTGGAGAAGGCCGGAGACACCGACTTCCTTTGGAAGTCGGTGGCACGGTGGGCGCCTCTTGTGAAACACACATGCACCCGCACGATCACGCGCGCCGACCTGCTTTCACTCCAGACTTGTTCGCTCAGTCCTCCATCGCCGCGTAGGCTCGCACGGGGAAGGAGCCGAGGCCTTTGATGCGGGCCGGGGCGGCGGTGAAGTGGAACGCTCTGCCGACCAACGCGTCGAGCCCGACGAGGTTCTCCACGATCGGCGCGCCGGCGCCCAGCAGCAGGCTGTGCGCCGGGCGGGCGAGCGCGTCGAAGGCGTCGGCGTTGATCGCGTCGATCCCGAAGAGCGTTGCGCCGCCCTCGACCAGCGCCCGCGCGCCCGCTTCGGTCAGGTGCGGGTGGGAGCCGTCGCGGTAGGCCGCGTCGTCCCAGCGGGCGTCGAAACCGGTGCAGAGCAGCACCGCGCGGCCGCGCACGTCCACGCCCGAGAACGTCTCCGGCCCCATCGCGCGCTCCCCCGCGTCGACCCGCGATCGCGCGTCCACGCACACGCCGGAGAGGTCGGCGAGGCGTTCGAGGCCGATGTCCCACACGCCCTCCATGCCCTCGTGCCGGTGGAAGGGCGCATCGAGGTACGTCCCCGTGTTCTGCACCAGCTCGACGGAGGCGATCTGGAAGGACACGCCCGGCGCGTAGCGGCTCGCGGACTGCTCGCGTGTCCACACGTCGCGCACCACCGGGGTGGGCAGGCGCGGGTCGGTGATCATGCCGTGTTCGATGACGCGGCTGAGGTCGATCAGTCGGCGGCGGGGTGCGGGCGTTGGAGGGCTGGACATAAATTCCTTTCTGGCGGCGCTTCCCTTTTGCGCCGATCTATGGAATCATTGCATGGATGGAAGCCTTGCTGCTCGCGCTCTTCTGCGGCGGCGCGCTCATCCTGGCATACGCGACCTACGGCCGGTGGTTGGCCAACCGCGTCTTCACGCTCCGAGAAGACGCCCCAACCCCGGCCTTTTCTCTGCGCGACGGGAAGGACTACTGCCCCACGGCGCGCTCCGTCGTCTTCGGGCACCACTTCACCTCCATCGCGGGCACGGGGCCGATCGTCGGGCCGGCGATCGCGGTGATGTGGGGCTGGGCGCCCGCGATCGCGTGGGTGCTGCTGGGGGCGATCTTCATCGGGGCGGTGCACGACCTCGGGTCCATCGTGGTGTCGCTGCGGAACAAGGGGCGCACGATCGGGGACATCGCGGGCGACCTGCTCGGGCCGCGCGTGCGCCTGATCTTCCTGTTCGTGCTGGTGATGGGGCTGTGGATCGTGCTGGCGGTCTTCGGGCTGGTGATCGCGAGCGTGCTGCGCGCGTACCCCGCGGCGATCTTCCCGGTGCTCTTCCAGATACCGCTTGCGATCGGCATCGGGCTGTTCATCCACCGGCGGGGCGGGTCGATCGGGCCGGTCTCGGTCGTGGCCCTCGTCCTGATGTACCTGAGCGTGGTCTTCGGCGACGCCCACTTCGGGCCTACGCTCACGCCCCTGCACGACTTCAACGCCCTGCTCGCGGCCCAGCCGCTGTGGGCGTGGACGGTCGCGCTGCTGCTCTACGCCTACATCGCCAGCGTGCTGCCGGTGTGGGTGCTGCTGCAACCCCGCGACTACATCAACGCCCTGCAACTCATCACGACGCTGGGCCTGCTCTTCGCGGGGCTGGTCGGCGCGGCGACGCTCGGGGGCGTGGCGATGGACGGCGCGGGCGCGGCCGTCGACGCCGCCGGCGCGATCGCCGATGCGCCGACGCGCATGCCGCTGGAGATCGTGGCGCCGGTCGTTAACTGGCAGCCCGAGGGCGCCCCCCCGCTCATCCCGATCCTGTTCATCACCATCGCCTGCGGCGCCGTGTCGGGTTTTCACTGCCTCGTCGGCTCGGGCACGACTTCCAAGCAGATCGAACGCGAGACGGACGCCAGAGCCATCGGCTTCGGGTCGATGCTCACCGAGGCGTGGCTGGCGGTGCTGGTGATCCTCGCCTGCGCCGCGGGGCTGGGGCTGGGCGTGCGGCACACGCTCGAAACGCGCACCAGTTCCTTGAGCGTCGCGGCGGACGGACAGACGCGCCTGACGGAGGAACTCGAGAGCGTCATCCCGCTGCGCGACGGGCGCTCCTACCGGGTGCGCCTCCACGCCACGAGCGAGCCCATCACCGACGACGACGCCATGCGCGACCCCGGCGCGCTGCGGACGCGATCGGCCTCGATCGAGCGCACGACGGCGGACGACACGGACGCGCCGGGCGCGTTCCTCGCGTTCGATGAGGCGTCCCTGCGCGACGGCCCGATGCGCATCGCGCTGCCCGAGGGCGCGCTGCTGCTGCGGGGCGAGCGGGGCGCCGAGTCGTTCCTCAGCGGCCAACTCGCCTTCGACGCCCGCTACCGGTCGTGGAGCGCCGCCGGGGGCCTGCGTTCGATGGTCAGCGCTTTCGTGGACGGGGCGGCGAACCTGCTGGCGGCGATCGGGATCCCCGTCTCGCTGGGCGTGGCGCTGATGGGCGTGATGGTGGCCTCGTTCGCGGGCACGACGATGGACACCGCGTGCCGCCTGCAGCGGTACGTGATCCAGGAGCTGTCGCGCACCTTCCTGCCGCGGCCCCCGCAGCAGGCGTGCATCGCGTGTGGGTACGACCTGAGCGGGCTGCACGTGGGCATGACCTGCCCCGAGTGCGGCTCGGGCGCGCCGCCCGTGGAAGGCGCAGCGTCGCTGGCGGCGCAGCGACGGGCCGCGTCGGTGTTCAACCCGTTCAAGTGGCTCTCGACGGCGTGGGGCGCGGCGTTGTTCGCGATCGTGAGCGCGGCGATGCTCGCGGCCATGCCGGCGCAGGGGCAGGCGTGGTCGTTGGCGAACGCGGGCCAGGGTGGACTGATCCTGTGGCCGCTCTTCGGCGCCACGAACCAGTTGCTGGCGGGGCTGGCGTTCATCGTGCTCTACGCGTGGCTGCGCGCGACGGGGCGGGCGCGTTGGTTCACGGTGGGGCCGACGCTGTTCATGCTGCTCGTGCCGGCGAGCGCGATGGCGTGGCAGGGGTTCATCGGGAACGCTGAGAACCCGTCGTGGCTCACACAACGCAACTGGACGCTGGTGGGCGTCGCGAGCGCGACGCTGGCGCTCGAGTCGTGGCTGATCGTTGAGGCGATCATCAGAATGGCGCGCCCTTTGCACGCGCCTCCCGACGACGAGCGCACGACCAACGATGCAGCGCCGTGAACGCGTGCTCGCGCTTCCTGTCAGACAGCAATCGACAGGGCGCACGGCGCGCAAACGGACAAAAAAAGAACCGCCGGATGAAGGCTCCGATCTCCATCCGGCGGAAATCGCGGCGCGAGGCCGCGATGTGGCGCGAGGTTGTGACTCGCCAAGAGTATCGGCGAGGTCGGAGAAGGGTATGCCCTCCGCCAGCGACGTCAACGCACATAGAGCGGGATGGAACGAAATCTATAAGATACTGCAAATAAAGCGCTTACGAAACGCTTACCGCCGGAATCCCGAGGAAAACAGGGGTGGAAATTTTACCCGTACAGAATGCGATCATCAGACGAGGGTCGCCGCGGGGCTGACCACGCCCCCCCTGATCGGGCCGGGGAGGATCCCGCATCGCCTCGTACGGATAGTTCGACGCCCGCGGCGGGCGCGAAAAATCTTGTTCTTATTTTGTTCGGACGCCGGCCGGGGACCGCCGGCGCGCACTGCGCGTGGATCAGGCCGCGTGGCGGAGGGGGCTCGGGGTGGGGGGCCGACCTCCCCCGCTCACAAAAACTTCCGGAGCGTCAGCTCGTCGATGCGTCGCTCCAGACGTTCGATCTCGGCGTCCAAGCCCGGGACGGCGGCGTCGGGGGGCAGCGTGGCTCGGAACTCGCTGAGCGTCTCCACGGCCTCGCGGACGTCGTCGAGGTCGGATTCGTCGAGGTCTTCGAGCACCTGTGCGATCCGCCGGGCGGCCGCGGCCTCGGCGCCCGCCGGCGACGGGTCGCCCTCCGCGGCGGCCGCGGGTTGTTCGTCGTCGGCCTGCGAAGGCGCATCGGCGCGCAGCGTCGACGCGGCCTCACCGCCGGCCTGCCCGCCCGCGTTGTTGTCGCCCCGGAGGTTGATGACACCCCATGCGATGAGCACCCCGCAAAGCAGAACGATCGACACCAAGATCGCGGCGTTGAGGGCGACGCCCGGTCGACGCGCGGGCACGACGAAATCTCGCGCGAAGGGCAGGGCCTGCGACTGCGCGGGGGCGGCGCCCGGGTGCGCTGGTCGCGTGGCGCGGGCGGATGCTCCGCCATGTGCGGCTGCGGGGCGCGGCGGCGCATCCGTGGGCACGGGGTCCACGCCCGCGAGGCCGAGCGACTGCCTGTTGGTGGGCGCCGCGAACGCCGCACGGCAGATCGCGCACGCCCTATCGGTGGCCTTGGCGGGGGCGTGGCATTGGTGGCACTCGCCCAAGAGGTGCGCAACGCCGGGGATGTCGCGGGCGAAGGCCCAGAACTGGCGCGTGGTGGGGCCGCGGATGACCGTCTCGCTCGTGATGCGTCCCTTGGCCGCCAGCGCACGGATGACATCGTAAGAGCACCCGGGCAGGAAGGGCTGGCTCTCGTCGCGCACGCGCCATGGCCCCATAGAGTTCTGTGTGGCCTGACGGGAGAGCGGCTCGAAGAGGCCGCGGCACGCGATGCAGGCCTCGCGGGGCGTCTGGACGTGCCCGCAGTAGGGACAGGGCGCGGCGGAGGCGCGAGCGGCGGCGGGGTCGCGGTCGGGTGTGTGTTCGTGCGTCAAATGCGGTCCTGATGGTCGGTTGCGTTGACAGGGCGCTGTGCGCGCGGTGAGATCGGGTCATGACAGGGTACGCACACACTCGATTCGGACGCCGTCTCGCAAGGTTCGCCCGCATCGGCGCTTGTGCGGGGGCGATCGCCTTCTGCGTTGGCGGATGCGCCTCGGGCGCTGGTTCCGGGGGCGCTTCAGGGGGCACTCCCGGGGGATCGGGGGCGGACGGGAGCGACCGAGCCGCGGCGACGCGCGGGCTGGACCGCTCGGAGCGGTACGTGGACGGCGTGCGCACCTCGTCAACGGGCGCTGATTCCGGGGGGTCCGGGGGCGCCGGGGGCGCCAACGTGGTCGCGCTGGTGGACGGCAGCCCGGTGACGTGGTCGGAGTTGCGCCCGCTGCTGACGGAGGCCGCCGGCGGGCTCGTGCTCGAAGAAATCGCGCTCGAACGGCTGCTCACACGCGAGTTCGTGCGCTACGGCCTGACGCTGGACAACGCCGACATCGCCCGCGAGCGTCGGCTGCTGATCGAGACGCTGGGCGAGGCGGCGGTGACCGAGTCCGAGCGGGACGCGATCCTGCGCGATATCCGGCGGACGCGCGGCCTCGGCGATGCGCGGTTCGCGGGGCTGATGCGCCGCAACGCCATGCTGCGCAAGCTCGTCGCCGACGACGTTCAGATCACGGATTCCACGATCGAGCAGGCGCACCAACTCCGGTACGGGCCGCGGATCCCCGCGCGGATCATCACCACCGCCACGACGGAGCAGGCGATGGAGGCGCTCTCGCGCCTGCGCTCGGGCGAGGCCTTCGGAGAGGTCGCGGCCCGCCTCTCGACGGACCCCAGCGCTGCGCGCGGCGGGATCATCGAGCCCGTCAACCCGTCGGACCCGGCGTACCCGCAGGCGTTCCGGGCGGCGCTGTCGAGGGCGCCGGTGGGGACGTACACGCCGGCGATCGCGCTGGAGCAGGGCTTCGCGATCCTCCTGCGCGAGGGCGACGGGGCCCCTGAAGGGGGTGTGCCGCCCATCGACACGGTGCGCGAAGCGCTGGAGCGCGACGTCCGGATGCGTCAGGAGCGGTTATTGATGAGCGCTCTGGCGAGGCAGTTGATCGAGTCGGCGAGGATAAGCGTGACGGACCCAAGCATCGACCGCTCGTGGCGGGAGCGGACGCGCCGCTGACGCCGCGGTCGTGGGATGCGCCGCACCTGTGGGTCGGTCCCGCACCGACTGGCGTGAATGCCCGAGGCCCCCTCAAGCGGGCGAGCCTTCCGGCCGATGGTCCGATACGCGCCACGGCGGCGTCGATCGGAGAGATATCTGTGTTGATGAGGCTGCGAGCACGAGCGCACGCAATGGCGCCGGGCGTTGGCATGTCGCTCGAGGCCCGGGCGCTGGTGGGCGTCATGGGCATCATGCTCATCGCGGTGTGCGCGTGCGCGATCCTCGCGGCGCGGGTGGTCGATGCGCGTCTGCTGGAGGCAAAGGCAAACAGCGCCGCTTCGGCGGGCGCGCGGCTGGCGTACCTCGTGCGCCCGGGGATGGTGGGTGCGGAACGGGCCGAGATCGAGCGCTGGGTCGACGACACGATGCGCGACCCGCGGATCATGTTCGTCGTGGTGAGCGACACCGCCGATGCGCCGATCTCACGCCACGTTCGCGACAGCCGATCCTGGGCGGCCCACGACGCATCGATGCGGCTGACCCCTGTGGATCGGCGCGCGCTCAACTCGCCCGAGCCGCTGCTCGCCGACGGCGACATCAAGGGGTACGTCTACCGGACACCGGTGTGGAACGACACGCCTGACGCCGCCAAGCGGCACCTGGGCTACGTCACCGTCGCGTACATGGACCCGTCGTACGCGCTGGTGCGCGCCGGCCTTCTCAGAGCCACGGCGATGGCCTCGCTCATCGCGGCGCTGGGCGCCGCGCCGCTGGTATTTCTCGCCGCCCGCCGGCTCACCAGGCCGCTGCGCCGGATGGCGAACGCGGCGTCGCAACTGGCGGCGGGCGAGCGCCCGGAGCGGCTCAACGAGCGGGGGCCCATGGAGATCGTCACCCTGGCCAAGGCGTTCAACCGCATGGCGACGGGACTGAGCGATGCGCGCGAATCGCTGGTGCGCGCCAACCGCGAGCTCGAGAGCGTGGTGCGGGCGCGCACGGCGGAGCTGGGGCGGACGAACCAGCTCCTGCGGGCGGAGATCCACGAAAAGAACGAGTTCGTGCGCTCCGTGAGCCACGACCTCGGCGCCCCGTTGCGGAACATCTCGGGGATGGCCGACATGCTGCTGGCGAACGACGGGGGCGACCTCGGCGAGGACGCCCGCACGAAGATCGAACGCATCCGGGCCAACGCGCACCTCGAGCAGAACATGCTCAGCGAACTGCTGGAGCTCAGCCGCATCGGCGCTCGGCCCGAGTGCCCGGACATCGTGCCGGTGCGCGACGTGGTCGACGAGGTCGCTCGCGCGCTGGCGCATGAGATGGGCGAGCGCGGCGTGACGCTCGAAGCCCACGACCCGCTGCCCACGCTGCGCGTCGAGCGGGCCCGCCTCCGCCACGTGGTGCAGAACCTCGTGGACAACGCCGTGAAGTACATGGGCGACCGCCCTGTGCGCCGGATCGACATCAGCGGCGAGGTCAACGCCGGCGGCGCCCGACTCGTGATCTCCGACACCGGGCCGGGCATCCCCGAGCGCGAGCGCGAGAGCGTCTTCCACATCTTCCGACGCGCCTCGACCTCGGTCGGGGCGGCGCACGGCGTCGGCGTCGGGCTGGCGTCGGTGAAAGCGGTCGTGGAGCGCTGGGGCGGGACGATCAGCCTCGAGGGTGTCGCCGGCGGCGGGAGCCGGTTCATTGTGCGCATCCCCGCGGATCGGGTGACGACCGAGGAGGCGTCGCAGGCGGCCTAGGCGGGTCCGGGAACGCGGGTTGCGGCGGACACCCAAGACGGGGAGCCGCGGGGTCGATAGTGGACAAAGGGGGATCAGCCGCCACGGGACGCCCCGCCCGGCCCACGGGCTATTTCTGAACGCGAAGCGCATGGACAACGACCCCACCCACTTCATGAACCAGCCGCCGCGGGTGCTGATCGTCGAGGACGACGACGACACCGCGATGCTCACCGCCGAGACACTGCGGAAGCACTTCGGGGCCGTGTGCTCGTCGCGGGTCGCGTCGCTTGCGGAGCTCGAGAAGTCGGAGCTGTCGCTATTCGACGCCGTCCTGTGCGACTACCACCTGCCCGACGGCGTGGGGATGGATGCGCTGCGGGTGATCAGGTCGCGCCGCCCCGATATGCCGGTGATCATGGTCACCGGGCAGTCCGAGGCCCGCCACGCGGTGGACGCGATCCGTGAGGGCGCCGCGGATTACATCGTCAAGACGCTCGATTACCTCACCACGCTGCCGCTGGTGCTGGAGAAGAACCTGACCGCCTCGCGGATGCTCAAGGAGAACGCGCGCCTGCACGAGGCGCTGCGGGAATCGCTCGCGGAGCTGCGGAGCAAGAACCGCGACCTCGAAGAGGCCGTCTCGCAGCTCGAGATGATGGCGATGACCGATCCGCTCACCGGGCTCGCCAACCGCCGCCATCTGACGTCGCGCCTCGTGCAGATGTACGCCCAGGCCGTGCGCTACGACGACGACCTCGCGTGCATGATGATCGACCTCGACGGGTTCAAATCGATCAACGACACGCTCGGGCACCAGCGCGGCGACGAGTTGCTGGAGCTGACGGGCCGCGTGATCAACGCCGAGATCCGCACGGCGGACGTCGCGGCGCGGTTCGGCGGCGACGAGTTCGTCGTGCTGATGCCCCGCACGCCCGCCGCGACGGCTGTGGCGCTGGCCTCGCGGCTGCAGAGCGCGTTCCAGCGTCACGCGTCGCGCCTGGCGGACGGCAACCTCCGCTGCGGCATGTCGATCGGCGTGGCGTGCGTGAGCGTGAGCAAGCCGGCGGACGGGAACGAGTTGATCACCCACGCGGACAACGCGCTCTACGCCGCGAAGCAGGCGGGGAAGCGTCGCATCATGATGTGCGGCGCCGACGGGGTGACGGCGACGCCGGTGGACGAGATCGTCGCGGGCTGATCGGGCCGGGACGTTGCCTCGGGGGTGGTCGGGGCGTAGCCTTGCCGCTTCGATCGGCGAACACCCAATGGCAAAGAAGGGGAAAAAGCCCACCAACGAACCGGAGATCGTCAACCGGCGGGCGCGGCACGAGTATCTCGTGCACGACACGCTCGAGGTGGGCATCGCGCTGCGCGGGCCGGAGGTCAAGAGCGTCCGCGAGGGCAAGGTCTCGCTGGGCGAGGGCTACGTGCGCGCCGAGGCCGAGCCCGTCGCCCTCACGCTCCACGGCGTGACGATCGACGCCTACGGGCCGGCGGCGGGCAGCGCCACGCACGCCAGCGCACGCCCCCGGGTGCTGCTGGCGCACAAGCGCGAGATCCTCAAACTGGCGAAGGACTCGTCGAGCAAGGGCACGACGATCATCCCGCTCAAGATCTACTTCAAGAACGGGCGGGCGAAGCTGCTCATCGGGCTGGCGCAGGGCAAGGGCCGGTTCGACAAGCGCGAAGACCTCAAGAAACGCGACGCCGCGCGGGACATCCAGCGGGCGATGTCGCGCCGGGTGTGACGGGCGGATGCGACGTGTCGGGTGCGCACGAACCTATGATGGCCCCCATGCCCGACGACCGCCCCGTGCTCACCATCGGCCACTCGCCCGACCCCGACGACGCCTTCATGTGGTGGCCCCTCGGGCACGCCCCGGCCCCGGGCGACGCCGACGAACCGCGCGCGCCAGCGATCGACACCGGCGCGTTCCGCTACCGCGCCCTCACCGACGACATCGAGGCGCTCAACCGGCGCGCCATCGAGCGGGCGGACATCGACGCCACCGCCATCTCCGCGCACGCCTACCCGCACGTGAAGGACCGCTACGCCGTCACCGCGTGCGGCGCCAGCATGGGCGACGGCTACGGGCCACGGATCGTGGCCCACGAAGCGCACGACCTCGGCTGGCTCACGCGCCCCGACGTCACCATCGCCATCCCCGGCGAGCGCACGACCGCGTACCTCGCGCTGCGCCTGATGGTGGGCACGAACGTGCGCACACGGGTCGTGCCCTTCCACGACATCATCGACGAGGTGTTGGCCGGGCGCGCCGACGCGGGGCTGGTGATCCACGAGGGGCAGCTCACGTACGCGGCCGAGGGGCTGGCGCTCATCGCCGACCTCGGCGCGTGGTGGAAGGGCGAGACGGGTCTGCCCCTGCCCCTCGGCCTCAACGCGGTGCGGCGCGACCTCGATGACCGCTTCGGCGCCGGGAGCATGCGGGGCGTCGCGGGCGTGCTGCACGCGTCGGTGGCGTTCGCCATGTCGCAGCGGGAGCGGGGCATCGCCTACGCCATGGGGTTTGCGCGGGGCGTGACGGACGCTCAGGCGGACGAGTTCGTGCGCATGTACGTCAACGAACTCACGGTGGACATGGGCGAGCGGGGCGCCGAGGCGGTGCGGGCGCTGCTCGGCGCGGGGGCCGCGGCCGGGCTGTGCCCCGATCCGGGGCCGGTGGACGTGGTCTGACCGCGTCGGACGGCGAACATCGGTCTGAAAAAAAGTCTTGTAGAACCCCCGTGGGCGTGTACAATATCGCTTGGCGCAGGGTGCGCCGATGTTGTTTAGCGGTCCCCGGCGCAAGGCGGCCACGTACCGGATCGGGGGCCGAGCGGTGGGCGGCGGGCCCGTCGCGGGCGCTGCTTCGGCGCTCCGTCTGGAAGGAATCGGACGCACGGCATGAGTCAAGCCTCCACACCAATGGAAACGCGGCAGGGCTACGCGACGCCGAGCGTGCGCCAGTTCAGCGTGTTCCTCGACAACAAAGTCGGCAAGCTGCTCGAACTCGTGGAGGCCTTCGACCACGCGCCGGGCTGCCAGATCTGCTCGCTCACAGTGCACGAGGCGTCGGACCACGCCGTGGTTCGGCTGCTGCCCAACTCGTCGAAGGTGGCGCGGAACATCCTCAAGGATCGGAACCTGCCCTTCTCGGAGACGGACCTCGTGGTCGCCGAGCTGACGCATGGGCACACGCTCAGCAGCCTGTGCCTCTATCTGCTCGGGGCGGAGTTGAACATCTACTTCGCGTACCCGGTCATGATGCGTCCGAACGGGTCCCCCACCATCGCGCTCTCGGTGGACGACATGACCCTCGCCGGGCAGATCCTCCGCAAGAAGGGCTTCCGGCTCCTCGGCGAGGCGGATCTCCCCTGCCCCGACGTCCAGCGCTGAGCGCGGGCGCAGCGCGATGGCCGCGGCGCCGACGACAAGCCCCCCACCCATGCGCATCCTCACCGACGCCGACCAACTCCACGAGCTGCGCGGCTGCGTGCTGACGCCCACGATGGGCGGCCTGCACGCGGGGCACGCGGCGCTGGTGCGCCACGCGCGGGCGCTCGCGGATGAACGCGGGACCAGCGTGGTGGTCAGCCTCTTCGTCAACCCCACGCAGTTCGACAACCCGGCGGACTTCGCCCGCTACCCGCGCACGCTCGACGCCGACAGCGCGCTGTGCGCCGCTGCGGGGGCGGACGCGGTCTTCGCGCCGCCGGTCGCTGTCGTCTACCCCGCCGCGGCGCCCGTGCCCGCGCCCCCGCCGCCCGCGCAGGCGCTGGGCCGGGGGCTGGAGGACGCGTTCCGGCCCGGCCACTTCGAGGGCGTGTGCCAGGTCGTGCGCCGGATCTTCGATCTGGTGTCGCCGGCGGCGGCGGTCTTCGGTGAGAAGGACTGGCAACAACTGCAGGTGGTGCGGGCGATGACCGCGCGCGACCTGCCGGGGATCGAGATCATCGGCTCGCCCACCGTGCGCGAGCCCGACGGGCTGGCGATGAGCAGCCGCAACCGATTCCTGACCCCCGATGAGCGGGCGCGGGCCGCGGGCGTGGCGCGGGCGCTGTGCGATGCGTGCGGCGCACCGAGTGTGCACGAGGCGGAGCGGGCGATGCGTCGGACGCTGGGTGCGGCGGGGATGACGATCGACTACGCCGTGGTGCGCGACGCGGCGACGCTCGAGCCCGTCGACCCCACGACCGCGCCTGGCGGCGCCGGGCAGATGCGAGCGCTGGTGGCGGCGCACCTGGGGAGCGTGCGTCTGCTCGACAACGCGCCCTGGCCGGCGTGACGCCGTCGCCGACGCTGGCGGGCGCTGATCTGATCGGCTAGCGTTGCGCCCCCCTTCCACGCCCACCATTGACGCCGCGTCACAACCGCGGCGACCGCCCCAAGGAGCCCCCGCGTGCACCGAACACCCCTGCATCAGTTCCACCTCGACGCCGGCGCGAAGATGGTCGAGTTCGCCGGCTGGGAGATGCCCATCATGTACCGGGGGGTGCACGAGGAGCACAAGCAGGTGCGCACGGCGGGCGGGATCTTCGACGTCTCGCACATGGGGCGGGTGCGCATCCACGGTCGGCACGCGCGCCGGTTCCTGGAGCGGATCTGCACGCGCCGGATCAACGACATGCAGCCCGGCCAGTGCCGGTACTCACTGTTGTGCAACGAGCGTGGCGGCGTGCGCGACGACATCCTCGTCTACCGCGTGGACGACGACGACTTCCTGCTGGTGGTCAACGCCTCCAACCGCGAGAAGCTCATGGGGCACTTCGCCGAGCAGAAGGACGACATGGTGCTGACCATCGACGACCGCACGCTGCAGACGGCGATGGTGGCCATCCAGGGCCCGCGGGTGATGGAGATCATCGGCAAGTTCAGCAAGGAGATTCCTTCGCTCAAGCGGTACCGCTTCGCGGTCAAGAACCTGCTGGTGATGAAGGTGACCGTGAGCCGCACGGGCTACACCGGCGAGGACGGGATCGAGGCGATCCTGCCCTCGGGCGCCATCGGCATGGCGATGAAGCTCATGCTCAAGGACATCGACCCCAACGCCCCCGATGCGCCGATCAAGCCCATCGGCCTCGGCGCCCGCGACACGCTCCGCATGGAGGCGGGCATGCCCCTCTACGGGCACGAGTTGGGCGAGGACATCGACGCCCTGTCCTGCGGCGTGGATTTCGCCATCTCGCTCGACAAGGACGGGCAGGAGCAGGGCGAGGCGTTCATCGGGATGGAGGCGCTCAAGAAGACGCGCGACAACGGCGGGCCGGCCCGCAAGGTCGTCGGCCTGCTGCTCGACGGCAAGCGCACGGCGCGGCAGGGCATGAAGGTGCTGCACGACGGCGCGGAGGTCGGCGAGGTGTCGAGCGCGTGCATGAGCCCGACGCTCGACCGCCCCATCGCGATGGCGTTCGTGGACGCGGCGCTGGCCGCGCCGGGCGGCGCGTTCGAGATCGACACTGGCCGCGACGCGAAACTGTCAGCGCAGTCGTGCGCGCTGCCGTTCTACAAGGCGAAGAAGGACTGACCGCCGCCGCACGTCGGCGCGCTCCGCGGCGGTGTTGCGGCGTGTTCTCGCTCAGCCCGCGCGTCGCGCCCCGCCTCGCCGGGAGCCGCTGCGCCGCGAGGCGGCGGCGCCGAGCTCTTGGAGGTTCTCGAAGGGCTTGTCGGCGCTGATCTGGGCGTTGAGCTTGCGGAGCGCTTCGGTCTCGATCTGCCGCACGCGCTCGCGCGTGAGGCCGATCTCGGCGCCGATCTGCTTGAGGGTGAGCGGCTGCTGGCCGTCGAGGCCGAAGCGGAGGCGCAGCACGGTGGCCTCGCGTTCGTCGATGGCGCCGAGCAGGCGGTGGATGGTGTTGATCTCGTCTTCGAGGAGCACGACGTCCTCGGGGCCGGCGTTGTGCGTGTCGGCGACGAGTTCGCTGAGGCTCACCTGCTGGCCGTCGGCGTCCACCGGGCCGCGAGAGGGCGCGCGCATGGCGCGCACCGCGCGTTTGATGATGCGCACCTTCTTGACGGGGAGCTTCATCTCCTCGGCCAGTTCGGTGGCGTTGGGCGGGCGGCCCAGCTCGTCCTCGAGGCGGCGCGAGGCCTGCTTCCACTTGGCGATGAGCTCGACCATGTAGGCCGGCACGTGGATGGGCTGCACGGCGTTGATGAGCGCCCGCTTGATGGCCTGCTTGATCCACCACGAGGCGTAGGTGCTGAAGCGGGCGCCCTGGGCGGGGTCGAAGCCCTCGACGGCGCGGATGAGGCCGACGTTGCCCTCTTCGATGAGGTCGGTGAGGGAGAGGCCGCGGTTGCTGTAGTTCTTGGCGATCGATACGACGAGGCGCAGGTTGGCGCGGACAAGGGCGTCGCGCGCCTCGGGGCAGCTCTCGTTGATGATGCGCCAGCCCAGCTCTTTTTCCTCCTCGGCCGAGAGGAGTTCGGAGCGGTTGATCTCACGCATGTAGATCTGCAGGTCGGATTGGATGTCGGACTTCGCCATCCTTGTGCGTGCGCGGCTGCGTGGCCGTTGCAGGCCCTCCTGTGCGTTCCGTGCGCCCGCCGTGGGTGCGGGGCGGCGGGGTGTGACGCCGTGTTTTCGGACGCATGCGCGGCCCGGAGTGAGTACGGGCGCGGGGGTGTCGATGTCCGATTCGCGTCGGAACGTCGCCGGTTCCATCGACCACCCCGGGGAGCCGCTTGAGTGCGCACACGGACGGAGTGGGCGCCGCGTGGAGCGGTTGGGGCGCGGCCGCGGGGGGTCGGGCCGGGGCGTTTCGGACGCTCGGAGGGGCGAGCGCCGAGGGCGCTTTCGGCGGATGTGCGGGCGGCGTGTCGCGGGCGTCGGCGATCAGGGCGGGCGATCGGGGCGTATGATCTTTCCGGCGCCATGGGATCGCCGGAAGGGATGGAATGTCGCTGGACATCAGCAACGTGCTTAAAGACTGGCCCTACGAACCGGGCCAACTCAACGTGCGACTCATCGTCGGCGAGGACGACGAGCCCAAGATCCAGATGCGCATCGACCTGGGCGTGCTGCAGATGGAGACGGAGGGTCGCCCGGACGGCCTGCGCCCGGAGGGGCACGAGAGCCTGCTCGAACTCCAGGAGGCCAACCTCGACGGGCACATCGAGGAGCACGGCTCGGAGGAGGGCTTCTCCCTCGACGCCGAAGACTGCCGCCTGCTGCGCGAGGAGGCGGTGCAGTACTACCACCGGTACATCAGCCTGCTGGTGCTGGAGGACTACGAGGGCGTCATCCGCGACACCTCGCGGAACCTCCGCCTGCTCGATTTCTGCGCCAAGCACGCCGAGCGGGAGGAAGACCGCAACATCCTCGAACAGTTCCGGCCCTACCTCATCATGATGCGGGCCCGGGCCATGGCCTCGCAGGCCCTCGACGCCAACGAGGCGAAGGCCGCGATGCTGGCCATCGACGACGGGCTGGAGCAGATCCGGGCCCACTTCACGGAGATCGGACGGGCCGAGGGCGTGGACGCCTCCAACGAGGCCCGCCTGCTCAACGCCATGCGTGAGGCCCTCGCCCCCAAGCTGCCCGTGAGCCAGAAGGACGAGCTCCGCCAGCGGCTCGATCAGGCCATCTCGCAGGAAAACTACGAGCTGGCGGCCATCCTGCGCGACGAACTCAAGCTCATGCGGGAGTGACGGCGCCGGCCGGCGTCGACCGCCCGGACGCATGGCGGCGCCCGGGCGTGCGGGCTATACTTGGAATGATTCTAAGTGGCGGCGTTTTTCCGAGCGCCGCGCGGCCGCCCACGGGGGCAATCCGACGACCGCCGCCGCCCGAACAACTTCGCATCACCACCCACGCAAAACCCCGAGCCAGCAGGACACACGCAGGCATGACCATGAAACTCCCGGTGTACCTCGATCACGCCGCCACCACGCCGTGCGACCCGCGCGTCGTGGAGGCGATGCTGCCCTACTTCACGGAGGAGTACGGCAACCCCGGCAGCCGCAACCACCGCTTCGGGTGGGCGTCGGAGGACGCGGTCGACAAGGCCCGCGCCAGCGTCGCGGCGCTGCTGGGCGCCTCGGAGAAGGAGATCATCTTCACCTCCGGCGCGACGGAATCGAACAACCTCGCCATAAAGGGCGCGGCGATGATGTACGAGAAGAACCCCGCCGGCCAGACCGGGCGCGGGCACATCATCACCGCGGTGCACGAGCACAAGGCGGTGCTGGACCCGGTGAAGCGCCTCATGCGCGAGGGCTTCGACGCGACCTTCCTCGAGCCGGGCCCGGACGGGATCATCACGGCGGACATGGTGAAGAACGCCATGCGCGAGGACACCATCCTCGTCACGCTGATGTGGGCGAACAACGAGATCGGCACGATCAATGAGATCCCCGAGATCGGCGCGCTGTGCAAGTCGCGCGACGTGATCTTCCACACCGACGCGACACAGTGGGTCGGCAAGATGCCCACGGATGTCGAGCGCGACAGCATCGACCTGCTCTCGCTCTCGGCGCATAAGATGTACGGCCCCAAGGGCGTCGGCGCGCTGTACGTGCGTCGGCGCAAGCCCCGCGTCCGCCTCGTCCCCCTGCAGGAGGGCGGCGGGCAGGAGCGCGGCTTCCGCTCGGGCACGCTCAACGTCACCGGCATCGTGGGCCTGGGCAAGGCGGCGGAGCTGTGCATGGCGGAAATGGACAGCGAACGCGATCGCCTGCTGAAACTGCGGCTGAAGATGGAGCGTGAGCTGACCGCGGCGATCGACGTCTCGCAGGTCAACGGGCACGCGGAGAAGCGGCTGCCGCACATGACGAACATCTCCTTCGGCTTCGTCGAGGGCGAGGGGCTGATGATGGCGGTGAAGAACGTGGCCTGCTCCTCCGGCTCGGCGTGCACCAGCGCATCGCTGGAGCCGAGCTACGTGCTCAAGAGCCTCGGCATCGGCGACGATCTCGCGCACTCCTCGCTCCGCCTCTCGATGGGGCGCTGGACGACCGAGGAGCAGGTGGACTACACCATCGCGGAGGTCAAGAAGGCCGTGACCAAGCTCCGCGAGATGAGCCCCCTCTACGACATGCATCTGGAAGGGATCGACGTGTCGAAGATCCAGTGGGCGTCGCACTGAGGGGGGAGTAGGCACTAGGCACTAGGCATCAGGCATCAGGCATCAGGCATCAGGCATCAGGCGTTCGGAATTGGACTCCAACCACCTACGAGGTGACACATGGCATACAGCGAAAAAGTCGTCGATCACTACGAGAACCCGCGCAACGTCGGCAACTTCGGCAAGACGTCCGAGGTCAAGGACCGCAAGGACATCGGCGTCGGCGTCGTCGGCGCCCCCGAGTGCGGCGACGTGATGCAGCTCCAGATCAAGGTCAACCCCGAGACGGGCAAGATCGAGGACGCCAAGTTCAAGACCTTCGGCTGCGGCTCGGCGATCGCATCGTCCAGCCTCGCCACCGAGTGGCTCAAGGGCAAGACGCTCGACGAGGGCATGGCGATCCGCAACACCGAGATCGTGCAGGAACTGAGCCTGCCGCCGGTGAAGATCCACTGCTCCGTCCTCGCGGAGGACGCCATCAAGGCGGCCATCCACGACTACCAGGAAAAGAACGGCATCCACACCGAAGAACACGCCCACCACCACTAACCCCCCGGAAGTTTCCCCCGGACACCCGGACCCCTCCTTCCGGCAGACTCCCGGGCGACCACCCCGGCACGCCTGAGAGCGTTCGATCGCTTTGCCTCAGGGCGTGGTTTTCGGGCCGCTGCCGGCGCGATCCACGGGGTGGGCGCAAGCGTAGTATCCTTCCGAGGCGAGCGGGGCGAAGACGGCCCCTTCCGTACGCCGATGACGCATCCCGGGCGCCGCACGGACGCGCCTGATTCATGGAGAACGACCGATGGCCATCACCCTCACCGAGACCGCCGCCCGCGAGATCAGCACGATCATCAAGCAGCAGGAGTTGGACGCGGAGAAGATCCGCCTGCGCGTGGGCGTCAAGGGCGGCGGCTGCTCCGGCTTTTCCTACATCCTCGACCTCACCGAGGCGCAGAAGGATCACGACGAGGTGTTCGAGCAGCACGGCGTGAAGCTGGTCTGCGACCCCAAGTCGTTCCTCTACGTCAACGGCGTGACGATCGACTTCAAGGATGAGGTCATGGGGCGCGGGTTCGTGTTCAACAACCCCAACGCCACCACCACCTGCGGCTGCGGCTCGTCCTTCAGCGCGTAATCGCCGGGCCACCGCCCGCGACAGCACCGTTTCCACCCGCCCCGGCGACCGCCGGGGTTTTCTTTGCGCTCTTGCGCAGAGCATCGACGATGGCGCTGGTGACGATGCGGGCGTGGGCATCGCGGGCGGACTTACTCAGCGGCGCGGCCGCAGGGCGCGGGCGTGCCGCTCCGGGGGCTCCAGTGGCGCGGCCGGGGGAACTTCCTGGGGTATTTCCGGGGGGGGCGCCGGGGTGCAGGCGTTCGCGCAGGGCGCGCACGCGGGCGGCGGTGCGGGGGTCGATGCGTCTCGCGCCGGCGCGGGCGGCGAGATCGAAGGCGTGCGCGCTGAGCAGCAGGGCCACGGGGTGCGCCTCCGGGTGCGCGCGGGCCAGACGCTCGACGATCGCGATCTCTTCCTCGCGCAGCCCCGCCCTGCGCGTCAGGGTACGGAACGCACGGTCCTCGGGGCTGCGCTTCGGGCGCCGCCCCCACGCCAGCCACGTCAAACCCCCGGCCGCGAGCACCGACGCGAACGCGATGGCGGCGGGCGCGGCGAGCGCGATGGCGGTTTCGGGCGTCATGCGCGCGGCCCTCTCCCCAGTCGCTCCGCCACGCGGGGCGTGACGACGATCTCTGGCGTTGCGGCGTCGGTGTGTTGCTCGCGGTTCGCCGGCGGAGCGTGCCGCTCCATCCGGAGCAGCAGATGACGGGCGCAGCGGGCGGCGAGTCGGCGCTCGTGGTCGGAAACGCCGAGACGGATGCGCCGGGCGACGAGTGGGGCCGCTTCGGCGACCCCGCCGCGCATCGCGGCCCACAGGCCGGCGAGGCGGGCGCGTTCGTCGTCGTGGGCGAGCAGGTCGCGGAGGGCGAGGCGGGCGTCGGGTTCGAGGGCGCCGAACGTGCGCGCCAGGCCGGCGATCGCGCCGGCGACGACGCGGGGCGCGTCGTCGCGGAGAGCCGCGGCGACGGCCGGGTCCGCTGCGTCGCGGGCGCTGAGGGCGTCGACGGCGTTGGCGCGGACGCGGTCGTCCGTGTGCGAGGCGAGGCGGGCGAGCGCAGCGCGGGCGGTCTCGGTGGGCACGCTGCGCAGCGCGCCGGCCGCGGCGGCGCACACGCGCACGCAGGGCGAGCCCGCGGCGGCGAGGAGTTCAAGCTCCAGTTCGTGCGCAACGCCCAGACGCCGCGCGATGAGGATGCTCTCGATCCTGGCTTCGTCGTCGCCGTCGTGCAGGACGCGGACCCGCAGGTCGCGCACGCAGGCGTCGCGGTCGCGGATCAGTTGCGCTCGGCGGCGCTCTGGGCGCAGGTCGGCGTCGAGCGTGTCGCCCGAGAAGAACGCCAACGCGCGCACCGATGCGTGGGGTGAGCGCTCGAGCGTGCCCAGCGCATCGCGGAGCGCCGGCTCGCGGGCGGGGTCGCGGTCGGCGATCAGCGCGACGAGGGCGTGGCGTGCGGCGGGGGCCTCGGCAGCGCAGGCGAAATCGCGCAGCAGGCCGTCGCGGGCTTCTGAGGGGCGCGCACCGGCGCAGATGCGCGCCGCCTTGGCGCGGACGCGGGGCTCGGGGTCGGCCAGGCGCGACGCGAGGCGGTTGAGCCGGGCGCGGTCGTCCATGGGCAGCACGCGCACCAGTTCGAGCCAACCCTCACGGGCCGCGTCGGAGAGTCGCTCGGGGGTGCGCTCGTCGCCCAGCAGGTCCGTAGCGCCCGCGGCCCGGGCCAACCTGGCGCGGGCGCGCGGGTGCGCGAAGAGGCTCGGGCGGGTGAGGGCGGCCTCGCGCTCATCATCGGTGGAGACGGCGCCGAGGACTTCGATCGCCGCACCACCGAGATCGCGGTCAGCCAGTAAATGTGCGGCGAGGGCGCAGGCGTCCGGGCCGCGCCGTCGTCGCAGGGCGGCGCGGAGGGCCATCCGCCCGGGCTCATCGGGAGAGGCGAGCCAGGCGCGAAGGCGCGGGCCGGGGGCGTCGATGACGCCGATGACGAGGTCCATCACTTCGCGGCGTCGGTGCTCGGGGAACGCTTGCGCTCCAAGAGCGATCGCACAATCGAACATATACCGAACATAGCTATTGTTCGGTTCGTCGCTCGCGGCCGCGGCGAGCGCCAGCACGGCGTCGGTGGCGGCGTGGCGAACGCTCTGGTCCGGATCGGCGAGGAGTGCGGCGAGCGGCTGCACGAGCGCATCGGGCGGGGTGCGGGTCGCCTTCGATGGCGCTGTTGCGCCGCGGGTTATGAGCCCGGCCGCGGCAATACGTGCTTCGGGGTCTTCCCCCCCGGCGAGGGTGTTGATGAGGCCGGGGAGGTCATCGACGCGTTGCAGGAGGGCTTTCTGCCTGTCAGTCGCCAGGCGGCTCCAGTTGCGGGCGGCGGCCTCGAGCGCGAGGCGTGAGGGTCTTTTCTTCCCGGAATGGAGGAGGGACTGCAGGATGGCGTCGGCCTCGTCGGGGCCGCACACGCGCAGCGTCGCCCCCAGGGCGCCCAGCCTGTTGCGGCGCGGGAGTTTGCGCACCAACTCGGAGTGAACCAGTCGCGTCAGCATGCGTATCAGGAGCAACGGGTGAGCAATCGCCGCTCCATAGAACAGGGGATCGAGCGGCCCCGCGCAAAGGCCCCCAGCGTGGGCACTTGCGAGATCGGCCAGCGGCTGGCGCAAATATCGCCTGTGTTTTCCGGTGTTTTTTACCGCAAAGAGCGCATTCTTTTCGAGATAATCCTTGTCAACTCCCGGATCGCGGATACGATCCGGCCCTCTCCCTCCACCAACGCATTGATCGCGTTGGACCCTTTCTTCAAGGACGAGCCATGAACTCATCCGCAAAGGTCACCAGCCTTCTGCAGGCGTACCGCTTGGTGCTGTACAAGCGCGCACTGCACCCGGAGCTCTTCAAGGTCCGGAACCGTCTGACGATTGTGCACGGCCAGTACGAGTTCGAGGGGTGGGTTCTCCCCGGCGGGCACGTGATGCGCTTCCAGCACGAGGGCGGCTGCGTCACGGAGTTGATCACCTCGCAGGACTCCGGCCTGCCCGAGCGCGGCATCAGCGCCGCGTTCCCCTGCGCCGGCGAACGCGATCACGAACAGATGATCGGCGAGCGGATCAAGTACGTCTCCACGGTGCAGACCGAGACGCTCAGCGACAATCTGTACAGCGCTACGTACAAGGAGCTGCTCGACTTCGCCCGCGAGGTCGACGCCGCGGCGCACACGTGGGTGGACCCCGAGGCCGGCAAGTGCGCCTCGATCCTCGATGTGCAGCGCCACAAGCGCGAGATCCACGCGCAGGCGTACCACCTGCTCGCCGCCGGCGGGCTGGTGCTCCGCTCGCAGACGATCTTCGAGCACGTTTGAGCGATCCGACATCCCGACATTCGTTGACCCGCCCCCAAGGCGGGTTATTCTTTGCCCATGCGCCCCCGGAACTCCCGGAACCAGTCCACGCGCCGACGCCGGTCCCGACCGCGCGTCGCTGCGCGAATTCGGCCGCCCCGCCTCGCGTTGAACTGACGCGAGGGCGGGGCGCACGCGACGCCCGCCCCCATCCGGGTGCGGGCCCCGGGGCGTTGGGGCGCGGCGTCGAGGCACGCCGAGCCCTTCCCGATACGATCCGCACGAACCACCGGCGCCTGGCGCGGGGCGATCCGCCCGCGCGGGGCCCGTCCGACGAAAGCGACGCATGAGCCAGACCCCGCAGACATCCGAGAGCGCCGGCGCCCAACAATCGCCCGGCCCGGACTACAAGAAGACCCTCAACCTGCCCAAGACGGCCTTCCCCATGAAGGCCAACCTGGTGCAGAACGAGCCCGCCAGCCTGAAGCGCTGGGAAAAGGCCGGCGTCTACGCCCGCCTGCGCGAGGCCCGAAAGGGCGCTCCCCCCTTCGTCTTCCACGACGGCCCCCCCTACGCCAACGGCGACATCCACCTCGGGCACATGCTCAACAAGTGCCTCAAGGACTTCGTGGTCCGCACGCGCGGCATGATGGGCATGGACTGCCCCTACATCCCCGGCTGGGACTGCCACGGCCTGCCCATCGAGCACAAGGTCATGGGCGAGCTCGTCAAGGGCGGCAAGATCGAGAAGATCAGCGCCCTGCCCGACGACCAACGCCGCATGGCCATCCGGCGCGAGTGCCAGAAGGACGCGGAGAAGTTCGTGAAGGTGCAGGCGGGCCAGATGCAGCGTCTGCTGACGATGGCCGCGTACAACGACCCGTACATGACGATGGCGCCGGCGTACGAGGGCGCGACGCTGGAGTTGTTCGCGTCGATGGTGGAGCAGGGGATCGTCTACCGGCAGCGCAAGGCGGTGCACTGGTCGATCGCGAACCAGACGGCGCTGGCGGAGGCGGAGCTGGAGTATCAGGACCGCGAGGATATTTCTGTGTATGTGGACTTCGAGGCGGCGGACGCCGACGCGGTGTTCGAGGCCTTCGGCCTGACCGACCACCCGGAGACGCGCCCCTCGTTCATGATCTGGACGACGACGCCCTGGACGCTCCCGGCGAACCTCGCCATCGCGGTGCATCCGCGCTTCGAGTATGCGCTGGCGCGCATCGACGGGGCGCTCACGGTGCTGGCGAAGGAACTGCTGGAGAAGGTCGCCAGGGGCGCGAAGGCGGAGGACGTGGAGATCCTCGCGACCACGACGGGTGAGCGGCTCGTCGGGCTGGGGTACCGGCACCCCTTCGTGGACGGCGCTTCGCTCGGGCGGGCGCTGCAGGAGCAGGACAAGCTCCCCGAGACGCCCCGCCTGCACCGCGTCGTTGCGGCGGACTACGTGACGCTCGAGGACGGCACGGGCCTCGTCCACACCGCGCCCGGGCACGGCGCCGAGGACTACATGACCGGCGTGCGCGAGGGCCTGCCCATCTACTGCCCCGTGCGCGAGGACGGCACGTACGACGACACCGCCCCCGATTGGCTGCGGGGCGTGAGCGTGTGGGACGCGAACAAGAGCGTGACGGAGCGCCTGCGCGGCAGCGGGCACCTGTTCCACGACCACACGTTCATGCACTCCTACCCCCACGACTGGCGCAGCAA